>NZ_JBGCCF010000007.1:0-201399 GCF_041262385.1 Lysinibacillus sp. RC46 | reverse complement strand
GTGACTTCTTTCCGTCGGTGAGACCTTCCTTTCCATCGTTGCTGATTCTATCCGTCACCTTGAGGGTTCTTTCCGTCGATGCAGGAGTTCTTTCCGTCGCTCTGTGACTTCTATCCGTCGGTGAGACCTTCCTTTCCATCGTTGCTGATTCTATCCGTCACTTTGAGGGTTCTTTCCGTCGGGGCAGTAGCTCTTTCCGTCGCTCTGTGACTTTTATCCGTCGGTGAGACCTTCCTTTCCATCGTTGCTGATTCTATCCGTCACCTTGAGTGTTCTTTCCGTCGTTGAGGCCTTCCTTTCCGTCGTTGCTGATTCTATCCGTCACCTTGAGGGTTCTTTCCGTCGGGGCAGGAGTTCTTTCCGTCGCTCCGAGACTTCTATCCGTTGGTGAGACCTTCCTTTCCATCGTTGCTGATTCTATCCGTCACCTTGAGGGTTCTTTCCGTCGGGGCAGGAGCTCTTTCCGTCGCTCTGTGACTTCTTTCCGTCGGTGAGACCTTCCTTTCCATCGTTGCTGATTCTATCCGTCACCTTGAGGGTTCTTTCCGTCGATGCAGGAGTTCTTTCCGTCGCTCTAAGACTTCTAGCCTTCTGCAACATTTCTAGCAAAACTTCAGACCGCTTGAATTTCTGCTCTTTAATCTACAATCCAATACTTCCTGTTACTTTTTGTACCCTCAGCTTTCAACGGTAACTTTTGTAGTAATTTATAAGCTGTATTCGGCGAATCTATTGCAAAAAACTCACAAAAGCTTTTATTTGTTAACGTTTCGCCTACTAGCAATCGATAATCTTCAAGCGTCCTAAAAATTGCCTCTTGATCAACTGCTCCGCAACGCTGACAATACCATTTTGGGAAACGATAGTTCATTTTCTGTCCATTTAAACAACTTTCACATAGCACACCTTTTACTAAATCTCGGACAGGCAGTGCTATTTCTCTTTTGATTGGCCTATGCATGGATAATAATTTAGAAGCAAATTGAAATAACTTTTCTTCATCCACCCCCGCCTTTTTATGCTGTTGAAGCCATTTTCGAACATGATAACGTAAACCTGAAACATGAAAAATTGGTTGTCCCCTTAAACTCTTCGATAAAATAGCATTTTTCGTAGCCAATACGACAGCATAATGGACAGGAATCTCAAGCCGTGACTGATGCAACATTCCCATCATCCATTCCATATGTCGCCTCCCTTGATGAAATGGATTAGTCATTCCCTCGATATCCCCTTCAGCTGTAGTTCGTGTAAATTGATTAAAGGATTCATCGAAATCAAGAAAGCCTGTTACATTTTTAATTTCGAGTATCAATATAAATTGAGGACAAAGTAAAACGGTGTCTATTTGATGAGTAGTGCCAAAGTGATTAAGTATTTGTAAATCATGAAGAAAATAATGCTGATGAGGTAAATTAATTTCAAGCCATTCGGCATCTACTCTTTGCTCACCAGCAAAGCCTGCGTGTATACGTCTCAACCTCTCAAAATAATTCATGTATTCAGTATGTGTGCTAGGTAATCTCCGTATCAAAGCATCTAAAATTTTGTGTTGCTCCGATTCCTGACGGTCTAATAAAATCATTGTTTCTTCACCCCCTATAACTATTGTATAAAAAAAGAACCTCATTAAAAGAGGTTCCAAAAAACTTGAAATACGTAATACAAATTAAATCTTTCATCAACTTTTTTAGATAGAAAGAACGGAAAAATTCCTACTATTCAGCTCTTGCTAGTATTTTTTTGCTCGCTTTCCGTCGATGTCAGCGTTCCTTCCGTCGTTTTGAGACTTCTTTCCGTCGGTCTGGCCTTGCTTTCCGTCGCCATTAATTCTATCCGTCGACTCGGGCTTTCTTTCCGTCGATGCAGGAGTTCTTTCCGTCGCTCGGACTTTCCGTCGGTGGGGTCTCGCTTTCCGTCGCCGCTATTTCGATCCGTCGCCCTGGGATTGCCATCCGTCGATGCAGGAGTTCTTTCCGTCGCTCGGAGACTTCTTTCCGTCGGTCTGGCCTTGCTTTCCGTCGCCATTAATTCTATCCGTCGACTCGGGCTTTCTTTCCGTCGATGCAGGAGTTCTTTCCGTCGCTTGGAGACTTCTTTCCGTCGGTCTGGCCTTGCTTTCCGTCGCCATTAATTCTATCCGTCGACTCGGGCTTTCTTTCCGTCGATGTCGCTGTTCTTTCCGTCGCTCGGAGACTTCTTTCCGTCGGTCTGGCCTTACTTTCCGTCGACGCTAATTTTATCCGTCGACTCAGGCTTTCTTTCCGTCGATGTCGCTGTTCTTTCCGTCGCTTTGAGACTTCTTTCCGTCGGTCTGGCCTTGCTTTCCGTCGACGCTAATTTTATCCGTCGACTCAGGCTTTCTTTCCGTCGATGTCGCTGTTCCTTCCGTCGCTTTGAGACTTCTTTCCGTCGGTCGGCCTTGCTTTCCGTCGCCATTAATTCTATCCGTCGGCTCGGGCTTTCTTTCCGTCGATGCAGAAGTTCTTTCCGTCGCTCGGAGACTTCTTTCCGTCGGTGGGGTCTCGCTTTCCGTCGCCGCTATTTCGATCCGTCGCCCTGGGATTGCCATCCGTCGATGCAGGAGTTCTTTCCGTCGCTCGGAGACTTCTTTCCGTCGGTCTGGCCTTACTTTCCGTCGACGCTAATTTTATCCGTCGCCTCAGGCTTTCTTTCCGTCGATGTCGCTGTTCTTTCCGTCGCCTTGAGACTTCTTTCCGTCGGTCTGGCCTTGCTTTCCGTCGACGCTAATTTTATCCGTCGCCTCAGGCTTTCTTTCCGTCGCTCTGAGACTTCTTTCCATAAAGCCTTTCAACATAAAAAAACAACTGAACAGCCAAAGCCATTCAGTCGTTTTTTCGTAGTAAATATAAAAAATAAGGTGCGCCGATACATGCTACGACAATACCTGCTGGTACTGTTGCACTTGAAATAGCTACGCGGCCAATTGTATCCGCTAGCATTAGTAAGCTTGCACCGATAAACCATGTCAGGGGTAGAAAGAACTGGTAGCGTGGTCCGACAAGCTGTTTTGCAATATGTGGAGCCATGAGACCGATAAAGGCAATGCCTCCTGTGACCGATACAGCTGCCGCAGCTAGTGCTACAGAGACAACTAATAATTGTAAACGCTCTCGACCTATATTTAAGCCTAAGCCAACCGCCGTTTGTTCTGTCATCGCCAGTACGTTTAACACATTTGCTTTATAAAAAATAAATGGAATGCCTAGCACAAGCCAAGGCAATAAAGCCCAGAAGAATGGCCAATCTGTTCCCCAAATATTGCCCGCAAGCCATTGCGCGATAAATTGCACATCACTACGCTCAGCTGAGGAAATTAATATGATCATTACACCCGATAAGGCAGATGCTACACCTACTCCGACTAAAATGAGTTGGACCGGCTGCACACCTTCATTGCGCTTGTACGAGAAAAAGTAAATGCAGATTGCCGTTAATAAAGCGCTACAAAATCCTACAAGTGGTAACATATACGCAAAGTTAGGTAAGTCTCCATTGACAAGGAGATAAAAAAGGGTAATCCCAACACCTGCACCTGCATTAATCCCAATAATACCAGGGTCCGCTAAGTCATTACGGGTCACCCCCTGCAAAACGGCACCGGCTAAAGCTAACGCCATCCCTGCAGCTGCCAGCACAAACAATCTTGGCAAGCGAACAGAGAACAATACGAATGATTCTTTGAAGCTACCGTCTCCCATTAAAATCGGTAGTATGCGATCAATCGAAACCGAAGCTGCTCCCATTGAAATACCCATAACAAAAATTACTATTGTTAATAAGATCCAAACCAATAACCATCTACGTTGTTTTTTTCGCCCGACATTAAACAATCTGACGACCTCCCTTCCGAACAAGAAGTAAGAAGAATGGAAGGCCTATTATTGAAATAATGGCAACTACCGGAGTTTCATATGGAGCATTAATCATTCTACCTGCAAAATCCGCGGTCACCATAAACCATCCACCGATAATAGCACTCATCGGTAAGACAAATCGATAGTCTGTCCCTACAATTGCACGGACAATATGTGGCACCATTAAACCAACAAATGCTAGATTACCTACAAGTGCTACTGCGGAGCCTGCAAGAATTACAACAACAAACATCATTATTCCTTTAATGACTGCTGTGTTTTGTCCTAACCCAACAGCTACTTCTTCATTTAAACTTAAAATAGTTAGCTGACGACTAAATGCAAACGCTACAATTAATCCGACCACAATAACCGGAGCAATTATTAAAGCTTGCCATGTAGTACCTATTAAACCACCACTCGTCCACATCGAAACATCTTTTGAAATTCGAAATAATATTCCCGTACCATCTGCTATTGCTTGTAATAAAGCGGAAACAGCTGCCCCAGCTAAAACTAACTTTAATGGAGAAAAGCCATTCTTAGTTGAAGCGCCAATACCATAGACAACAATCATCCCTACGCCCGCACCTACGAAACATGCAAAAATAAGCATATAATACGAGGAATTTGGGATGAATGCCATCGTCAATGCAAGTGCCGCATTCGCACCTGCTGTGAGGCCAAGAAGTCCCGGATCCGCTAACGGATTTCTAGTAACTCCTTGCATAATAGCCCCAGCAACTGCGAGTGCACTACCTACAAAAATAGCAGCAATAATACGAGGAAATCGAATTTCTCTTAAAATAGCATAATGCTTGCCACCGTCTTGTCCGACAATCGCTTGATAAACATCTTGAATGCTCGTATTTGCTGCGCCGATACAAAGTGAAATCGTAACTGTCACTGCTAATAAGATCAGTGCAAGCAACACCTGAAGCCAAAATGGGAAATGTCGAAACTTTATCATTTTCCTTCGCTACTCTCTACTGAAATTATTGTAAAAATTTCTTTTCAAAGAAATCTAGTTGATAATCTAAAGTGATTGGGTCATTAAAGTAAAATTCGTTGGCATTCACTTCAAATAAATGGCCATTTTTCTCAGCCTCTAAATCTTTAAACCACGCAGCATTTTTAATGGCGCTATCTTCGCCTTTAAATGTACTAAAAATCACATAGTCACCCGCGTAATCCCCTAATACCTCTTGAGAAATTGCTAAATAACCTGGTTTTAAAGCACCTTCCTTCACTTTCTCAGGCATTTTCAAGCCCATTTCTTGATATATAATTTCTGTGCCACGACCCCAGTTATCTCCATAAACATACAATTGTTTATTGAACATTTCTGCAACAGTAACGGTTGCATTTTCGCCGATTTTTTCTTTAATTTTTGTACCCGCTTCTGCGGCACGCTCTTTAAAATCTTTTACCCAATCGGTTGCTTCTTTTTCTTTATTAACAGCCTTACCGATTTCAATAAATTGCTGTAAATAATCTACTTTACCATAAGTAAATAATACAGTTGGTGCGATTTCTGCTAATTTATCCGCATTTTCAATACCATTTAAACCAATTATCAAATCTGGCTCAAGCTCGATAATTTTTTCAATATCCGTATTCTCAACAACTACTGCATCTTTAATATCATCTTGGAAGTTTGGATTATCTGCAGCCCATGAATCAACACCGACAACATTAACGCCAAGCTGTAGTAAATCCCCAACAAATGAAGATAACACAACTACACGTTTAGGGTTAGCTGGTACTTCTATAGGACCTGATTCTGATTGATACGTAATCGTTTCTGCAGATGTTTTATCTTTAGAGCCCTCTTCCGCCTTCTCTTCTTTATTGCCGCACGCTGCAAGCACTAGTACGACCATCATAAACATTGGTAATAGCCACTTTTTCATAAATATATCTCCTTTTACACTGTTTCTAGTAAGTTATATGTAATGCACATTGGCTTATCTGTTCGTGGATCTTTACCAATGACTGCATCAATATTAAACACTTTTTCTAATACTTCAGGTACCATGACTTCCTCTGCAGTACCAAACTTCACAAGCTCTCCTTTTGACAGCGCAACGATAAAATCTGAAAAACGGGCTGCCTGATTTAAATCATGTAGCACCATAACAATTGTGCGTCTCTCTTCTTCGTTAAGCTTGTAAAGTAATTCTAAAACCTCTAACTGATGGGCCATATCTAAATACGTTGTTGGCTCATCTAAAAAAATAATATCGGTCTCTTGCGCTAATGCCATCGCAATCCACACTCGTTGACGCTGTCCACCTGATAAGGCATCAACCGTGTTCTGACGAAAGTCATCCGTTTTAGTTACCTTTAAGGCCCAGTCAATCATTTCTTTATCCTTTTTCGATAAATTACCGAAGCCTTTTTGATATGGAAATCGACCGTAGGATACAAGTTCTTCTACTGTTAAACCATGTGCACTTTCCGGGCTTTGTGGTAAGATGGCGAGTTCTTTCGCCAATTCTTTTGTGTTCATCTCGGAAATATTTTGACCATCTAATATGACTTGTCCACTCTTATGCTTCAAAATCCTTGTAATGGCCTTTAAAAGTGTTGATTTGCCACAGCCATTGGAACCAATAATGGTCGTTATTTTACCGTCTGGAATTTGTAGCGATAAATCATGCACAATCGTTTTGTCCTCGTAGCCGATACGAATCGATTCAACTTGTAAACGCACAACATAACCTCTCTTTCCTTTTACTTCTTTCCATGCTATGATAACGAATAACCGATAATGATAATCATTATCACTAAAGTTAGTCTAGTTTTCCTATAAAGTTTTGTCAAATACTTTTTTATTATTTTTTAAGGATGTGGTGTTATAAATGCAACATTTATACGATGTAACAATTATTGGCGGTGGCCCCGCAGGTCTATATAGTGCCTTTTATAGTGGTTTACGAGGATTGAAGACGAAGTTAATTGAGAGTCAACATCAGCTTGGTGGTAAAGTTTTACTTTATCCCGAAAAGCTCATTTGGGATATTGGCGGACACCCTCCTGTGTTAGGCGAACAATTTGTAAAACAGTTGATTGCGCAGGCAAAAACTTTTGATCCAACCATTTTAACAGGTATGAAAGTCGATTTTATCGAGCGCCAAGATGAAATTTTTGTTCTACATACGGCGCAAGGAGATAAACATTATTCTAAAACCGTTCTTTTAGCAGTTGGTGGCGGAATTATTAACCCTCAAAAGCTTTCACTAGAAGGAGCAGAAAAATATGAAATGACTAATTTACACTATACAGTGCAATCTTATCGACACTTTGTGGACAAGGAAATTATTATTTCAGGAGGCGGAAATGCGGCTATTGATTGGGCAGTTGAACTTAGTCCTATCGCTAAAAATGTAACTGTAGTTTATCGGAAAGATAAGTTATCTGCGCATGAATCAACAATACAAGAAGCTTTAGATGCTGGTGTAAAGATTGAATGCCATACAACTATTTCAAAATTGACTGCTAATGCTGACAAAACAGCGATTCAATTAGTGACATGTGAAAACTCAAAAACAAAGCAAAGTTATACGCGTCAAATCGATGAAGTAATTGTTAGTCATGGCTATAACCGCGAAGCATCATTAGCATTGGATCAATCACTGACCATTCCTAAAAAAGATGATTACTATTTCGAAGGAAAAGCAACGGGAGAAACTGAGCAACCCGGTATTTTTGCAGCGGGTGATATTTTAGCATTTGAAGGGAAGATTCATCTCCTTTTAGGTACTTTCCAAGATGCAGCCAATGCCGTGAACTCTATTAAAACGTATTTAGAACCTACTGCCTATCGTCACGGGGTCGTGTCATCACATAATGAAGTGTTTAAAGAGAAAAATCGCTCTATTATTGAAAAGCACCTTAAATAATCATTAAAAACTAAATACAATGATTATTCAATCACAACAACCCCTCTTAAGAAAATTTACTCTTCAGAGGGGTTCTTAAGCCTTTCTTGCTATCTTTATAGGATGGACTTTAAAAGACCCATCGAAATAATCTACCTAAAGAAATTTAAAAATGCACCCATTTGCCTTAACATACCAACTCCATTTGTTATTGTTCCCGCATGGCCCATAATGGTATTTAAATGCTGTGGTAATCTTCCAAATCTAGAAGTTTGGGGTTGTTGATTAGGGTTAAAGAAAGGTTGCACCCTTCTACCTTGAATAGGAGGGCCAAAACCTTGTCTATATCTTGGTGGTAATGGTCTCATTCTAGAATTAGGCGGATAAAATGGCATCAATTCACCCCCTATCAAATATCTTTTTACTAGTATACGTCTGTATTTTTTTATTGTTTAGACTATCGGAGAAGTTGCTAAAAAAATATATTGATATGTATTGTAAAAATGTTGAAGCCCAATTATTTATCATTCTCTCCTTCCTTTCTGAAAGGTTCTTCATGACAACTCTGGAACCATACTTTTTTTAATTTCATATTATACAAAAATACGAATAAAGAAGGGATTCCGATTCAAAATTCAAAATATCTAGATTTTCTGTCCAAATTTGGCGTTGGTGGTGCGCATCCTGGTGGCATTAATCTAACTAAGGAAATATTCAAGGTAGAGAGCATTAACGAAAACTCCCGCATTTTGGATGCAGGGTGTGGTACAGGCCAAACTTCTGCCTATTTGGCGGAAACATATGAAGCAAAAGTAACTGGTATTGATATCAATCCTGAAATGGTCGCAAAGGCTAAAAAGAGAATGAAAAAAAATCACTTACCCGTAAAAATAATTCAATGCTCTATAGAACAAGTGCCGTTACCTGATCATACATTTGATTTTATTATTTCTGAATCTGTTCTTTCTTTTGTCAATAAACCTAATGCCCTGAAAGAAATTTTTCGTTTATTAAAAAAAGGTGGTCGGTTTATTGCCATTGAATTTACTATTCATCAACCACTTGAAGAAAAAATTGAAAAGGAAATCAAACATTTTTATGGATTTGATTCTTGTTCAATGAAAAAGGATTGGGTAGCTTTGTTTAACCAGGCTGGTTTTAAAAATATTCGTATTCAAAAAAATAAATCAATCTTCTCCATTCCTGAGCTTCATCACTCGAAGGATATTGCACCTGAACTTTATGAGGTAATGGATAAACATTTTGAAATGAACTTAAAGTATGAAGGCGTTTTAGACTATAGAATTTATTCATGTACTAAATAGTGTGAGGATGTTATTTAACTTAACTGCTATGTAAATAAAAAAGAGCAGCAGACTCGTTCAACGACAAATCACCCACTTCAACATCCATTCTGTTCAACAATTTATAGCGGGAAATTAATCCTTTGTGCCATTTCCCGCTTCTTTCTTTTCCCTAAAAGAGCAAGATTTCCTCCTTAGTCATTCCTTTGCATGTGTTTATCTTCATTAATCATAACTGCATGAATGCCCTCAATAAAAGTATTGATTAAGATTAAAAAGCTTTTATTGATATCAAGTGGCATCCCAAATCCCCCCATTTGTTCAATAGAAGTGAATCCATGTAGAATACTTCGTAACCCTCTGACCATATGAATAGCAATTTCTTCTTGTAAATTATAGGCATCAAGCACTTGAAGTACAAGTTGCACGACAGCTTCTTGGGCTTGCTGAAGTTCTTGATCGTTAGTATCTGGAAAGCGAGTGCTTGCATCATACAACCCCGGATGCTCTCTAACAAATTGAATATATGCCTGACTAATTGCACGAACGGCATCATCACCTGAACGTCCTACTGCAGCTTGAAGCATATATTCATTTAATTTGTTTACGCCTTGAATAGCTAACTTCTGCTTCAATTCATTTAATCCATCAAGATGGTTATACAAGGAAGGTGGTCGTATTTCCAATTTTTCTGCTAATAGTCCAATTGAAAGTTGATCCAATCCTTGTTCATCAACTAGCTCCGTTGCCTTTTGTAAAATAATCGATATATCTATTTTCATTCGACGGGACATTTTTTTCACTTCCTATTTTGATTGTCTAAAATTTTTTTCTGCTTCTGCTATTGCTATGTCCAAAAGTTCCTGTGGTTGCTTCAACATCTTTCCGTGCCCCACAGCAAGTAAGCTTGGATTTAAATCCCTTAATTTTTTTGCGCTTATTAGAGCTGTGCTTTTATCCCATGTTGCTAGAGCAGGAAATGGAAACAACGGATTCATTACTCCCGATACTAGTAGTTTTCCTCTTGTTACGAGGGCATCACCCGCGATTAAACTTCTATTGCGTGTGTCGAAAAGTGTGATGGAACCAGGTGTATGACCTGGAGTTGCAATCACTTCTAATGAACCAACACAATCACCTTCTTCGAGTAATAAGTCCGGTTTAGTCTTAATATTTTTTGGAATACCTCCCCGAATGGGTGTGTTTTTTTCATTTGGAAGTAATGCACTATTTCCTTCCAATAACAAAGCATCTCTGGAAGAAATGCACACTTGACTATCTGGTAATAATTCTTTTAACGTGTCTAGCGCTCCTATATGATCACTATGTGCATGAGTAATGATGATTCTTGTAATCGGTTTACCAATACTTTCAGCCGCTTTTATTATACTTTTTGCACTATATGGTAAGGCTGCATCGATAAGTGTAAGCTCGCTTTCTTCTTCTACAATATAACAATTAACAGGAAAAATCCTTGGCATAAATGACAATTGAAACACTGTACCAATCTTCGTAATTTTCATTCTAAATCAAATCCCCTTTATCAACTAATCGTATTTCTATTTTAACTAATATGATTAGTTTTCGCAATATTTAAATTAAGGAAATTTAGATTTTGACTAAAATTCTCGTGCCTCGAAGGAAAGATTCCTGCTTTTCTAATACATTATTCTAAAAGTGACCGCTTCCTATTTTCCCTACCCAAAACACCATAGTGTTAATAAAAAGCATAACTGTTTTTTATTTCCCTTGCACTTGATAAACCATAAAATGACACCTGTCATAAAGAACCTTTGACTGGTGTGAATATGTTTTTCCCTTTCGTTTTCTTATCATAATTATAAGAAAACAAAGAAAGAGTGATTTTATGATGAAGGTTCAACAAAGATTACCCCTAATCGATATGTTACGGGGCTTTGCTGTATTAGGGACACTTGGCACAAATATTTGGATTTTTGCTTATCTTGGAGATATTTCGTATATCACAACGAGTAGTTTTTCAGGTTGGTGGTCATTGAACGACTTTTTACGAATGGCAGTCCTTTTTTTAGTAAACGGTAAACTCCTTGGTTTATTAACAATCATGTTTGGTGTAGGTCTAGAATTAAAATATCAGCAAGCTTTGCGAAAAGGAAATGCTTGGCCAGGCATGTATATTTGGACGATAGTTTTTTTATTTATGGAGGGGCTTATCCACTTCACCTTAGTTATGGAATATGATATTTTAATGAGCTATGCTGTGACAGCCGTCATCGTTGCTTTTATCGTTAAATTTGGTGATAGAGCGATTAAACGTGCTTTATACGTTTTTGGTAGTTTCCACGCACTGACGATTCTGCTTATTTTAGTTAGTGCATTGCTAGGTGCCATCAATGTTTCCCTTGCTGGACTCGATCCAGTCGTCAGTCTTTATGAAAATGGAACTTGGCTTGAGCAAATACAATATCGTTTAACAAATTTTCTTTATTATAGAACAGAAGCTATTTTTATTATTCCAATGAATATCTTTTTATTTTTACTTGGCGTAAAACTGATGAGGAATGGTGTATTTTCACAAGATGACAAAGGTCGTCAAGCGCGTCAAAAACTATTCAAAATCGGTATTTTTATTGGGATACCTTTAAATCTCCTGATCTTTATTCCTGGAGGAGCATTTGATTTACCTGTACGTTATTTATTCGCACCAATTCTATCAATTGGTTATATTGGTATTTTAGGTAAAATGATAGAATATAAGAAGCTTGATTGGTTATGGAAGAGATTTGGCGAGATTGGGAAAATGTCTTTAAGTTGCTATGTGCTTCAAAACGTTATTGCATCTATTATTTTCTATGGCTGGGGCTTAGGTTTAGGTGGAAAATTGAATAGCATTGAAGTTATCAGCATTTGGCTAACCCTCTCCTTTCTACAACTTTTCATGGCACATATTTGTATCAAGCATTTTCATGTTGGGCCAATGGAATGGATTCGGAAACACGCCATTCAAAGTGTCACACAGAAATAATCGACAAGGGTTGGTGTGAACTATAAAGATTTATCCAAGAGACCAGGTAAAGTACTATTTAATTATCGATGTTGTATCGCTTGTTTTTTTATTTACAATGGTATTGAGTTCGAATTCTCCAATACCGTTAATGGCTAAAATAATTATCCTTATGTTATTTTTAGTAGCCTTCTATATTGCTTTATGGTTTAAAGATTGGCGTTTACTGTTAGCTTCTTTACTAGGCTTTACGCTTATTATCATATTGGGTATTTATGAAGGTTCTTCTATGTTAGTTTTTGGATTTATTTTTGCTGATTTAATTGGGAGAGCTAAAAAGAAATGGCATATTGCTATTGGAATGATTGCGATTGCCTTTATGTTTTTAATAGTTATTTGGTTTGAATCAGGAGCATCTTTCAAATTACAATCCCAAGCAATAATACCTATTATGATCATTCAGCTACTGTTTCCAATGCTAATTTACTACGTAGAAAAATCAAAAAAATTACAATCAAAATTAACAGAGGTAAATACCCAGCTTGTTCAGCAAGAAGAAAGACAACGTATTGCGAGAGACCTCCACGATACGCTTGGTCATACATTGACAATGATTAAAATAAAAACCGAACTAACATCAAAATTAGTCGATAAAGATACAATGCGTGTTAAAGATGAGCTAAATGATATTTTAGCAACAGCACGAACAGCACTAAAGCAAGTAAGAGAATTAGTCTCCGATATGAATTTTATTTCGTTAGAAAGTGAACTTATACATTGTAAGCAGCATTTACAAACAGCGGATATTTCCATAAAAATAAAAAATAACTGTCCAAAGCTGCTACTAGCTAGTGTGGAGGAAACGATGCTGTCCTTATGTCTTCGGGAAGCAGCTACAAATATTATTAAACATAGTCAAGCAAAAAAATGCCAAATAGATATCAACTATATTAATGGAATTTTAAAGATAAACGTTGTTGACGATGGTGTCGGCTTACATATCCAAGGGCATGGGAATGGACTTTCATCGATGAAAGAAAGAATGAATGCCCTTCAAGGAAATGCTTCCATTGGCAACTTACCGACAGGCGGAACGATTGTGACCTTAACACTGCCTAACCAACACTATAAAAAGGAGCCAACTTCATGATAAGAGTATTACTAGCTGAGGATCAACAAATGTTACGTGGCGCCATGACTTCCTTGTTGTCGTTTGAGCCTGATATAAAAGTGATCGCGGAAGTTTCAGATGGTCAAACAGCGTGGGAATATATTCAACAAGAGCTACCCGATGTTTGTGTATTGGACATTGAAATGCCGAATCTTACTGGTCTTGAACTTGCTGAAAAAATAAGACAGGCAAATTTACCGTGCAAGGTGATGATTGTCACTACCTTTGCACGCCCTGGCTATTTACAAAAAGCGATGGATTGTGAGGTACAAGGTTATTTATTAAAAGATGAGCCGATCGACTATTTAATTGAAACAATAAGAAAAGTGATGAATGGTGAAAAAGTAGTTAGTAGAGATCTAGCTGCAACGTTATTTATGAAAGAACAGAATCCATTAAATGAACGCGAAATTGCTGTTCTGCAACTTGTAAAAGAAGGACTCACAACAAATGAGATTAGTAAAAAGTTATTTTTAACGAAAGGCACTATCCGAAACTATTTATCAACCTCTATTCAAAAGCTCCATGTTGAATCTAGACAACAAGCTGTTCAAGTCGCCAGTGATAAAGGGTGGCTTTAGAACAAGAAAAGCGATACTATATTCCTTGATACAGTATCGCTTAGCATTTTAATCAACTACTTTTTTATTTTTAGACACTAAATTTATAATTATTTCAACGAGTACGACAGCAATTAAGGAAAGCCCAAATAGTGGCATCAGTATACCTAAAATAATCATGAAAATGATAAAAGGAATGGATACCTTTTGAGAGATTTTAGGTGGTGCAGATAGCATACCTTGTTTCTTTCGTAGTAGCCATGTTCTAACTCCCCAAACTATAACTACTAAAAATGCTAGACATACTAGTAAATTTATTAATTTATTTGGCCAGCCAAACAAATGACCTTCATGTAAAGGAATTCCCCATGTGAACCATTTGGCAAGAATGCCATAGTCCTCATATCCAACCTTGTCTATAAATTTTCCGCTATATTGATCGAAATACATTGTCGTTTCATCATATGGACTAACATCAAGACCTGTGACACCAGTGTTACTAGATTTTGCAACTGTATAGACACCGTCTTCACTAGTAGGATAAATAATAGCGTAAGGTTTTGATATATTCATTGCATCAATTTCATGTTCTAGCTTTTCCACACTTAGTTGGTTAGGGTTAGCAACATAGCCCATATTAGCCCCCATACCATGATGTGCTGCATGTCCTGAATCTGACGATGGAGGGGTTTCTTGACGAGTAGCCCAAGGAATCTCACTAACATCAGATGTAGGCGGCTGCTGCTGCAATAATGGCGTGCCGAAAGAAGGATGATCTTGTGAAGCTTGATAAATATATTTCCCCATAAACGCAGACCATGGTAAACCTGTGAAAATAATAACAAGCATTGGAATTGTAATAATTGTCCCAACAAGAGCATGGAATTTTCTACTCTTTTGACGTTTGTTCGTCTGCTTTGTTTTCTTTAGTAGTTTTGCTTTAAACGTCATGTAAATGCCTGAAAGTAGTAAAAAAATAGCCCAGCACGCAGCTAATTCTACTAAATAATTGACAACCGTTCCCCCAATAAATAAGGAACTATGGGCATTTCTCATAATATTTGCAAATGTGTAATCAGCATCTTGACCACCGATAATTTGGTTATGATCATCTAAAAACACATATTTCTCTTTGCCATCTGCATTCTTCATCGATAAACGAGTATTGTATGGCTCTTCTAACTCAATAATTTTATTTGTTTTATAGCCAGCATATGATTCTTCTGCAAGTTTAACAGCATCATCGATAGATTGTATCTCGGTTTTTCCACTTTCACCAAAAAAGTATTTATCATATAACTGATTTTCAACATTGGTATAAAATAAAAAACCTATACCACTTAATGTTAGTGAAATAAGAAGTGGAGTAATAAATAACGCGGCATAAAAGTGCGTTCGCCAAAAGCTCTGATAAAGCGTGTTCTTCATGTCTAATTCTCCAATCTATAATAATAAGCGCAAAATTATTATATAGTTAAAAAGTGAAATAAGTATGAAGTCCCAGAGTTTTTTTTATGACAAATATATGTATTCCTATTGAGATAATTAGATTAAAAGCTTGTTTTTATAGAAAAAGGCTACATAATGTCCCCATAAAGAGGTGAACATTAAGTAGCCTTTTAACTTTGGTGAAGACTAATAATCAGTGGGGATAATACGCCCCACTGATTAAAGTTTCACTTTATCCCGCTTTAACGGGCAGTAATTTATCTGTTCCGAAAGCGTGGCTTCAGGTAAAAGATTTAAAACCTTAAATTAGCAAAGAGAAGATGTTTGGTGCGGGATTAACTGCCCGTAAAAGCCCGATTGGTGAAGACTAATAATCAGTGGGGATAATACGTCCCACTGATTAAAGTTTCACTTTATCCCGCTTTAACGGGCAGTAATTTATCTATTCCGAAAGCGCGACTTCAGGTAAAAAATACCAAATCTTAAATTAGCAATGCAAAGAAGTTTGGTGCGGGATTAACTGCCCGTAAAAGCCCGATTGGTGAAGACTAATAATCAGTGGGGATAATACGTCCCACTGATTAAAGTTTCACTTTATCCAACTAGCTCTTTCATTACATTCGTATAAGCTGTTAAAATATCATTTTCATGGACAGCATCTTGTTCTACATACTGTTCAACTGTGTCCTTTAATGTTTGAGAAGTACTTGTATATTGCGTTTCCATGACTTCAAATTTTAATAAACTTTCATAATACTCGATTACTTGTGGATTCATGTGTAACACTCCTTCAATTTTAGCATAAAAAAACATCTTTCCTTCATCAGGAAGATGCCTACTATGACAAATACACGACATAATACGGTGATTGACACGGTGAAAAAAGCTTTCTATTGGTAATAGAAGCTACCTTCTTAGCAATCATCGTACTATGAGCATGCAGGAGAATTTCTCTAGTCACACTCAACACCCCCTATCCTCGTAGGTTTTTTGGTTGTACTAGATAAAGGCAGGTCTCCTGGCTTATGTTCATCACACTTTTCACCTTCCCATTACAATGCGTAACAGTGGTCTTTTGAAACGTGCTCACATTTACAGTTGCGGGACAGCGCCGGATTTACACCGATCTTCCCTTTTAAACAAATCGGAATTCCGATTTGTACCTCTATCTTATTATTCCGTTTATATTATTATACCATAGTATCTTGTATAATCGAGTACTTCACCATCTAAGCATCTGTTTGACTAGTCTATCCATCGCTTGGACCACGCTACCTTCGCTTAAATTTTTTCAGTAGCTGTCACTTCACTTTTTCTATAAAAATTTCTGTCGAATAAAAAGAAAAACCTGACCTCTTAAAAAGAAGTCAAGTTTCTATTTAATGTATGGACTGTTGGACTTGTTGACGGAGAGTTTTTGCCGCAGCTACCATATGTGCCAGTGCTGCAACTGTTTCTGTTTCCTTCCTTGTTTTTAAACCACAGTCAGGATTCACCCAAAATTGATTTTTTGATAAAACCTGTAAGCTATCCTGCATAATACTCAGCATCTCTTCTTCGCTCGGTACACGTGGACTATGAATATCATAAACGCCTAGCCCAATTCCTTTTTCATACGGATTGACTTGCAGAGAAGAAATCAGCTCGCCATGGCTACGTGACGTTTCAATTGAAATAACATCAGCATCCAATGCACTAATTGGCTCGATAAAATCATTAAACTCACAATAGCACATATGTGTATGAATTTGTGTTTGATCCTTCACACTAGATGTAGCAAGTTTAAAAGCATTCACCGTCCACTCTAAGTAAGCTCCCCAATTTTCTTCACACAGTGGCAAGCCCTCTCGTAATGCTGGTTCATCAACCTGAATAATAGAAATACCCGCAGCTTCTAGTGCTTCTACCTCTTTTCGAAGTGCCAAAGCAATTTGATAGGATACATCCTCCCGTGAAATATCATCCCGGACAAAGGACCAATTTAAAATTGTCACAGGACCTGTGAGCATTCCCTTTACATAACGATTCGTTTGGCTTTGGGCATAGGCTGTTTCTTTAACTGTCATCGGTGCTTCCCATGCAACGTCACCATAAATAATTGGTGGCTTCACACAGCGAGAGCCATATGATACAACCCATGCTTTCTCCGTAAATGCAAAACCAGTAAGTTTTTCCCCGAAATATTCAACCATATCTGTGCGCTCAAATTCACCGTGTACCAAAACGTCGATATCTAATTCCTCTTGAATAGTGATCCAACGTTTTGTCTCTTGTTCGACAAACGCTGCATAATCCTCATCAGATAGTTGTTTCTTTCGCCATGCACTTCGTGTACGTTTGACTTCGTCTGATTGCGGAAAGCTCCCAATTGTTGTAGTTGGGAACAGCGGTAATTGCAAGGCTTGTTGTTGAACCTTTTGACGTGTTTTAAATTCACTCTGGCGTTCAAAATCTTGTGCTGACACTGCTTTAATGGCTTGTTGAATACTTCTATTTTGACGAGCCGGGTGATTTTTCAACGCTTCAATCGCCTTCATACTTTCAGATGTTTTTTGATTTGAGGGGCTTCCTGTGCCTTGTAAGTATTTTGTTATTTCATTGATTTCAACTAATTTTTCATCTGCAAAAGAAAGGGCATTTTTTAGAACTGGATCGAGCTTTGTTTCGAGAGTAGTTGTAATTGGAACATGCTGTAAGTTACACGAAGATTGAATCCATATTTCTTTAGCACCACTTAGCTGTTCAATAGCTTTAATAGTTGAGCTAGCCTCTGCTAGATTGGAGCGCCAAATATCTCGTCCATTTATAATACCGGCCGCTAATACTTTATCTTGTGGGAAGCCAAATTGACGTAATGCCTCCATATTTTCGCCATAGCCATGCACAAAGTCTAACCCAATTCCTTGAACCGGAAGTGTCACAATTGACTCGTATGCCGATAATGACTCAAAATATGTTTGTAGCATAATGTTAACCTCGGGTACTGATGCAATTAATTGTCTATAAATTTCTTGAACAAGTTTAACCTCCGCTTCATCTAGTGTTGTGGCAAGAGCAGGCTCCTCTAATTGAATCCACTCTACACCAGCATCCACTAACTCCTTTAAGACCTGCGTATAAAGTGGTAGTAATGCTAAAATAAATGTAATCTGCGATAGTTTGTCATAGCCTTTTGTTAATTTACAAAATGTATATGGGCCAATCAATGTAGGTTTTGCTGTAATACCAAACGCTTCCTTAGCCTCTAAAAAGTCTGCCAATATTTTATTTTCTGTCAATTGTAAAGGTTGTCCCTCATATTCTGGCACAATATAATGATAGTTTGTATTAAACCATTTTGTCATTTCACTAGCCACGGCTTTTTTACTACCACGAGCTACCCCATAGTAAGTTTGTAAATCAACTTTGTCTCCCTGCCAATCAAAGCGCTTTGGAACTAAGCCAAACATCATTGCCGTATCCAACATTCTGTCATAGAGTGTGAAATCTCCGACAGTTATCATGTCTATGCCGAGACGAATCTGCTTGTTTATTCGAGCTAGGCGAATATCCTTTAAATGCTGTAAAAATTCATCCTCTGAAAGCTCCTTTTTCCAAAATGCCTCTAAAGCCTTTTTCCATTCACGATCTTCTCCGATATACGGATAACCAACTGTAGTACTTGTATACGTCATGTTTATCTCTCCTATCAATCAAAATAAAAAAAAAGCCACCCTCCTTTTTTTTGGAAAATGGCTGTCATTGCATATCAAAATTAGCTATCAAGAAACAATACGAAATTCTTTCAAAATATCGCATGATTTATTGTCGCACAGGGCCGATATGGTCACATCTCACCACCTATTTCCACGTAGGTATTTGGTGTGTACTAGATATTGGCAGGTCTCCTGGCTTCTCATCAACACGCCTCACAGCCTTCCCAGTTTCCCAGTGGCAATTGTGATTTGCTCCGATTTACAGTTGCGGGACAGCGTCGGATTTACACCGACTTCCCTTTTAAGCCAAACTTTCATTCGGCACCAACTCTTACACAATATTTAATTATGTTTTACTATAACATATATTTTTCTGAAAAGTAGATTTATTTTCAGATTTGTTCGATTCTTCATACTGCTGTTATTCCAAACATATGGAATCATCGAAGACTAGCAGCCCCGCTACCAAAATAAACTTGTAAATAGTGGGATATTCTGTTATTTTATAGTTAGTTATCCAACTAACTAATAACAAAGGAGGTGTAAACAAATGGCAAAACCTACTGGTATTGAAAAGTCAGATTTATTAATGGCTGCCAAGCAAAGTTTAGTAGAAAAAGGGATTGAGAAATTCACCTTAAAGGCTGTTGCTGAGCAAGCTGGGGTGACACAAGGAACTATTTATTATCATTTCAAATCAAAAGAGCAAATCATTCTAGAAATTGTCCAAGACATCTGTGAAAATTCCTGGAATGAGATTCTGATGACTGATCGAGAAATGATTCAATCTGCACTTCTCTCTGCAAAAAGTCGATATGAAAATGATGCGTTTTATCATAAATTATTTTTCACCTTAACTGTTTTCGGCTTTACGAACCCAACTATTAGACAGCAAATTGGACAAATTTTAGCGGCTGAAAATGAACATTTATGTAACATTTTAAATAAATTATGGGATACATCACCAATTGATGGCGTGTCGATGGAAACTTGGAGCATTTTTTTCAACGCCCTTATTGATGGCTTAGCCTTACAAGTGATGATGAGGGACGATTTCGATGTAGATGTCTTCTATCAGCAATTAGAAAAAATCCTTCAGACATTGCATCGTCTAGAAAATAATTAGAGGAGGAAAACTATGCGATTCTTTTTATGCTGGGGTTTTGGGATTTGGCTTGTAGCAAGTGCCGTATTTCGATTTGTAGGGCATTACTTTTTTACCCTTGAAGAACCTTTCCTCATGATAGCTACTTACATTTTAGCTATTCCAATCGTTTGGATAGCGACAATACCTATTTATTCTTTGAAAAAGACAAAAGGTACAGAACGGTTACTGGCTGCTATTTGTATCGTATTACCTGGAATGCTCATTGATGCAGTCGTATTGTTAGTTTTCGACAATATTTTCCCGAATTTATCGGCTGACTTAGATCGATATTTCGCCTCATGGCTATTATGGGCTTACTCCCTAATTCTCATTACTGGTTTTACAAATGCTTCATTCGTGAAAAAGAATACTATTCATTCATCAAATTAAAGGATTTTACATTATTATCCTAGAAGTAAGTAATGATTAGAATTAAAGGAGGAGAAAAAATGATTATAGGCTTACATCACGTTCAAATAACAATACCAAAAGGTGAAGAAGAAAAAGGAAGACATTTTTACTGTCAAGTATTAGGACTAAAAGAAATTGAAAAGCCTGATTCGCTGAAAGGACGAGGTGGATTTTGGTTACAGGTCGGCAATAGAGCGGTACATGTAGGTACAGAGGATGGCTTTGATAGATTAACGACGAAGGCTCATATTGCCTATCAAGTTGAAAATATCGAACATTGGAAGAAGGTACTAGCCGAACATCATATAGAAATTTTCGACTCAGTTCCTATTCCTCATTTTGAACGCTTTGAATTTAGAGATCCATTCGGTAATAGAGTGGAGATGATTCAAGAATTCTAAAAGAAAACAGTTGAATAGAAATTATTTTCTATTCAACTGGCATGTCTTCCAACTTTTTAATTTTGCCGGGGTACTTTTACATTTTATCGCCCAACTTTTGAATTTTATCGACTAACTTTCACGTTTTATCACCCAACTTCTGAATTTTATCGACATCCTCCTTCTTTCGATACTAAAAAACACTTCAGCCAACTGAAACATTTGTAATACAACTGTAAATTAAGGCGATGAAGCCTTTTATATCAGGTGTTTACAGCAATTTCCCATCCACCGTGGTAACAATTACCTCAAAGAAGCCCTACTTTTTCATGCTACGATTAATTCCAGTGACAAACCAAATCAGGATTAATCCTAACAATAGCTTCAGGAGGAAATAACAACATGAATAAACGATTTTTATCAACAACATTAGCATTGACGATAGGTTTTAGCACAGTGGGGATGGTACAACCAACTGTTCAACCTATAGAAGTAGAGGCTGCAACAACAAATGCCCTGAATAACTCACAAGCAGTTAATACGAAAGCGGATCAACTAATTCAAGCTGGAAAAAGCTTAATTGGTAAGGCGACATATAGTAATACAGAATACAAGGCTACATATCCTTATAAATTCTCTTGCGCATCATTTATTATGTACATTTTCGAGAAAAATGGTGTTGACCTTGCAACTTATAATGAAGATTATATGATACAGCAAGGAACAGCTGTTAATAGAAATCAATTACAAAAAGGTGATTTACTATTCTTTAAGAGTAAAAAAACTGGGACAGACCCTGACCACGTTGGTATGTATATCGGGGACAATAAAATGATTCACATGGCTGATTCCCAACAGAATATTGTTATTTCTGATTTAAATAGTAAGCCATATTATACAGATAATTATGTAGGTGCCCGCAGAGTTTTACCTACATTACTCTCAGCTAATCCTGCAACGAAAGGCGATAAAATCGTTGAAAACGCTTATAACTATAAAGATAAAGTAACTATGGGTACAACAATTAGTGAGCAGAGTCTACGTTTTACCGGGCCTGGGTTTGTAGAATATGTTTATCGTAAGAGTGGCGTAAACCTTGGTACTACAACCTTAAAGGAACAAATGAATCTGGGATCGACGGTTTCACGTGCTAATTTAAAGAAAGGTGATTTAATTTTCTTTAATAGTGTCGCTGGCTCTCAAACACCTTCACTTGTAGCCATTTATGCTGGGGACCAACGAATAATGATTCCAAGTTCAAGTGGTATTACGACAAGAGTACTGTTCGTTGACTATTATAAAGAGCATTATATTACTGCAAAACGTGTTACGTCAGATAACTCAACTGCAGCTCCGGCTCCAAATCCAGCCCCTAGCACGCCTTCTACTTCTGCTGATAAAATCATCTCTACTGCCTCAAATTTGAGTAGTAAAGCAAAGTTTGGTTATTCGTATGACGAAAGCTCACTTACGTTTACGAGCGCAGGATTTACTTACTATGTTTTTAAACAGCATGGGATTGATTTAAAAGATAAATTAGCAAGTAGACAAGCATTAGTTGGGACTAAAGTGGAAAAAGCACAGTTACAAAAAGGAGATCTGATCTTCTTCTCTACTAACAATGGAGGAAAAGATATTACACAAACAGGCATCTATCTTGGTAATAATCAGTTTATTAGTATGACATCTAATAATGTTGTAAAACAAAGCCTAACTTCAACATGGGCAAATCAAAACTATGTAACAGCTCGTCGTGTTTTATAATATAAATACAAAGAAAAAGAAGTATTCTTCTATTGAGAATACTTCTTTTTCTAGCTTATTTTTTATTTTTTAACTGATTCGCAAATTCTATCATAGATTTGCTAGACATTGGACCTTTAATAAGTACAATGGTTTCATTATCGAGCTTATGCTGTAGTACATCTAAAACGCCTGTAACATCTTTAAACATATGAACATCTGCCTTGGTGCCTTCCTTCAACGCTTGATTCGCAATATTTTCTGCTCTATTGCCAATAGTAATAAGCGTATCAACATTTCTTTTCGCGACCATTGTGCCAATCTCTCGATGATATTTTTCTTCGAAATTTCCTAACCTCTTAATATCACCTAAAATAAGAATTACTTTCTTCCCTTTTCCTATAGTATCTAAAACCTTTAGTGCCGCTTCAACAGAAGTCGGGTTATTTGTCCAAGTATCATCTACGATAGTACATTCACCTATGCCCGTAGAAAATTCTAAGTGTCTTGCCATCGCTTTGAACGTTTTTAATTGCGAAATTGCGACAGCCATGGAAAGTCCCATTTCCTTTATGGCAGCTATAGCCGCTAATGCATTATATACCTGGTGTTCTCCGTATCCTGGAACAAATAAATTGTATTTGTTATTTGACACTTTTAGTACAAATTTCATGCCGCCTTTTGTGAATTGTATATTCGTAGCTTGATAATCTGCCTTTTCGTTGACGCCAAAGGTAATAATCTTTCCTTTAAATTTATTTAGGGGGATTTTTTTAATGTTTTCATCATCACCATTAATGATTAACGTGCCATCTTTTCTTATTCCTTCTACAATTTCTGCCTTTGCTTTGATATAACCATCAAGATTATTGCATCCATCTAAATGATGGACACCAATATTCGTAATAATACCAATCGTAGGCTGATAGATCATACATTGGTGTTTAATATTCCCTATATTCCCCAATCCTAATTCAAAGATAGCTGCTTTTGTATTCTGATCGATTCCAGTCAAGTACGGTAAGGATTGCCGTGGCTCATTTTTACTGCTGACAGATGCTTGAACATTCCATTCCTTACTAGCTATGTGTTTAATCATTTCTTTCGTTGTCGTTTTACCACATGTTCCGGTTAAAGCAACGACTGGTATTTGAAATAGATTTCTGTAATGCCCCATGAATTTCCAATAGGCATGCAAAATACTTTTGACGCGTATAACGGCCGTATTCTTCAGCGCATTTTTCAATTCCTCTGAAGATTTATCAGAAATGACTAGAGATGGTCCCTTTCGATCTATTTCTTGCCAGTTAATTTGATCACTTTTACTAACAAACATAAGTGTATGATTTTGAGTCAGATCATGTCGGTTATAATAAATTGCATGTTTAACAGACCAGTGTTCAGAACCGCTTAATAATTCTCCTTGTAATAATTTTCTTATATCGCTCACACTTATATGTTGCAAGTTAACTACGCCCCCTTTCTATAAAGTATATTTCTGAATAAATGAATATCATAGTTTATGCATTTCAAGCAATTGACTATAAATATGCTCATTCTAGTAAATGATGAAAAATAACATTTATTTAGGTGAAATCTATTCGGAAGTAGATGATTTTTTTATTTTTAAATCATCTGCCAACTTAGAAACTTCTTTACTATACATATCTCCTTTAATGAAAAGAACCGTATTTTCATCTACAATATCTTCTAACAATTTATAGACGCGTGTACTATTTTTAAAAATATACACAGGTGAACTCATTCCTGCCTCAATGGCATGAAGCGCCATAATACTTGCATGTTCCCCTATCGTAATAAGTACATCGACCCCAATTTCACTAATTAATTCTCCCGCTTGTTCGTGAATGATATATCCCCAAGACCCTAAATCTGTTATCGTCCCAATAACGGCAATCGTTTTCTTGCCTTCTCCGAGCGCTTTCAAAACTTTTAATCCTGCCTCCAAAGAAGTAGTCGTAATATTCCATGTATCATCTAGTAATATGGAATTATTAATGCCTTTAAATACCTGAAGCTGCTTATTCAATTTTCGGAATGATGGCAGTTGTTCAGCTGCTAAAGAAATCGGCAAACCCATTTCACAAATAGCTGCAATCGCAGTGAGCGCATTATATACTTGATGCTCGCCAAAACCTGGTACATAGATTTCATAGAGTTTCTTCTTGTGATGAACATTGAACAGCATACCATTTTTGTGGTAGCGAATATCTCTTGCTTGAAAATCACAGGATTCATGCTTACCTACTTTAATAATGCGTCCTTGAAACTTTGATAAATCTATTTTACTTGAGTTGCTATCATCAGCATTCAGGATTAAGGAGCCTGTAGGACTAATAATGTCCAACATTTCACCCTTTGCTTGGATATACCCCTCTAAAGTTTTACAATAATTTAAATGATGTGCTCCTATATTTGTAATAATCCCAATAGTCGGCTTGAAATATTGCCCCGCAAGTTTGATGTCCCCCGGTGAACCAACAGCTGTTTCATAAACGGCTGCGTCGGTATGATCATCAATATTCAGTAAATATTGCAAAGAAGCAGTTCTAGAATTACTACTAAGTGGCGTGGATGCTACATTTTTTTCTGCAGAAAGTATATGTTTGATCATTTCCTTCGTCGTCGATTTACCAGAAGTACCAGTAATGGCTACAACAGGGATATTAAATTGATTGCGATAAAAATTTACGAACTCCCAATAGGCCTCATCTGTATCTTCTACTTTAATGATAATTATTTGCTCAGGTAATTCATTTTGACTGTATAATCTATCGGTTACAACCACTATAGGATAAAGTGACTCATAATCTTTCCAGTTCACAATACGCTTATTTGTAAAAAGGGCGGTATTTGGTTTTTTCACTTGCTTCAGTCGATAAGCGCCATGTTGAATCAACACTTCCCCCGACCCTTGCACTAAATGGCCTGCAGTAATGACTGTTAAATTCTGCACCGTAAGAGGCTTCATATTATTTTCCCCTCCTTTCCACTCTAGTATATGTAGCTTCTTAAAAGTTGCTTGGATGTATGCGAGATACATAACTAGAGGAAATCTATTTCTTCGCATATATATATAGTTGATAAAGTATCTAACGAACAATAGAAGGAGTGATATACCTGAAAACAATAATATTTATCGGCACTAACAAATCCGGGTCAAGTCGTGAAGCAACAATAGCAGCAGAAAAATTAGGTTATTTTACAGTCCTTTTTACAAACAACGACAAGCAGTTACAGCAGAGAAAAGCCTACCCAGATATTCATAAAATGATTCTTATTGATACTTCGAATATAGAAGACATGAAAGAAGAAATTTATAATTTAACTAAAACTGGGTTAGAAATAAAATCTATTGTTAGTTTTGTCGATCCTTTTGTCCATATTGCCTCAATTTTATGTGATGAATTTTGTGTCAACTATACGTCTTCAACAGCTATTGAAATGATGGAGGATAAAGAAAAAACTAGAAACTTTTTAAAGAACCAACCTTATTCTCCTAAATTTTTTCTTCTCAAGCCAAATGAGTCCTTCTCTAATAACTTGGCATTTCCACTTATTGTGAAATCTCCAAAATCAACAGGCTCTAAAGATGTTTTGTTAGCAAACGACTCAGACCAACTGAAGAAACACCTGAGCCATCTGCGAAGCAAAAATCCTCGTGAAACCATAATGATTGAAGAATATATCGAAGGTCCGCAATATTTAGTAGAAGCACTTGTCTATAAACGGCAAGCTAATATCATCGGTATTATTGAACAAGAAATTACTCAAGGTAAACGTTTTATCATTACTGGTTATGGTGTTCTCGTTAAAGCTCCAAAAGAAATTCAAGCTGGTCTTGAGGAAGTTCTCCAATCTATTGTTACAGCGTTTAACATCGAAAATGGTGCACTGCATTTAGAGCTTCGTTTAACAAAGAATGGCTGGAAGCTTATTGAGATTAACCCACGAATCTCAGGGGGAGCAATGAATACTATGCTTCACGCCGCTTTTGGATTTAATTTAGTGGAAGAAACACTTAAATTATTTTTAGGTGAGCGCCCCGATATCAATCCAAAGCATCGAAAGTTTGTCTATACAAAATACGTCATTGTTGAAAGTAAAGGGATTTTAGAAAAAGTTATTGGAAGAAATAGAGCAACGAATTCACCAGGAGTTGTGGATGTATATGTGAAGCCGAAAAGAGGGACATTGTTGACCCCCCCTTTATCGATGGGACATCGTTATGCATATGTAATTGCGGAAGGCGCAACATTAGCGGAAGCTAAAAATAAAGCCATTAACGCCGCAAAAGAAATAAAGTTCATTCTAAAAGTATCTTAGATTTTGAAAATGCTCTCATACGATGATCTCTTTAGCAAAAAAATATCCCGAATAATTGTTTCCTTCAAAAGGTCAATTACTCGGGCTTTTTTATTTATTCTTGAAATTTTTGATCTAAAAATTTAACCGTATCAAACATATTCGTTTTACTAGCACCCTTTACTAAAATAGTGTCGTGAGGTTGTATCACTTTCTCTAAGAGTGCATGCAATTCATCCTTATTCAAGAAATGATAAACTTTAGAAGGATCCATCCCTATTGCCTTCGCTGCTGCTCCCATTTCCTCCGTTCTAAAACCATAAGTGATGAATAAATCTATGTCTTGCTCGTAAATGTATTCGCCCAATTTACGATATTCCTCTTCTCTCAAATCCCCTAATTCTCGCATTTGACCAATAATAGCAATTTTACGTTTCTTCGCTATATTTGTCAGAACATCAATAGCAGCACGTACGCCCTGCGGATGAGAGTGAACGGTATCATCAATAACCGTAATATCATCACGACAGTTATAAATCGTTAATCGTCTAGGTGGTTTTTTGAAATTTAGCCCTGCTTTAATATCTGCTGGACTAAACCCTAAATAATCTGCAACCGCAACTGCATTTAGCGCATTATAAACATGATGTTCTCCTAAAATTGGGATATACATGGCAATTTCCTGTCCATGTAGCTTTATTTTAAAGGACATACCTATGTCTTTATATTGAATATCATAAGCTTGATAGTTCGCTGTGCTATGAATACCTACTGTTAAGATTTTTCCTTTAAACTGCTGAGTCTCTAAATACTTAGAATTATCATCGTCCTTATTCAGGATTAATAAACCGTTTTGGTCCATGCCATGTATTAATTCCGATTTTGCCTTGGCCACTCCTTTAATATCTCCATCAAAGTTGCCCACATGAGCTAAACCGATATTTGTGATAATACTAATATTTGGTTGAATAATGCTACAGTGATTTGTAATGATACCTGGATAAGCCATCCCGTACTCAAGCACAACAGCCTCATGTGAAGCATTAATTTCTTCTTTATGTTTTTTCGTATGCTCTGTTGTATTCCAATAATCTTTTGACTCAAAGATGTTCCATTTTACCGATAAAATGGAGGCTAGGAATGCTTTTGATGTCGTTTTTCCAGCACTGCCGGTAATCGCAATGATGGGTAAAGCCTTTTCTTTTGCTAAAATTTTTTCTTCTGGTAGAGCTTTTACTTCTGGTGAAGCCTTTTCTTCTGCTAAAATTTTTTCTACTGGTAAAGCCTTTTCTTCTACTAAATCCCTTTCTTCGGACGAATCCCTATCTTTCCTATATTGCCTAATTTCCCTTTTAATTTGCTTCTGATTCTTAGCAAGGTACATTGCATACCTTATAGTATTGATGACCACATCTAATTCTAAATAAAAAGCAGGAGGACAACCTGGTCGCCAGTTCACTTCATACATCCAAATTTTTCTTTGTTCATCTAAGCCTACATCAATGCCAATTTCATCAATAACTTCTCCAAATTGCGCCATCTGAATTTCATCTAAATGGCGAGCCAATGACAAGGAAAAATGCTCTAACATACGTCGAATATCATAAGCATCTTCTTTAAATTCCTGCTCTAAAAAAGGATCTAAATAATTCGTAAAACCACCATTGTTAATATTCGGTATAATCGAGCCATTTGGTGCAATTCGCGGATAAACCGTCGTTATAACCCATTCACCCTCACCGTTTTTTTGAACATGTAGACGAAAATCATAAATTTGACCTGATTTTGTTTTTGATTGAATATAGGGCTGCACGATAAAGATGCCTGTAGAAAGTTGACCTCTAATTAACTCATCTAGCTGTGACTGTGTACAGAAAGTAGTTTCCCTATCCTTCTTTACCTCAAAGTTAGTTCTTCCTACTTTTGAAATAAAATAAATCCCTTTTCCCTTCCGGCCATCTATCGGTTTAAATACGACTTTTTTATAAAAAGCCATAAATTTATGCAGTAAATCAACATTTTCAACAACCTCAGATGGAATTAAATACTTATCAAATTCCTTTGCTTCTTTAAGTCGCTTCATAACATTCCATTTATTACCTATAGAATGAGTTGTAAAAGGTATTTCCTTTTTCAATTTCTCAATAATGTCCTTTGATACAGATAATTTTTCTGGACTTCCTGCATTGTATATAACATCCGGAAAGGGCATCATTTTTTCATGCCAATCACCATTTTCATATACCTTTCCTCTAATGGAACGTTTATCAAAGTCAACGCTTTTTGGTGTAAAGTAAAAAAATTGAGCTCCTTCTGCTTGTGCAACGGCCGCAAATGCATATGACTTAAGAACAGTTCTAGGATCTAGCCGATGATGCAACATTCCTATAATTGTCATCCATTAATCTCTTCCCTTCATAGGATTCTCTCTCTAATAAATTCAATGACTACAACGTGCACCTAGACAGATGCTCTAATTTTTATGTTATTTTAATAGTTAAAAATTTAATCACCATTTGGGCTCAATGATAAATTTCCCTTTTAACATGTCAGGCTTTAATAACTGAATCGCAGAAATACCACTTAAATCAATGGATTTTTCTGAGGATGTTCGCTCTAATCGGACAACCTCAGCCATCAAATTCGTATCATGCCCTTCATAATCATAGCCTCGCAAAAGCGAAACAGTTCCACGACACCGTTCTCTATCAATAGCCTCTATGCGAAAAAACTCTGTTTCAAACTGCTTTACAGTATCCATAAGCCTTAAGTGAGTACCGTTGTGTGTTAATAAAAAAAAGGGAATCGTATCGCTTCCCACTATTTTCACAAGCAGCTGACCAAAATATTTAGAATGAAAATCCTTTATCACATCCTGGAGTGCTTTTATGTCGTAGAGCGCTTCACATAGAAAATGGTTTTTTTTGTTTTCATTATTCATTTCCCCAGCCCTCCTAAGTCTTAATGAGCTATCCATAAACATTGAAACAATTCCAAACATATTTAACACCTTCTCGCTATAATATGTAGCACTTAGGAATATGACGACTTTTTTCGTAAAAGAAGCAAGGATTCTACAAAAAAAGAAAACGTCCATTTTATTTGGGACGTTTTCTTTTTATTAATATTATGTTGTCGCATTATGATGGTCTCCCTGATTTAGCAGAATAACCCCACCAATAATCATAGTAATTCCGATCGCAGAGTAAAGATTAAAAATATCTCCCCATACAACGATACCGACAATAACTGTTAATGCTGTACCTACGCCAGACCAAATGGCGTATGCAAGACTTAATGGTAACGTTTTTAAGCATAGGGACAATGAATAAAACGAAATGCCATATCCTACTGCGACAGCTATGGATGGTCCCAGAATTGTAAATGCTTCTGAAAACTTAAGCATCGTTGTTGCAATTACCTCGCTGACAATGGATAACGCTAAAAATAAATAACCCTTCATTTTTACAAATCCCCCCCTTAATGTCCGCTACCAGCAAGGTTAAGCATAACCACACCGACAATAATTAAGAGAATACCCATCATTTTTTTTAGATTGAGTAATTCCTTATACAAGACTACACCGATGATCGCCGTTAGCGCCGTTCCTATTCCTGCCCATATCGCGTAAGCAGTGCCAATTGCTAAAGATTGTAATGTTAGAGAAAAGAAATAAAAAGCCGTTCCATATCCAACCACTACACCAATTGAAGGGAATAGTCGTTTAAAGCCATTTGTAAGTTTCAGCATCGAGCTTGCAAAAACTTCTGAGATAATTGAAATGAATAAAAAACCAAAAACACTCATGTATGTTAGTCCTTCCTTGTCACGTGCATTAATTGTTCAAAGACACCGTCTGCTGCCTTAGCCGAAATCGGTGCAATATTTAATAGTTTCGAATAATACAGTCCATCAATCGTTAACCGAATCAGATGAACAACGGAATCCTCCAAACCATCTTGGAACAATTCGTCAAGTAAACAGTCATAAACTGTTGAGATAGCTGAATGGTCATTTTGCATAATTTGAATCGCAATATTTAAGGATGCCCCATTCGCAAGATCTTTTTGAGACGCTAAGATAAATGCTCTCGTCAAACCCCCTGTCCCTTGCTCAAGGCTTGCTAAATGTTCATAGGATTGTACAACCTCGTTCAAAATCGTTTCAGCGATTGCTGTTTGAAGCGCATCCTTCGTATTAAAATGATACAATAATCCACCTTTGCTAATGTTCGCCTTACTGGCAATTTTATCTAAAGTTAAAGTACTTAAATCATTGTCCTTTAAATAATCGATCGCCGTTTGGATAATAAGTGAACGTTTTAAATCTGCTTTTGATGACATAAAATTGCCCCCCTTTTAAAGTAAAAAACCGTCTGGACGGTCTTTTTCATTTTATAACTCTTAATTCACATCGTCAATTATATTGTCAAAAAATTTCGAGACCCGATTAGCATTTACTTTTCGAGTCTCAATTATTCTTCATCCTCTATACTATTTCCAGGTTGAGAGCCTAATACCTTACACTCGCTTTAACTTAGAAAAACGTACTGCTCACACGTGAAAGCCCTGATACTAAAAGGGGCTCAGTTTATCTTCTTATACTATTGATGAGAATATTGAAGTCAAGCCCGCGGAAGCATCTCTTTTCTAGCTACTTGTACTATGATTTTCATCTTACAACAATCCTGCCTTTGTTAAATAGTCGCGTGCCACTTTTTCTATGTTTTGGCCTTCTACATTTACTCGATAATTCATTTCGCGCATCTCATCATCTGTTATTTGATTTGCCAGCTTCTTTAAAGCTGTTTCAATCTCAGGATATTTCTCTAGCGTCTCTTTCCTTAGTAAAGGAGCTCCTTGATAAGGTGGAAATAGTTGCTGATCATCTGCTAAAACTTGCAGATGATATTGACGTATTTCACTATCCGTCGAGTACGCATCTAATAAATCTATATTTCCTGATTCGATCGCTTGATATCTAAGCTTTGGCTCCATTGTTGCTATGTTAGAAAGTGTAATACCATAACGCTTTTGAATGCCCAAATAACCATCTTCTCGATCATTAAATTCCAATGTGAAACCGGCTTTTATCATTTCTTGAATGGGCTTAATGTCAGAAATTGTTTGCAAATGATAAGTATCAGCCATTTGTTTTGATACTGCCAATGCATACGTATTGTTATATTTCATCGGACTAAGCATCACCATGTCAAATTTATTCATCATGCCTTCTTCTGCCTGATGATACACATCTTCCTGATTATTGTTGATGGCTTCCTCTTTTAAAAACTCTGAAATTGCCGTTCCAGTAAATTCTGGATAGATATCGATACTGCCAGATTTAAGGGCATTAAATACAAAGGAAGTTTTACCAAGTCCAGGTTTTAATTGCACCTTTAAGTCTGTTTCATTTTCAATAAGCAATTTATACATATTAATAAGAAGCTCTGGCTCAGATCCAAGCTTACCTGCAATGACAATTTCTTCTTTCTCTTTGAAGTTTAGTAGCGGAAAGAAAAACATTATTAATGCCACTACACTAATAATGCTCAATGATGTCATTGTTTTTTTAAACGACAGTGATTCTAGTTTTTTTAGTAAGAAATCGAACACTAATGCTAAAATCGCCGCAGGGACAGCCCCTAAAATAATAAGTGCGGTATTATTTCGGTCAATTCCAAGCAAAATGATATCCCCTAATCCCCCAGCTCCAATTAATGCCGCTAAAGTTGCCGTTCCGACGATTAATACCATAGCTGTTCGAATCCCTGCCATGATAACAGGCATAGCAAGAGGTAATTCTACTTTCACTAATCTCTTTCGAGTATTCATCCCCATCGCCATCGCCGCCTCCTTTAAAGAAGGATCTACTTCATTTATCCCAGTAAATGTATTACGTAAAATCGGAAGAAGTGCATAAACAACTAAAGCTATAATTGCAGGAACCTTTCCGATACCAAACAACGGGATCAATAATCCTAATAACGCTAATGAAGGAATCGTTTGCAAAACTGCACTAATACCGATAATACTTTCTGCTATTTTCTTTTTATTCGTTAAATAGATTCCTAGAGGGATAGCAATCACTACCGCAAGAAACAATGCAATGAATGAAATTTGAATATGCTCTAATAAAGATGCCCATAGTTGGCCTTTACGTTCGCTAAACACATCAAAAAAATTAGCCATTTAAATTACCTCTTTCTAAGGAATCCTGTGCTAAATACCGAAGCATGGTTGCTCTCGTGATAATGCCAATGATTTCACCGTTTTCTTCCACACCTAAACATTCATATTGAGCTAGTTTTTGAAGAATGGTATGCAAAGAATCATCGGAAGAAATGGTGTTCTCTCGATTTCTTGGATGAACCTCATCAGCAATTGGTTCAATTACAGTCTGGATACGGAAAGTCCCATACTCTTTTATCCCAACAAATTCTCGAACAAAATCATTAACAGGATTTTGTATGATTTCATGTGGGGTACCAATCTGTACAATCTCTCCATCCTTCATGACACATATGCGATCACCAAGTTTTAAGGCCTCTTGCATATCATGCGAAACAAAGACGATTGTTTTTTGTATCGTTTGCTGAAGCTCAAGAAGATCATCTTGTAATTTCGTGCGGCTAATCGGATCTAAAGCACTAAAAGGCTCATCCATTAAAATGATTTCGGGATCAGCTGCTAATGCACGAATAACACCGACCCTTTGTTGCTCACCACCAGAAAGCTCTGTTGGCTTACGCTGACTATATTTATCTGGTTCGAGTCCAACCATATCCAATAATTCACGAACTCGTTGCTGAATTTGCGGTTTACTCCATTTCTTCAATTCAGGTACAACAGCTATATTTTCTTCAATCGTCATATGGGGGAAAAGTGCAATTTGTTGAAGGACATAGCCGATATTCCATCGCAATTCATGAATATTGTAATCACTAATTCTTTTACCATTAATTCGGATGGTTCCTTCTGTTAAGTGAATTAATCGATTAATCATCTTTAATAATGTTGTTTTTCCACAACCACTAGGTCCAATAAGAACAAAAAATTCTCCCTTATGGATCTCTAAATTAATAGCTTTTACTGCGACTTGATCATTTACATTTTTTTTTGTAACATTTTCAAATGCTATCATTGTATAAGCTCCTTTTTTAAAGAGACATTATTTTACTTATTATTATTCACCAACTAAAGGGCTCATCACCATAATGTGTGGTTGATTTCCGTTCCGGCCGGGCGCTTTCCTGGGGTGTCTATCCCGTCAGTATGCCTCTCTTCCCGCCAATTAACTACCTAGCCCCTCTTTCAAAAAAATCCATAATGATTGTTTTAAAATCATTATGGATTTTCATTTAAGATTTTATTTCATTCTAAAAACCTCACCTTTAGGTACAAAAGGAAGTTTTGCACCTTGAGGGATAACAAATGCATGCTCTCTTTTAATAGATAACCGATCACATTCCCCATCCGTAATGATAAGAATCGGGCCATTTTTCGGGAAATCAGGTGCTTCTTCAATCAACCGTATTCCAGGCTGTAACACGGTTCCACCTCTACCTCTGACTTTCACTTTTGTCAAAAGGTCTTCAGGAGGCAAGTATCCAGCATCATAGGCGATCGCATCGCAAAATATGACTCGTACTAACGGAACATCTCTTGCAATGCTATAGCTCGCAATTGTTCCTAGTGCTTTTCCTAATAATACACGATCCATCGAACCAGAAGTATCAATGATTACAGCAAAAGTACGCCCGTCCTCTTCCCCACTTTGTTGAATCCATCTTGGCCTTGCAATATCAGGTGTTGAAGCTTGTCTTCTACTTGGACGCGCGTAGGTCCTAATTTTTTCTAAAGGCTGAAACATACGATCAAACCATTTCGCCAACTCTACATCCCATGCAATAGGCGGCTGGGAGAGACTTCGAATTTCTTCAATTAAACCTTGAGGTAGATATCCTCGTTCTTGAGAGATATGATAGCTTAATCCTTGACTTAAGGCTCTTCTATAAAAGGTATCAAGGTCAATTCCCACTTTCCCTTGCCAAAAGTCTGTTTTTTTTGTTTCAATGAGATCCACTGCCCCTTGCCCTCTAAAGGTGCGTAATTTTCTATACATCCTGATGTCCGTCACAATTCGATCGTAGATAGATTCTGTGGATAACCCTTTTAGCTCTGGATCATATAATCCTCCAATTTCTGGCATGTCTCCAATTTTCATTTCGATAAGCCAGCCATTGATGACATAATCACAAGCAACATTCCACAAATAGGGATCACGCCCTTGTCTTCGAGTAGCATGGCTTAAACCCGCATGAAGAAGTTCGTGGGCTATTAAAAATCTCATTTCTTCATCCGTCATAGGTACCGAGGAATTAATATAAATTTCCTTTGTATCAACCGAAATGGCAGCAACAGAAATATCCATTCTTGTACAGACAAGTGGATCGTCAATAATGTTAAAATCAGAAGCAAGCGCACCAAAAAGTGGATATGAGCTCATAAACCAAGCTTTAGCCTTCTCTGCTTGTGTTTTAATGGCAGAGCCAGAAAGAGAGCTGTCTACCCCTCCTGCTACTCGAATGGCACTTTGAACTGCTCTGGATAATCCTTCCGCAAATAATACAGAGAAATTGCTATTCCCTCTATAAAAGTAGTATTCTTTTTTTTCCTGAGAAATAAAAAAATCAGCTTCTCCTGGTGATGTACTATAGTTCCTTAAATGTTCTGGAACCCCATCTCTTATAAATCTTTCATACAATTTCTCTTCATTGGCGAAAGAATCAAAAATAGGTTCATTCATTTCTCGTGGTGCCTGCCCAAATTTTAATTCTGCAAGAAATTTTGTAATGTAACAATCACAGGCAATATTCCAAAGTTCCTGATGTTCTTTTGGTTGCTTATGGTTTAAACCTAAATGCAATAAGCAATGAGCTATAACATAAGCCCATTCATTTGGCTGGCCATTTTTCTCATTATTAATATATATATTGCCAGAGCTTGTTACATACGCCCAATCTTTTAATGGCATTTCTTTGTACTGAACATAAACAGCTTCAAATAATGCTTCAAATAAAGGATGCTCGCTTACGATCGCTTTTCCTCGAGCAATATTCTTTTCATTTTTATGTTCAATATTCGATTTACTCTTTTTTTTCGCCATTTGCTAATCACCCTTTTTAGCTACTAAACGTGGTAAATCTCTTATAACCTCAAGCATAAACCATGCAGGTAATACCTCACCTTTTTGCTCAGAGACAACCATTTGAGCTATTTCTAGACTTATTGAGGATAATTCTTTAATGAGATCCTTAGAACGGAATGCCAGTTCTCTTTGATTGCCCTTCAGCATTGTATTTTCTTTTGGAAGTTCCTTTATAAGCTGTGCCCGGAAAGATTGGGCCATAAAATATAACAGATCTCTTTCTTCAGGTTGGTCTGGCCAACGCAACTCACCATTCATTATTTTGGCTAAATCGTATTTACTTTGAACTTGTTTAATAAATGCTTTAAACTGACCTGCAACATGTGGAGAAAGGCAACTACTTGCTAGTATTTCAATATCTTTTTCTTGTAGGCTCTTACCATATGCATATAAGCAATCGCTGAGCATATGCCATGATCTCGGTGTTGAAAAGGGCTCCTCGGTTTTAGGAGGCTCACTCCATAAATGGTCGGGGCGCATCTGAATATATTCGATGACATACGGATGAATTTCATGTTCATACGCCCATTCAAGCCAATCTTTATGAGATGCTCTTAGCTGTACGTGAACCATACGGTTGATTAAAGCTGATGACATTGGCTTTACGATGGCACTATCTTGTGCCCGGTTTCCTGCACCAATCACAATTGTTCCCTCTGGTAGTATAAATTCTCCGATTCTTCGATCATGAATCAAACTATAAAAGGCTTTTTGAACCTCTTGTGAACAAGCATTTAATTCATCTAAAAATAAACAAAATGGTTCATTGCGTGCAATCATTTTTGGTGGACAAAATACGCTGTAACCGTCCTTTATTTGAGGCACACCAATAATATCTTCTGGCGCCAGTTGACTGCCTAATAAAGAAACACAATTCATGCCTAATTCTGCTGCAAAATTTTCTACAATCGCTGACTTTCCAATACCTGGAGCTCCCCAAATAAAAACTGGTCTAACCGGCGCGATATTTAATAAAAAATCGTATAATTGTTTTTGAGTAACGTTAAAAATAGTATTCAATAAAGACTTCCTTTCGAGATTAATAGCTTATGAAAGGTTAATAATATCATTTTTTATTTTTTCATGGAACTATTGTAAACTTCTTCTCATTTCAAAAATAGCTGGTAATCGAGGAACAAAACGAAAGCTTTTTTCGTTCTATGAATGATGTACTCTATGCTTACAAAAAATTTGCTGAATGAAGAAAAAAAAATATACATGTCTTTATTTCTATTTATGACTCTGTATAATGAGAAATATATGAAACTCGTTATTGAAAAGAAAGGAGGGAGATGTGGTAATCTACCAACATCAATGAACAATGAAATACTTCATGAATTTTTTCAAAGGTCTTCTGATTACTGTTATTGTTATCTGTATTTCGTTTTTTATGGTGACACAATTTTTCAATACTCATGAAACTGACGAGCCTGTAGTTGTCGATAATAGTCCTAGTGTAGAAGAGTTTATTGGCTCTATTGCTGAAATTGCTCGGAAACAAGGTTCCGATAATGACTTGTATGCATCGGTTATCATTGCGCAAGCGGTGTTAGAAAGTGAGCATGGACAAAGTGGCCTTGGATCCGCTCCAAATAACAATTTATTTGGTATGAAAGGCAGTTACCAAAATAACTCCGTAACATTGGAAACATCTGAGGATGATGGTTCAGGTAATATGACGAGGGTGATGGCTGCATTTCGTAAATACCCTTCCTATGAAGCTTCCATACAAGATTATGTGAAATTAATGCGTAATGGGGTTTCCTGGAACAAAAATTTCTATGCAGGAGTTTTTAAAAGCAATGCAAAGTCCTATACAGATGCTACGAAGTTTTTAACAGGCTCCTATGCAACAGATTCACAATACAATGAAAAGCTTAATGCCGTGATAGCAAAGTATGATTTACAACAGTATGACAGTCCAGTCAAAGATAAAAAAACAATTACCGTAGCTGACGGTGACTCTCTTATGCATATTGCAGAGGCTCATAATGTTAAAGTTACATCCATTAAACAATGGAATCAGCTTCGATCTGATAGACTTGAAGCCGGTCAACAATTAAATATTTATAAATATTAATGCAAAAAATCTCCATGTATAAATTTGACATGGAGATTTTTTTATTTCCCGATTCATCTCAAAAATTAAAAAAGAGAAGCCAAGTCAAGCTTCTCTAAACTTTTCATGCTTAACACCATAACGTGTGGTTGATTTCTGTTCCGACAGGGCGCTTTCCTGGGGGCGTCCAGTCTCCACTCCAATCAACTTATATCAATTTAACCTTGGGGTAATGCTAGTTGTTCCTTTGCTTTCGCTACAGAACAAGCTACCAATAGCGGTAATAGATGTTGCCAAATCTTTTCGATATTGCTGATGCTGTTCGTCCAGACTGTTTATATTAACTTCGTTCCCGCCAAGTGATGAATGTACATAAAGATTATCGCCTATATATAAAGCCATATGTCCTGGGAAGTATAATAAGTCTCCCTTTTTTATGTGCTCTAGAGATATTTCCTTGATAGGAAATCCTTCAACGATTTTGGCATCGCGATAAATATTTACCCCGTTTAGCATATATGCCATCGAACATAGACCTGAGCAATCAATACCTAGCGGCGATTTACCTCCCCAGCGATAGGGTGTTGCTAAATAGCTAAGCGCCGTTTGAACAACATTTTCTCGTAATAGTTGCTCAGATAAGCTGTTTTCTGGAATTTTTTCTTGTAGCCATTGCCTACGTACATAACCGATCTTGCCCGATACTAATTGCACTGCTGCCCATTCAGGATCTAGCTCATCAATAGTTATCGAACAGATGATTGAGCCTTTAACGATTGTCATCATTTTGCTACTCTGAATTCGAGGCTCCTGCAAAACATCGGCGAAACTTTGGCTAATAAAATGATTTGCTTCTTGTAACCAAGTATCCGTTTTGGCTTCATCAATTAATAGGTTATCCTTTTGGCAATAACCTCCATAGCGATAAGCAGTTTCTATACGTACCCAGCTCTCGTCTATTTCTTCCGTGATTTGAACCGTCATTCCGAATAGTACCTCATCCACTAATTCTGAGGCCGCATCTGGCTTTGCATGTAAATTTGCAATCATTGACGTCACAATGGCATTCATTCTATCATCTCCTTCCGCTTCACCAAGTAATCGTAAACAACTTTGGAAAGACGACCAATTAGCTGTCTCGCTTGATCATTATTAGTAACCTCTGTTATGAAAACGCCAATAAGATAATCCCCCGAGTTGCTGTAGACAATCCCAACATCATGATCTACCGTATCAAGACCACCTGTTTTATGAGCAAGTTTCACATCATCTACTAAATAACGCTTTAGTGATTCGTGTACACGTTGACGACATAAAATATCTATCGTTAGCTCACTAAATGCTGATGATAACAAGTCCCCGCGGTAAATTCTTGAAAATAGCAGTGCCATATCTCTTGCCGTCGTTGTATTATCAAAGCCTTTTGCTAGCCCTTCGAAATCCATCATCTTGCGTTGAATGGTAGTTTGCAGCAGCCCAATTTTACGACAATATTGATTGAGTGCCTCCATCCCTAGATAATCGATTAATACATTTGTTGCTGTATTATCACTCGTAATAATCATCCAAACTAAAAGCTCATATATAGTACTTTGCTCTAGACGCTGTTCACTAATAACACTAAAATCAACCCATTCTTCGGGTGCTATCTTAATCTCTTGCTCTAATGATAGGTTGTTGCTTTCTACATAATTTAGAACAGCAAGCAATATAGGCACCTTAATTAAACTTGCACTGGAAAATGTGTCTTCTAGTTTTTCGCTAATGAAAAAATGCTCAGTCTTACAATCTTTCACAAACATATGCACTTTATAGGGAGCTTTTTGAAGAATGTGTGTAATCGTTTGCTTCATATTTCACACCTACTCTATGACTTTTATCAACTGATTCTCCGTGTCCATTGTGATCGTTCGGCCTAATGGCAGGGACATCGTTGGTAAACAGTGGCCACAAGTAATGTCCTTAATGATAGGTATATTAAGTGGACCTAAAATTTCTTGAAAAATTGTTTGTAGTGATAGGCTGTGTTCGGGATGTTTTGGATTTTCAGGACCACAATTTGTCCAAGCTCCTAATAAGATACCTGCCACTTCATCTAGTTTGCCTGCCAATTTTAGCTGTGTAAGCATCCGATCCACACGTTGCTCACTCTCATCTACATCCTCTAAAAATAAAATTTTGCCCCTTGTATCTATTTCATAAGGTGTCCCAAGAGAAGCCGTCACCAGTGTTAAGTTCCCTCCAATAAGTGGCCCTGTCGCTTTTCCAGCTACAAGCGTCGTCATTGTACGTCCTGGTGGATTTACTAGACAATAGTCCGTACGTTCTGTTGCTGTCACACTTTCGATAAAGGATTTCCAAGTATACTGATCCATCTCCGGCCGAATAAATTCTGTAGAGGGCATTGGTGTATGATACGTGACGAAGCCACATTGTTGGTTAAAAGCGATATGTAATGCCGTTACATCGCTATAGCCAGCAAATACTTTTGGGTTGGCCTTTATCATATCGAAATCCAGAAGCGGTAAAATTTTCGTCGCCCCGTAACCTCCACGTATGCAGAAGATGCCGTCAATATTAGAGTCCCTAAACATTTGATTAACTTCAGAAGCTCTTAATTCATCAGAGCCCGCTAAGTAGCCATGCCTTGCCCGACATGTTTCCCCAGCTACAACATTAAAACCTAGCTTTTCAATACTTTGAACGGCTGGGAGAAATTTTTCAGTTGGGGTTGCACCCGAAGCACTTATTAGACCAATTGTGTCACCTTTTTTTAATGCCTTTGGACGAATCATTTACTTACCTCCATTTTTAGTGAAGTTCGATATTTCTCCAATTCCTCTTCATTAGCCAATACAAAATGACCTTCTTCTATTTCGGTAAATGATGGTGGCTGAATATCATAGTTATGCTGTGACGGATCATAGATTTCTACGACTTTATCACGCTCCTTATAAGGATTTGGCTCCGGTACTGCCGATAATAACGCCCTTGTATAAGGATGAAGGGGATTAGCAAACAGCTTTTCTGTCTCTGCTAGCTCAACAATGTTCCCTTTATAAATAACAGCTGTTCGGTCCGTAATAAATCGGACTACAGATAAGTCATGCGCTATGAATAAATAGGTTAAATCATTTTGCTGCTGTAGGTTTGCTAGTAAATTTAATACTTGTGCACGAATAGATACGTCTAATGCTGAAATTGGTTCATCCGCAATAATAAACTCTGGCTCCATTACGAGTGCACGCGCAATGCCGATACGCTGACGCTGTCCTCCTGAAAATTCATGTGGGAAGCGACTAGAAAACTCCGGTAATAATCCTACATTTAATAAGGCATTACGTACCTTCTGTTGACGATCGGCCTCATTTTTAAAGTTTTTTGTATTAATAAGTCCCTCTGAAATAATATAGTCTACCTTTGCGCGTTCATTTAGCGAAGCCATAGGATCTTGAAAAATCATTTGGATTTTCTGTGTAATTTCTCGATCCCACTCTTTCGATATTTTGCCATTTAGTTTTTTACCGTGATACAGTATTTGTCCTTCAGTGACTTCATTGATACGCATAATAGCTCTGCCGATTGTTGTTTTTCCAGAGCCTGATTCACCTACTAAACCAAATGTTTCACCTTTAAAAATATCGAAGCTGACATCATCAATCGCTATAAATTTATGTTTGCCTTTCCCAAAAACAACCTTTAAATTTTTCACCTCAACTACTACTTCTTTATGACTCATGCGCGTATCGTCTCCCTTCTTCGAAAAAGGCTTGTAGCGCTTTAGGAGGCTCTACTTTCGGCGCAAGTGGATCTAATAGCCATGTACGAGCATAATGCGTGTCACTGACCTGAAAAAATGGTGGACGTTCCACAAAATCAATCTTTAACGCATATTGATTGCGAGGAGCAAAGGCATCTCCTTTAATTTCTTGAAAAAGATTTGGTGGAGTACCTTTGATAGAATAAAGCTGCTGCCCTTTTGAGCCTAGTTGCGGTAAAGAAGAAATGAGTGCCCATGTATAAGGATGCTTGCCATTAAAGAAAATTTCATGCGTCTTCCCTATTTCGATGACATCACCTGCATACATCACTGCAATACGGTCAGCAACCTTCGCGACAACGCCTAAATCATGCGTTATATAAACGGTCGTTAGTCCATATTTTTGTTGTAGATTTTTTAAAAGCTGCAAAATTTGTGCTTGAATTGTTACGTCTAATGCAGTTGTCGGCTCATCACATATTAAGATCTTAGGCTTACACGCTAGCGCAATAGCTATTACAATTCGTTGACGCATGCCACCTGAAAATTCATGAGGATATTGCTTATAACGCTTTTCAACATCGTGAATGCCAACATCTTTTAACAATTTTAAAGTTTCTTCGTATGCTGCCTTGCCCTTTAAATTCTGATGTAAAATAACACATTCCTCAATTTGCTTACCAATCGTTTTCAGTGGATTTAATGATGTCATTGGATCCTGTGTAACCATTGCCACTTCTTTTCCACGAATGCTTAGCCACTCCCGCTCGGTTTTAAACTGCGCTAAATCCCGATCTTTGTAGATAATTTCCCCCTGATCGATGTAGCCATTTTTATCGAGCAAGCCCATGATTGATTTCATTAGAACAGATTTTCCTGAACCTGACTCGCCAACGATTGCTAGACTTTCACCTTTGTATAAATCAAGGGAAATATTACGAATGGCCGTTAGTACTCTGCCACGAAGTGTAAATTTTATGACAAGGTTTTGGATGGTTAAAATAGGTGATTTATTTTGTGTCATTTCCATCATCCCCCTTATACGTGATTTTTCGGATCTGCTGCGTCTGCAAATGAATTTCCTATAATATAAAATGCAATCGTAATGATACTTAATACAATACTTGGGAAAATGAGCTGATATCTTAATTCTGGAGACATCATGAGTACTCGACCTTCATTAATTAAATTTCCTAAAGACGGCTCACTAATCGGTAGTCCTAATCCGATATATGTTAAAAATACTTCTGAGCCAATAGCAAATGGGATGGCTAGACTCATTCGTAACATAATGACGGAAATGAGATAGGGTAATAGGTTTTTTAAAATAATTCGATAATCAGGTGTTCCTAAACATTTTGAGGCTAAGTTATACTCACGATCACGCAAAATAACAATTTGATTGCGTATAAATCTTGCCATTTCTACCCAGCCCGTAATACACATGGCAATAATAATGGTTGAAATACTTGGGCGCAAAATATAGGACATTAAAATAAGTACAATCGTTGTCGGTATGTTATCCACGACGTTGTAAAGCTGTGTGATAGGCACCTCTAATTTCCGTGAAAAGCCCCAAAGCGTACCTATCGTAATACCGACGATAGCCTCTACTAAAGCAACCACACAGCCGATAAATAACGAGGTCCTTGTCCCTGCCCAAATACGTGACCATAAATCCTGCCCAATGGAATTTGTCCCAAACCAAAATTCAGCGTTTGGTGCAACATTACGCGCTTGGAAACCTGTCTGCTCATCTAAATATATTTCAGTTGGTGATTTTTGCGCTGGTAAATACGGCTGTAAAATGGTAAAAGCTACGATAATTAGCACGCCAACTAATAAAAAGACAGCGATGCGATTTTTCAAAAAGGATTTCCACGTTGAACGCCAATAGGAATAATTAGAATAGGCTGTTTCTTCAGCTTGACGTTCATCTACTTCCGCAAAATCGAACAATGTTTCACGTGATTTGTTTGAAATATTGTTTATTTCTTCTGAATACATTCCCATTAACGTACACTCTCCCCTTTCCCTAATTTAATGCGCGGATCAACAAGGGCCATTGCAATATCACCTAAAATTAGTCCGATAATTCCAAGTGAAGAGAACACAAGCACTAAGCCTTGTACAATCGTATTATCTTGTCGCTGTATAGCATCTACGAGTAAGCCCCCCATACCAGGAATGGAATATAAGGATTCAATGTAGATGGAACCTGTAATGGTAAAAAGAATAGTTGCTGGTAAATACTGTGCCATCGGAATAAAAGCGTTTCGTAGTACATGTTTAAACATTAATGTACGCTCTTTAACCCCTTTTGCTCTCGCTAGCTTAATATAATCTTTGTTTAGTTCATCCACCATGTAACGACGCATCCACATGGCATAGGAAGCAGTCGGTGCTAACGCCATTGAAATCAGTGGTAAAATCCAAGTAATAGGATTGTACTCATCAAAAAGCATTGGTAAATGAAAAATTTCTGTAATATACATTTGAATGACTAAATAATAGACGGCGGCTGGCACTGCAACGACAATGACAATATAGCCAGTCCCTAAACGGTCTAGCCAACGTCCCTTCATCTGGGCCATCAATATGCCGAGCGGAACTCCAATTAGAAGAGATAGCACAACTGCACCTAAACCAAATAGCAAGGAATACATGATCTTATCTGCAATAATCGTAACGACTGGTACATCTGTCCGATATGTAACGGATTTACCTAAATCACCATGAAACAGCTTAGCGTAAAAATTCCCCAATTGTACAAGTAACGGGTCACGCAAACCTAAATTCGTTAAATATATTTCTTGTTGTGCAGGTGACATTTTATTCGCTGCTGCTCCTAAATAACCTTCTTCTGGCATTAAACGTAGTAATGAAAAAACAATCGTAATAATAATAAATAGTGTTAAAACTGATTGTAATAAACGTTTCCCTATATACCTCAGCATCATTTCATCCTCCTTCTTCAGAAAGACAGAAGGAGATGCCGACTTGTTTTTTCGGTATCTCCTTCATCAATACTCACCGCTTTTGACTGTTTCTTGAATGTAGCAATGATCCTAATATTTATTCCAGCATTAACTGCCCTAATGCCCGATTGTTTCAACTATCATTTCGCTGCTTTAGCTAACGCATCCGCACGTTCTTGCTCCCACTTCGCTAAAGCTGCTTTAAACTCATCGTTACTCATTGGTTTGTCTAAAATTTGCTGACCTTTAAATTTCTCGGAAGTCACACCAAATGGAGAATATTGACCTTCAAAAGGATTTAATTTAGAAGCAACATAGCCGCTACCCCCTACTGAATAAGGAATAACAAATGCCTCATCAATTAAAAAAGCTTCCGCTTTGGCAAACAGTTCGTAACGTTTTGCTGTATCAATCGTCGCATTTGCTTCGTCCACTAAGCTTTGATATTTTGATTTTCCGTTTGCTTCGGTATAGCCTTCAGCTAGCTCCGGTTTATTATAAGTACCTTCTGCAGTGAATGGATCCGTATACGTTGATGGGTCGGCATAGTCTGGACCCCAGTTTGCTTCGAGCAATGCAAATTTACCAGGTTTACGAACCTCTGATAAAAAGCCTGTAGATGGTCCGGCCTCTATGATAATATCCACATAATCAGTACCTAATAATCTTTCAATCTGCTGTTTCACTACTTGTGAACGATTTGCCCAATCTGGCATACCGGAGTTATAAGGCATCAACACTTTTACTGGGAAAGTTACTTTTCCTTCTAGCGCTTTTTTCGCTTTTTCCTTGAATTCCAATGCCTTCTCTTTGTTGAAGGAATCGTTCTTTGTAATATCAGCTAATGGTGCTAACTGTGTATAGTCAACCCCCTCCACATTGACAAAGTTTTTCGGAGTAATCGTGTTGCTAAGCAAATCTTTTGGATTATAAGGTTCTAAAGTTAGCATTGCAGATTCACGGTCGAATGCATGGAACAATGATTTTCGGAAATCTTTATTATTGACCGCTTTCTTCCAATTATCAGGCTCATATTCTGCATCAAATTGCGGGTTAAAGTTTAATGCATAGAAATACGTATAGAAGTTATTTTGTGTTTGACGAATTTGTGATTTTTTCTTTTCATCTTTAAACCACTCATCAATAATAGAAGTTGGAATAATCGCTGAATCGACTTCTCCTCGTAAAAATAATTCAGGTTCAACTGTAGCCGCTTCTTTATTGTATTTATAACGAATACGATCAATCAGAACATTGTTTTTATCCCAATACTTATCATTTTTCACAAGTACTCGCTCATTTTGCGGTTCAAATTTATCTAAAATATAAGATCCGTTATAAAGGAAATTATCATTAGTTGTACCGAAACTATCACCTTTTTCCGCTATAAACTTACCATTAACAGGGAAGAAACAGACATAGTTCAACATAGATAGGAAGTAAGGTGTTGGCTTTTCTAAAGTATATTCTACTGTATGTTCATCTATTGCCTTTATGCCAACCTTCGTAAAATCTGTCATATCACCGTTATAGAAGGCTTCCCCATTTTTTACGACCGTAGCAATCCAAGCTGTTGATGATTCATTTTTTGCATCAAGTACATAATGTAAGCCATCTACAAAATCTTGAGCAACAACATCCCCATACTCTTTCCCATCATGAGTAACCCATTTTGCATCGTCACGTAGCTTGAACGTCCAAACTGTAGCATCGTCATTTGATGACCATTCTTTGGCTATGCTTGGTTGTACAACACCATACTTATCATACTCAATTAATCCATCGACCAAGTTCGCAGCCATAGCAAACTCATTCGTTTCAGAGGTCTTTAAGTAATTTAACGTTTTTATTTCCCCTGAATAAACCACGCGATACTCTGATTTTTTTTCACTTGAAGAATCATCGCTACAGGCTGCACAAAGCATTACAACAAGACACACGAAAAGCAACCAATACCTTTTCATCATAAGCATCCCCCTAGTAATCTTAGTTATCTACATAAAGTGACAGTTAAAAACCCAACTATAGCGAAAAAAAAAGTGAGAGATCAACTATCCATAAAGCCAGATTTGTTCTATTTACAGTCAGTAAGGGTGACGAACCCCCACCCTGGGTAAAGCAACAATTTATTATGAAAATCCTATTCCAACTGCATCCGTCATCCTAATTCGATCATTTTCAAATATTGGACCACCATCAATAGGATCTTTCAAACATAAACTAGGACCGTCTAAATCTACCATCGTGATATTTTTCTGTGATGCGGCAAAATGTGCAGCGGCACTTACGCTAATTTTTGTCTCTAGCATACAGCCAATCATGCATCGTATGTCGTTTGCCTCCGCAATGTGGCAAATTTTTTGTGCTTGATAAATGCCTCCTGTTTTCATGAGCTTAATATTAATCAAATCTGCAGCTCGCTTTTCGATAATTTCATAGGCATCTTTTGCAGAGAAAACACTTTCATCTGCCAAAATATTTGTCAATGTATTAGCCGTTACGAATTGCATTCCTACTAAATCATGGCAATGAACAGGCTGCTCCACCAATTCAACATTTGCACCTGCATCTTCCAGTGCACTAATAATTTGTACAGCTTGCTTCGGTGTCCAGCCCTGATTCGCGTCAACTCGCAATGTTATGGCGTGTCCAACTGCTTCACGAATGGCAACAACTCGCTTTACATCACCTCCTGGATCTTTCCCCACCTTGATTTTTAAAATTTGAAAACCTCGTTGTACAGCGGCTATACTATCCTTCACCATTTCTTCAGAATCATTTACACTTATCGTAATATCTGTTATTAATTCTTTCCGAAAGCCCCCTAATAATTTATACAGAGGTGTTTGATAGTGCTTAGCAAATAAATCATAAATCGCCATATCTACCGCAGCTTTTGCACTTGTGTTTTGATAAATACTGCTGTCAATTCGCTCCATGATTTCTGTCAATTCTTCAATATCCATCCCAATAATGGCTGGCTTTATATACTCTTCTATAGCGTGCGAAATAGACCCGAGTGTTTCACCAGTAATGGCTGCAGTCGGTGCCGCTTCACCAATGCCTATTTGCCCATCATCAGTGTGAACATAGACGGCAATATTGTGAATGTTATGCACTGTTCTCAGTGCTGTTTTAAACGGTGTTATAAGCGGGGCCTCCACCTTCCCCACGACAATATTTTTAATTTTCATCCATTCACCTACCTTTAAATTACTTATGTTAAGAACTGTAAAAGTCGAAGCACCTCATAAAAATCATCCGTTACGAATTCCACTGTATTATGTGGTTTAAACGTAGCATTCGGATAGAAAGAATTTCGATATGCTCGTGTATGATCACGATAAATGATTTCCACTACAAAGTGCTCCGGTAATGTCACTTGTAAATCTTCACGTGCCACCTTCATCGAGTCCTCAACAAGTCGCTTCGTTTCTTTAATCGTCAGTTGTGGACTCACGCTAATGGTCGCATTTCCTATCCCTTCTTTCGTGGCAAATGTGATGATGTTATTATTGATAGATTGAATTTCCTCTGTTAATCCCACATCTCCACTGACAAACGAAACGGGAACACCGTGTAAAGCAGCCGCGTACGTATTAATTAAAAATTCACTTGCGTATTCACCATTTATTTTCACATCGGCAAAAACACATATCGTATGTGCTAAAGGATTACGCGCACTTCCTCCTTTACTGTGATAGCCAATAAAAATAGCGCGATCAAAGCTCTTATCAAGTCCCGCAACCATACACATCGGATCATACGTCCACCCACGAATGACCTTGCAGTTTACTGGCAAATTAGAAATATCAAGATTACGTGCTGAATCATGAGCATCCTTTAATAAAATTTCGGTTGCTCCACCAAGAATAGCCCCCTCTATAGCGGCTTCTACTTCCTTTGTCATTTGCTTTTGGAAAAACTGATAATCTGGCGCATTTAGCTCCGTCTCGCTCCAAGCTGTTGTGCCAGTAATCCCTTCAATATCTGCACTAATATAGACCTTCATAGAAATCGAAACTCCTTTACTTTATTGTCTTGGATCATTGCTTCCACAGCTCCATAACTAGCTTCTTGCGCCCCAACACGTCTTGCCCATGAAACATTATTAAAATCGTAATGCCACCATTCCTCTGAATAATTTGTAAACCCAACCATTGTCATACAGTTATATAGAAGACGTCGATGAACACAGGCTTCCCAATCTTCCTCTGGATGTTGTTCAAAATAGCGTGTCGCAGACTTTTCACTGATTTCATCAAATGCGGTACCTAAATTTAAAGCATTACCTTCTAAATCTCCTAGCGTCACATCAATCGCTCCACCTGTTAAATGAGGGGCAAAATGAGCATGACCAATGCTAGGAAACGCAACATACTTTCGCGTTTCTTTTACAACCTCTTGCTCAGTAAAATGGGGAAAACGCTGTGCGATTTGTTTTGAAAAACTCTTAAACAAAAATTGCTGCACTTGGAACGGACGATAGCCATCATATAAGATAAGGCTATAATTTTTAGACAATAATAACAGCGCTTGTGTTAATCGTTCATACACACTCTGTCGTAAATAAATTGCTTGTAAACTGTTTGGTATTTTTTGATGATAGTAAATTGGTTTAATAAAAATCCTCGAATGTTCTTCTCCGATTTGAATGAATGGCTCGCCATTTTCGCGAATTACCGGCGTTGAGTCCCCCATTGAAGTTTTATTTACTTCAATAGGATAAAAAACAGCGTCATGTATAGTACACACCTCCAATTTCAAATTTCGATAAAATTTTTTGATAATTCAGTTTTTAATGAATGTATCATACATTATATTTATTGACTAGATAAAAAAAGAAATATTACAGAGTACTAGCTATTTTCTGTTTTTCAAACAATATCCGCCAAATAATTGATGCAAGAAGTCGAAAAACAATGTTTCTTCCCCTATTTAGGAATTTTATTCGCGAAGGGGATAGATGATTACCGAAACTTAATAAAAAATGGCGAATAAGCATCTTTTCTTAGTTTGCTCTTCGCCATAACATGTGGTTGATTTCCGTTCCAACTGAACGCTTTCCTCGGGGTGTCCGATGAGCTGCTTCGCTGCAGGGTCTCGAGCCAATAAAATGTTGGCCACGAAGGCGTTATCACAGGACGTGATGGTTTTTTCCTTAGTTCCTCTACTACTAATCCCCGAGGAGTCACCCGCCTCTACTCAAATCAACTTATATATAGTTCATCATAAATTTAAGAGATGAACCCTTTATTCCCTAACTTGATCATTAGTTTAACAGATTATATCGATGTGAAATTCCCTAAGCATGTAGATATAGTTCGCTTGTTAGCTTCTAGTATTATGGACGATTGCGGATAATAGGAGATAGCTCTAGCTCCGCTTCTAAATTGCTGTTGATATGGCTAATTAGAATACTGTGTAAGTTTTAGCCAAAGTGAAATTTATCTGAGGTCTTTTTTTATACATACTATTATTCTCTTATAACAAACTCTTTATAACCTTCATTTACTAGATTAATCATTTTATCAGTAAATATTTTTGCCATCTTCTTTCCTTTGTCTTTTGTAGCAAGAGTGGAATCTCCGAATACACCACTTTTACTTAAATCACCAAGTGAAATTGTAGATGCTCCGTAGAGATTTGGCGTCTCGGGATATTCCTTAATAGTTTTGTTCATATCAACTAGTGTTTCATTAACATGGAGCATTAATGAGGTCTCAAACTCGCACGCATGAATCATACCATTCCAAGTTGGAGACTCACATACTTCTTTAATAACTTCATTCATTCGAGGATAGAAGAGATAAATGACTGGCATATCAAGCTCATCTTCCAACTCTCTAACTGCATACTTCATAGATGAGTTGTTAGAATCATGCCCATTTATTAAAACAAGCATCTTTCCTCCATAACGTGATACGCTATGAGCAACGTCTTTGATAACAGCTTCTACTAAATCTTGTTGTAGCGATATAGTTCCAGGAATATCCCTCCAAACCCATGAATAGCCAAAAGGAAGTGTTGGTGCTACAAGAGCACCAGTTGCTTTGGCTACTTCCTTCGAAAAATATTCGGAGAGGTAAATATCTACACCTAATGGTAAATGGTGACCGTGTTGTTCAGTTGCACCTAGAGGTAATATTACAACAGGAAATTCTGCTAAACTCTTTTTAACTTCGTCTCGTGTCATATTAATCATTAATTTCGGTTGATTTTCCATCAATTTCATCCGCTTTCTTTATTGAACTAATAAATAATTTAGCATTACTTTTAATAACAGGGATATCATTTTGAGTTGCTCCTCTAGGAACTAGTTCACTGCCGATCCCAAAGTGATGTATACCTAATTTTTTGTAGAATTTAATATTTTCCGGTGTAACGCCACCAACAGCCATAATATTTACCTTGGGAAACGGACCTCTAATAGCTTTTAAAAAATTCTCATTGAGACCGTTAATAGGGAATAGCTTAAGATACTCAATGTTCAGTTCTAAAGCTTCGGCAATTTCTCCAGGAGTATATACTCCTGGATATACTGTTAAGTCTATTTCTAAAGCTTTCTTCACTAGTTCTTTATTCCAACCAGGAGTAATAATATACTGAACTCCAGCATTTTTTACTGAATACAACTGCTCTTCATTTAGAACAGTACCTGCCCCTAAATAAATTTGTTGCGGTGTAAAATAAGAGACTAGAGTTTCAATACATCCTATACCCAATGTTTGATTACTTAATGAGACTTCTAAATTCTTTATCCCTTCATCAATTAAGGCTTGAACTATTGGAACAATATCGTTTGGCGAAACATCTCTTATTATTGCCATTAAATTATCAAGTTTCATTTTATCACTCCTAAAATTTTGCTAACCAATCAGCTGGGTTTGTATAGAAAATTTGATTAATAGCATGTTGGGAAATTCGCTCGTTCAACATTCTAGGAATGAATTTTTGTTTAATATATCTAAAACCAGGACCACCACCATAAGCGTGTAAATAGCTTTGTCTCCCCATATCTCCTGATATGAGTAACTTATGACCATATCCATGTGCTAGAACATTTTTAATTAAATCTATTCTAATATTATCTGGATAATATTTGACTTTCCCGGGTCCATCGAATTGGATATAGGAGCCACGTTCTAAAATATTTAAGTGATAATAAGGATCAGCATTTCTATCGCTATGTCCTACAGCAACCAAATGCAAATCTACCCCTTCATCCTCTAAAATATCTAACATTTCTACTCCCAGTGTTCCGGATTCAGTATGTAACCATACAGGAGCACCAGTTATTTTTTGAGCTCTTCCGACAGCTCGTGTTATCTTTTCTTCCAGTGGAAGTATAACGTTATACCATGATCCAGCCTTTAATATTCCAGCTTTTGCATCGGATCCATCCATTCCAACTTGTATATCATGAACTAATCTATCTACAATTTGATCGATACTTTCTGTTTCAACCCAATCATCAAAATAGATATGTTTATTGAAACCAGTGACCCCTAACACATTAATGCCACTTTCCTCAGCCATTCTTTTAAGTTTATTACCATCTCTTCCATAGTCGAGGGTAGAAGCATCTACCAAAGTTTCACCCCCGATATTTTTGAATGTTTTTAATTCTTCCAGGGAAGCTTCGTAATTTGTTAATTCGAAATCTCGATCTTTTTGTTGTGGAGGAGGGCAACACCATAAATGTTCATGGGAATAAGTAAACCCAAGTGCTTCTTTGCTAATATCACCTAAAACAGTTCTAATTTTGTCAGTCATATTTATCACTCCTTTAGATTTTATATTGCAATACCAAACAGGGAGCCGATTAATCTAATAAGTAAAGTGACGATGATAGCATCTGTAGAAGCAAACCACAATCCGCTTATGCCATAATCGCTCAAATTAATAATTGGATAAGCTAAAGCCACTATCATTTGAAATGTAAATCCTAGTACCACGCCAGCAATTATGGCGCCACGACGTCCCCCCATTGCATTCCCGAATACACCTGCAGCTCCTCCCATAAAAAATAAACCGATCACAGAAGGTAAGACCACTACAGGTAGCATAGTAGAAATGAGCGTTGCCCCCAATCCACCTACTAAGGCAAATAAAAATCCTATAGTCGTTGCCGTTGGTGCAAAAGAATAGAAAATAGGGATATCTAGTGCTGGTTTTGCACCTGGAACAAGTTTTTCGCTAATTCCTTTGAAAGCAGGTACTAGCTCACCTAGGAACATTCTAACTCCTTGTAATAATACAAGAATACCGACAACAAATGTAAACGCTTGCATAATTGCGAAGAGAGCAATGCTTTGACCACCCGAAAGCTCATTCATAAGTTTAGTGTCGACAAAGAATGAAGTGACCAAATAAATAACAGACATAACAATTCCCATTAAAATTGACATTTCTTTTAAGAAATCTAACTGCTTTGGAACATTCATGTTCTCAGCTGAATGTTCTTTATTTCCTAATTTCCCACCAATCCAACCACTTATCCAAACAAGGGAACTTCCCCAAAATCCAAATCCTACATTATCGTTTTTAGTTACTTTTCTTACGAAAGGTTGCGCTAATGCAGGAAATAGCACACTGGAAATCCCTTGAATTATTGAACCTAGTAGAATAGCTTTCCATCCGTAAATACCCATTTGATCTAAAACGATGGCCATTGTCGCAGCAAAAGAGAACATCATATGACCAGTTAAAAAGATATATTTCCATTTTGTTATTCTGGCTAGAATAACGTTGACGATAAAACCAAAAACTAGAATTAAAGAAGTTTCTGTTCCAAGCACATTTTGCACAGCAGCAGCTATAGCATTATCTTCTGCTATAACGCCAGTTAATTTGAAAGCGCTTTCAAATATTTGACTAAATGGAACTAAGCTATTTACAATGATGTTTGCCCCTTGCTGTAGCATAATGAAGCCAAAAATAGTTTTTAAAGTACCTTTAATAATATCAGATCCAGATTTTTTGAGGGCTATCAGTCCAATAGCTGCGATTATTCCTAAAATAAAGGCAGGGGTTGATAAAACTCCAGTAATAAAACTTAGCATTTTTTATCCTCCTCGTGTATGGATTTGCATAATATATGGCAGTACTTTTTCTTCAATTTCATTTTTATCCAGTAAATTAATGATGGAAACTACAGGTATATCGTTATTTTCAAGCTCCTGTGCTATTTCGCTTGATGCTACTATCAAATCGGCGTTTTTTCCTTTTGCAGAACTTAAATCGGTAGCTTCTCCATCAATTATAAAACCATTTTTATTTCCTAAATCTTGAATTTCCATTAGTAACATTAAACTTGTTCCAAATCCCATACCACAAACAGTTAAAATAAACATTTTAGCTAACTCCTTTCAATATATTATAGATTTCCATTGTGTCAGTTGACTCTTTTAACCTAGTTACTTTATCTTCATTCATCAAGACGGCGCTTAAATCTCTTAACATATTTAAATGAAATTGTTTGTCTACACCCCCAATCGGAATAATAAGTTTAACGTTATCATTTTGTGGATGTCCAAAAGATAGAGGAGTTTTGACTCTCACAAAAGCTATACATTGTTCGTTCACTCCGAATTCTGGTCTTGCGTGTGGAATAGCTATGTTAGGTGCTAACACAATATAGGAACCGAACTTTTTATAACCATTAATCATTTCTTCTACATAACTTTGTTCAACACTTTTAGATTGAAGTAGTAAATTTCCAGCGAATTGAATGGCTTCTTCGGGAGATGTAAGCTCTACATCTAATGCAATTTGTTCAAATTTTATTGGTAACATTGTATCTCTCCTTTAAGCTTATGGAATGATGTGTTTTTTTCTTCTGCCTTCTAGTTCAACAAAATACTCATATCTATCGCCACGTACAACCATATCTACTACTTCTACAGGGATTTTGTTCTTTATGAATGAAGTTCTTCTAACATGTAAGACGGCAGTGCCTTCTGGAACCCTTAATTTACTTGCTTCATATGAGGTAGCAGACCTAGCTGTTATAACCTCCTCAGCACTTTCTAAAAAAATATTGTATATTTCCTCTAAATCCTTATATAAAGAATCAGAAGATAGACCTCTTTTTTCCAAACCAGGGACATACTTGTTTTTTAAATAGTTAATCATTATAACGACCGGCTCATTTTCAACCGCTCGGACCCTTGCAATAGATACAACTTTTTCGTCTGGTGCCAGTTTTAAAGAGTCACGCAATTTTTTTGAAGGTTCTACTTCCTGAATAGTCGTTTCCAAAGTTAAAGATTTTTTCTGCTTAATTGCCATTTCTTCAGTCCAGCTAAAAATAGTTCCAATATCTTGTGTCATTTTATTATTGTTAACAAAAGTTCCTCTTCCTTGTTGCTTAACAACAACACCACTTCTTTGTAACTCATCTATAGCATTTCGAACTGTCATTCTGCTAACAGTATAAAGTTTTTCTAGCTCCTTTTCTGTTGGAAGAATTTCCCCAATTGTCATATTTTTCTCTATATATTCTGTAAGTACTTCTTTCAATTGAATATACAGAGGAACGGAAGATTGTTTGTTTAGTTTTTTCAATTTGTTACCTCTTTCAATTTTCTTGATTACATCATACAACATCATGACCTATAAGTAAAATTTTTATTAAAGGTTATTACCTTTGATTTTAGAGAGAGTGATTAATTATTGAATATGTTTGTAAGCATTTCGTTGTTTCAGGATTGCTAGACTGCAGTTCTCATCTGTGATGCTATTCCCCAAGGAGTCACCCAGTCTCCACTCAATCAGCTTATCAAACGTTTTAACAAATGCATCCACTACTTTCGGTGATGAGCCTTAGTTAAAAGAATCAAATTTAATTAGCAATAAAAAAACCTCCATTTTGATATTAATCAAAATAAAGGTAAAATCCTCCAGTTAACAAGGCTAACTAAATAGTATTTTTATTAATATTTCACGTACTAAAGATGACGTTTCATTTACTGAAGAACGAATATGACATTGAATAATTTTATTATTATAGCTAAACCAGAACTTTCTTGCTGGATATAAAGTTAAAATTGATATGCTTCAACCTTATGTCCATTTCGACCAATTGTAGTCTGTGCCTGTGAAAGTGAATTTAAAATGGCTTCCTCTGTCGCTTCTGCAGCTGCTGCAAATAATTGATTCATGAGAGGATGATCCTCACGTAGTTGTGTCCGTGTTTCGACAAGCTGATCTGATAGATGGGCGATATGATGTGCTGTTGTAAAGCCAATGACAATATCACCGCTGCCATGTGAAAAATGACTACCTGTACGCCCTAGTCCAATACCACAACGTTTAATGACTCGTGTCAGTTGACGACTACTAAGCGGAGCATCTGTGGCAAGTACGATGATAATGGAGCCATCTGTTGGAGATAATGTCGATTCGCTTTGACCGTTAGAAGCAAGATATTGGTGTGCTAAAAACTCAGAGCTTTGCCCGAAATTACTAAGGACCATACAGCCTACCGTATAGTTCGTTGACCCATGTGTCACGATTCGGGAAGATGAGCCAATCCCACCTTTATAGCCAAAGCACATCATTCCTTTTCCCGCACCAACTGCCCCTTCCTCTGCAGTTTCAGTTGATGCTTTACGAATCGCTTCCAAAGCATGCTCAGGTGTGATTGGACATTCTCGAATGGAATTTAAATAACTATCGTTACATTCCCCAACAACGATATTAATAGTTCCTGTTGAATGACCTATTTCACTATTCGTATCTAGCATAAATTGCAGCGTTCCCTGTGTGACAGCTGGAACGCCAAATGTATTCGTTAACATAATTGGTGATTCAATAACCCCAAGCTCATTCACCTGCACGAGCCCTGTCGTTTTTCCAAAACCATTTAACACATAGCTTGCAGCAGTAACCTTTTGCTGAAATAAATTGCCTTCATGCGGTAAAATTGCAGTTACTCCTGTACAAGCATAAGCGCCGTCTTGATTCATTTTCTCATCAAGCGTTATATGACCTACACGCACACCAGCTACATCAGTAATACAATTTTTCTCACCAGTTGATAACGTGCCAACGACGATCCCCATTTCTCGTACTTTTTTTGGCATATTAGTCCTCCTTATGAATCGCCATATTTACAGCAGCCTGTGCATGTAAAACTGTTGTATCAAAAACAGGTACGTTCACATCTTCTTGTTTAATAAGTAATCCAATCTCTGTACAACCTAATATAATTCCCTGTGCTCCAGATTGAACAAGGTTTCCAATCACCTGTAAATAATAGTCCTTCGATGCTTGTTCAATTCGACCCAAGCATAATTCTTCATAGATGATACGATTGACCTCAGCGCGCTCCTCAGCAATCGGAACAAACACTTCAATGCCAAAACCCTCTACTCTTGCTCTATAGAAATCTTGCTCCATCGTGTACTTCGTCCCAAGAAGGGCAACTTTCTGTAAACTAACTTTTTCTATTTGATTTGCTGTCGCATCAGCTATATGTAAAATTGGAATGGTGATCTTTGCCGTTATGATATCAATAACCTTGTGCATTGTATTTGTACAAATAACAATAAAATCTGCCCCTGCACTCTCCAGAGATTGCGCTGCCTCTGCAAGAACTTGCCCAGCCTTTTCCCATGCTCCTTCAGCTTGATAATGCTCAATTTCTTGAAAATCTACACTATACAAAATACATTTTGCTGAATGCAAGCCTCCTAATTGTTGCTTTACCTCTTCATTCATCAGACGATAATACTCTGCCGAAGACTCCCAGCTCATACCGCCAATCATGCCAATTGTTTTCACGCGTATTCCCCCATTTATTTATTTGACTATCATCATACCTACATACGGTTGATATATGTTTTAACAAACGTCATACCCACCTTTTGGTGATGAGCCTTTAATTTTAATTATTATACTAAAAATCCAAGGGCAAATAAGGGAATTTTCAAAAAAAAATAAACTTTACTAGCTTTATTCCACTTCCATTTCTTCAGCTTTTCTTTTCAAAAATAGCAAATATCTAATTAATAAGATGGGTATAGAAGCAACAACAACATTTATACTAATAAAAAAGTAAATACCATCCTCAAAATCAATGCATATAGAATACACAAAGCCCATTAAACCACTAATGATCAATACAACGATAGATGGAAACTTGGGGAATAAAAAAGTGACAATTCCTGCAACTATCATAATTACCATAACCATCAGCAGAAAATGCCAATATAAAAGAAAATAAAATGCCATACTTAACCTCCTTTTCATTACACATGCATTTTTCTATTACATCATTATATTATTTTCTCGCTGTAAAGTTTCGACAAGTGGTTCATCACAATAATCTATTTCTACTCTAATGTATAAGTAAGTCCTTCACTGCACTTGCATTCAAACTAGATATTTCAACTATTGGAAAAATATTTATTAATAAAATCATTTTCTAAAATTCAGTATTTTCAAAAAGTGGATATATTACAAAAAAACAGTGTAAACTGAAGCGTATTGAGATTGGAGGTATGCAAAATGGAATGGATTTCGAATATTGTAAATGATGCTAATAATGTTTTATGGACATATATCCTCATTATATTGTTATTAGCTGCAGGATTGTATTTTTCCTTTGGCACAAAGTTTGTGCAAATTCGACTTTTCCCTGAAATGTTTCGTTTAATAGTGGAAAAAAGAGATGGAGAGTCAGGCGTTTCTCCGTTCCAAGCCTTTACGATTAGCGCAGCCTCTCGTGTAGGTACTGGGAACATTACTGGTGTTGCATTAGCAATCGGAGTAGGTGGACCTGGCGCCGTATTTTGGATGTGGATTATTGCCATATTAGGAATGGCGACTGCCTTTATTGAAAGTACGCTTGCACAGGTGTACAAAGTAAAAGATGGCGATACGTTCCGTGGTGGACCAGCTTATTATATGGAAAAAGCGTTAGGTCAACGTAAATTAGGGATTATTTTTGGTATTCTTTTAACGTTAAGCTTTGGCTTTATATTTAATGCTGTACAATCGAATACGATTGCAACATCTGTTGGTGAGGCATTTCATATTGAGCCCTATATCATTGGTATTATGTTAGTTGTGTTAACGGCCTTGATTATTTTTGGTGGCGTACATAGAATTGTAAAAGTTACGCAAGTACTTGTACCCGTGATGGCTATTTTCTATTTAGCCGTAGCCCTTTTTGTTGTTTTGACGAATTTTTCTGAAATACCTGCCGTTTTCAAGCTGATTTTCACAGAAGCGTTTGGTCTTCGGGAAGCTGCTGGTGGAGCGATTGGGATTGCTATTATGCAAGGTGTACGTCGTGGTTTATTTTCTAATGAAGCCGGTATGGGTAGTGTTCCTAATGCTGCAGCTACCGCTAATACCTCACATCCTGCAAAGCAAGGATTAGTGCAAAGCTTAGGTGTATTTTTTGATACAATTATGATTTGTTCTGCAACAGCGTTTATCATTATTTTAGCTGGGCTTTATAATACTGGTGAAAGTAATGGAATTATTCTTACACAAAATTCCTTAGCTGTACATGTAGGTGATTGGGCTCCTTACTTTATCGCTATTTCTATTATTTTCTTTGCATTTAGTTCTATTGTCGGAAATTACTATTACGGTGAATCTAATATTGAGTTTATGAATGCTCATAAAGGTTGGATGTTTGGCTACCGTATTTTAGTTCTTGCTATGGTGATGTTTGGTTCTCTTGCGCAAGTAGAGCTTGTTTGGAACTTAGCAGACCTATTCATGGGACTAATGGCTATAATCAATATAACAATCATCCTGTTACTTGGTAAAATCGCCTTCCTCGTGTTAGACGACTTTACAAAGCAAAAGAAAGCAGGAAAAAATCCTGTATTTTATGCAAAATCAATCCCAACATTGAAAAATACTGATTGCTGGGAAGAAGATCGATAATTAGTCAAAAACGCCATTCCTCAAGCGGAATGGCGTTTTTATTATGTCTGTATTAATATTTAAATTGACTAATTAGCTGTTTTAGCTCATCTGCCATATGCGCAAGAGCTTGTGCAGAAGCATTAATTTCTTCCATCGAAGCTAATTGTTCCTCTGTAGACGCTGCAACGTCCTCTGAAGCAGCTGCATTTCCTTGTGCAGAGAATGCTAAATCCTCCGTAACAGCTGTCACTTCTTGTACACTTGCTGACATTTGTTCAGATGCAGAAGATACCTCTTCCATTTTAGGCGTAATTTTATCCATGCTTGTCTTAATCACTTGGAATTTCGTGATAGCTTCATCTGATACATGTAGTCCATTTTGAACATCCTCTGTAACTGTTGCCATGATGTTTACAGATTGTTCTGTTTCTAATTGAATGCCATGGATTAGCTCGAAAATTTGCTTTGCAGATTCCTGTGATTGCTCCGCCAGTTTTCTTACTTCATCAGCCACGACTGCAAAGCCTTTCCCGTGCTCTCCTGCTCTTGCTGCCTCAATCGCTGCATTGAGAGCAAGTAAATTCGTTTGATCTGCAATGCTTGTAATCACATCTAAAATGGACGTAATTTGCTTAGAGCGTTCATATAGTGATTGGATTTTCGTGTTTGAATCAGTTACCGATACATGAATAGACTGCATTTGATCTTTTGTATCTCGGACTGCCTTTCCACCTTCATCTGCTTGTAGCGTTGCATGCTGTGAAAGATCGGTCACAGTAGAAGAGATCTCCGCAATATGAAGAATGGCCTTCGAAAGCTCCTGTAACGATTCTGCATTCTTATTGGCACTCGTCGTTTGCGTGTCCGCGCTCGTTGCAACATCTTGAATCGAAATGGCCACTTTTTCTGTAGCAATGCTCGTTTGGTTAGCATTGGCTGTTAGTTCTTCTGCCGACGAAGCTACCTCTTCGGCATTTTGTTCAATTTTTTGAATAAGAGTTCTTAAACTATCTTGCATATCGTTAAAGGCTTGCCCTAACTGTCCAATTTCGTCATGAGAAGTGATTGTCACTTTCTCTGTTAAATCACCTTCACTAATGGTTACTGCACTATCCTTTAGTAATCTAATCGGTTTTATAATTGTCTTCATGACAAAAAAGAATACAATCGAACTGATTACAATCGCAGCAATTAGTACGAGAAACGTTTTTTTCAAAATGGGTGATGCTGATTGGTCAATTTCCTTTGCAAAAATTGTCCCTGTGATTTTCCAATTTGTCAGTTCATTCGTTGTATAGAACATAATACGGTCATCACCGTCAAAGACATAATCATACGTGCCAGATTTGCTGTCATACATTTGATTAAGGAAGCTCTCGTTTAATTCCTTACCTGCTTCTAATGTAGGATGTGAAATGACCAAGTTATTTTCACCAAAAATAGAAGAATATCCATTTTTCCCTATTTTTATAGAGTCCGAAACTTTTTGAAGGTCTGTCAATTTTAAATCAATAGCCACTACCCCAGATTGATCTTTTACCTGGCGAGCTACTGTTACGACCATATCTCCAGTCCCTGCATCTATGTAAGGGTTCGTAATTAAAGTCTCACCTTTTAATTCCTTAGCCTTTTTATACCAATCTCTTTCTAAAGGATTATAATCCGCGTTATTTATTTTTGGTTCTTGAATAAATGTTCCGTCATTTGTTCCAACATAAATGCTTAAAACATCTGGACTCAGCTTCATATATTCCTGAAAATTTGGTAGTATTTTAATTTCCTTCTGATCGTACTTAGAAGAATTTATTTCCTCGCTAAAAGTAACGATTTCATTCATTTTTGTACTAATAGCACTATCAATTAACGTATTCAAAATTTTAACACTTTCATCCGCACTAAAAAGTATTTCTTCTTTTATCGAATTTTTTGCTGAAAGATACGATAAGCTTCCTACAGAAATAACTGGGATTAGTAAGATAAGAGCAAATAACGTGTAGAGCTTACCCTTAAAGCTTCCAAATAATCGTTTCATACAACAGCTCCCCTTTTGTCTTTACTAGTTCATAAAATGTGTTTTGTCCAATTTTGTGGTTTCTTTTTAGACTCAAAGAAGCCCCTAGCACATAACCTCCCCTTCTCTTATCGATTAAATTTTCTTCTTATGTTTTTATCGGACAAAATACTTAAATTTAAAACAACTTTTTTCATTTTTTTGATTTAACTAGGCTTCATTATAAGCTTTCAGAAGAAAAACCAGGTGCCATCTATCGACAACGAAAAATCAATGTAGAATCTGTTTTTGGATTCTTAAAGACTAATTTTCGTTTCATTCGATTTTCTTTCCGTAGTAAATAAAAGGTTGAACACGAAATAGGCTTTGTATTGACGCCATTAATTCTCCGGAAATAGACTACCATTATTAAATAAGGTAAAGAACATAAAATGACTTGGTCAAACAAGAAAAAAGAGAAATCGTTACTTTTCGATTTCTCTTTTTCTTTGCCGAAGAGCCATACTTTATTAAAAATGAAACCTTCATCTCATTGACACAATAGTTTTAATAATATAGAACGCCACCCCTCAAATGAGGAATGGCATTTTTTTCGTATATCTATTAATATTTAAATTGACTAATGAGCTGTTTTAACTCATCTGCCATATACGCAAGCGCTTGTGCAGAAGCATTAATCTCTTCCATTGAAGCTAATTGTTCCTCTGTAGACGCTGCAACGTCCTCTGAAGCAGTCGCATTTCCGTGTGCTGAGAATGCCAAATCCTCCGTAACGGCTGTTACTTCTTGTACACTTGCTGACATCTGTTCAGAGGCAGAAGATACCTCTTCCATTTTAGGAGTAATTTTATCCATGCTTGTTTTAATCATTTGGAATTTAGTAATGGCTTCATCTGATACTTGTAATCCATTTTGAACATCTTCTGTAACTTTTGCCATGATGTTTACGGATTGTTCTGTTTCTAATTGAATACTATTAATTAGCTCGAAAATTTGCTTTGCAGATTCCTGCGATTGCTCCGCTAACTTTCTTACTTCATCAGCAACAACAGCAAAGCCTTTTCCGTGCTCCCCTGCTCTTGCTGCCTCTATCGCTGCATTGAGTGCAAGTAAGTTCGTTTGATCTGCAATGCTTGTAATTACATCTAAAATGGATGTAATTTGCTTAGAGCGTTCATGTAGTGTTTGAATTTTCGTATTCGAATCGGTCACAGATACATGAATAGACTGCATTTGATCTTTTGTATCCTGGACTGCCTGTCCACCTTCATCTGCTTGTAGCGTCGCGTGCTGTGAAAGATCTGTCACAGTAGAAGAGATCTCCGCAATATGAAGAATAGCCTTAGAAAGCTCCTGTAACGATTCTGCATTCTTATTCGCACTCGTCGTTTGCGTGTCTGCGCTTGAAGCAACATCTTGAATTGAAATGGCCACTTTTTCTGTAGCAATGCTCGTTTGGTTAGCATTGGCTGTTAGCTCTTCTGCCGACGAAGCTACCTCTTCGGCATTTTGTTCAATTTTTTGAATAAGAGTTCTTAAACTGTCTTGCATATCATTAAAAGCTTGACCTAGCTGTCCAATCTCGTCATTGGAAGTGATTGTCACTTTCTCTGTTAAATCACCTTTACTAATGGTTACTGCACTATCTTTTAGTAATCTAATCGGTTTTATAATGGTCTTCATAACAAAAAAGAATACAATCGAACTGATTACAATCGCAGCAATTAATACGAGAAACGTATTTTTCAAAATGGGTGATGCTGATTGGTCAATTTCCTTTGCAAAAATTGTCCCTGTGATTTTCCAATTTGTCAGTTCATTCGTTGTAAAGAACATAATACGGTCATCACCGTCAAAGACATAATCATACGTGCCAGATTTGCTGTCATACAGCTGATCGAGAAAGCTTTCTTTTAACTCGCTACCCGGTTCTAAAGTCGGGTGTGAAATGACCATCTTATCTTCACCAAAAATAGAAGAATATCCATTTTTTCCGATACTAATAGAGCTTGCGATATTTTGAAGGTTTGTCAATTTTATATCAATTGCAACTACCCCAGATTGATCCTTTAACTGACGAGCAATTGTTACGACCATATCTCCAGTTCCAGCATCTATATAGGGATTCGTAATTAAAACTTCTCCCTTTAATGCTGTAGTTTCTTTATACCAGTCTCGTTCCAAAAGATTATATTCGGCGCTATTCGATTTTGGTTCTAGAAATAATGTTCCCTCATTTGTTCCAATATAAATGCTCAGAACATCTGGATGTAGCTTTATATATTGTTGGAATTTTGTATGTACTGCAGATCCCTGCTGTTCATATTTAGAAGAATCTATTTCCTCGCTAAACACATTCATGTCGTTTATTTTTTCACTAATGGTATTATCAATCAACGTATTCAAAATTTTAACACTTTCATCTGCACTAAAAAGTATTTCTTCCTTTAACGAATCTTTTGCTGAAAGATACGATAAGCTTCCTACAGAAATAACTGGGATTAATAAGATAAAAGCAAATAATGTGTAAAGCTTACCCTTAAAGCTTCCAAATAATTTTTTCATACAACAGCTCTCCTTTTGACTTTACTAGTTCTTTAAATGTGCTTTGCCCCATTTTATGGTTTCTTTTTAGACTCAAAAAGAATGCCACTCCCTGGTTCACAATCGCCTCCTCTTCTATCGATTAAATTTTCATCCTATGCTTTTTTTATCGGACGAAATACTCAAATCCGAACCCCCTTTTTCATTTTTTTGATTTTCTTAACATAAATTCTTCTATTTTTGCACTTCTTCATTATGTAGTTAAACATAAAACCCCTATGTATCATACTTTAGCTATGATGCATAGGGGCTCCTGTTGTTAGTATTTAAATGCTTGAATTGATTCTTGTAAGTCAATCGCCATTTTTGCCAAATGTGTAGAGGCTGTAGCTACTTCTTCCATCGCTGCATTTTGTTCCTCAGAGGATGCTGCAACACTTTGAACATTGCTACTCGATTTCATGGATACTTCGCTAATGTAATCGATTTCTTTGACAAGTTTTTCAATATCTTGATGGATCGTTCGAATAGCCGATGTAACTGATTCGGTTTGAGCTTGTACATCATTAATGGCATCGTCAATTTGTATAAAATTATCTCTTGCCACATTTACTTTTTCACGGCCAAGCATTACTGAATCATTACTACTGATCATATCTTCCTCGATAATTCTTGTATCTTCAGTAATTTGCAAAACAACCTTTTCAATGTCTACTGCTGCTAAGTTCGATTCATCTGCTAGCTTCCGTACCTCTTCTGCTACTACGGCAAAGCCCTTGCCATGCTCACCGCTTCGTGCTGCTTCTATAGAGGCGTTGATAGCCAATAGATTTGTTTGGGTAGCAATATTTTTAATAACATTGACTGCTGAGACGATTGCTGCTGTATTTTCGTCTAAGTCTTTAACACGTGTACTTAGCTCTGCTGTATTATCCGCAATTTCATTCATCTGTTCAATGACATTACGAACTGAGGAACGTCCTATGCTAGCCATATTTTTAGTTTCTACCGTTGCACCGTTCACATGATCAATACTCGTTGATATGTCATTCATTTTTTTCAAAATGTGAGAGGATAAGTTACGTACATCACCTGTTAATGTATCCTGTTCTTCAATACCATGGGCAATATCTTGAATCGATTCTGAGACAACTTCTGTTGCCTGTGTCACTTCCATACTACTCGCTGTGAGCTGCTCGGAAGTTGCCGCTACCTGCTCGGATGAATTAGCGACATGCTTCATAGTATTGCTAAGCTTTTCGGACATCGAATTAAACGAAGCTGCCAGCTGTGCAAACTCATCTTTTGTTTTAAATTGCAGGTGCGTTTGTAAATTGCCATTTGAGAACTTGTCCATTTCTACTACAGTTTGTTGAATATTTTTCGCGACTCTACGACCAAAAACTGTCGCAATAATAATGCTTATTAGTAAGGAAACAATTGCTAGTATGGCAATTTCTTTGCCACTGTTGTCGCCTTTTTGCTTAGTAGCCTCTATACGCGCCTGCATTTCGTCTTGCTGAGCCGTTGCCATCGTTTTCCCAAACTCAACAAGCTTTAGCGAGCCTTTCCCTAAAATCGGTAATGCCAATTCCTGTGCTTGCTGTTTATCACCACTTTGAAAAAGCGGTACAATTTGTTCATCTATAGGTTTTTCCCATTCCTCTAACTGCTTTAAAAACTGTTCAAAGTCCATATTTTTATGTCCAAGTTCTTCAATACGATGAATAGATTTATGTAAAGTATCTCTTATTTCGAGATGATTATTAAGCATGTCTTCTTTACCATATAACATATACCCCCGGATGGCAGCGTTTGCCCGAACCGTTTGGAAGGAAATATCATTATACAAGTTGATTAATTCCGTCTTTTTTTCGATTTCCGCAAGTGTTTGTTTATTATCATTTAAAAAGTACATAGCAATACTAGTAATTAGTAATAGAAATACTAAAACTATACCAAAAGAAAATTGCAGTTTTCGTTCTACCGTTGATCTCATACGACTCCCTCTATTCCCTTTTAACATTAATCATCTTGAGTATAGACTAAATATCCCAACCTTCCCACAAGAAATGCGTCTTTTATCATAAATTAACACAAAAATTTTACAAAAATAAAACACATCACCAAATGTCTTGACTTCTCTAAATTCTATATCGCAGTAATAGTATTGCAAAAATGAACACATAGCAAGTCACTCAACCAAAAATGTTCCTACGGCTATCCGGTTTTAAAAAAATAGTCAGTGAGCTTTTATCATTCATTTGGTTATAACTTCCAATTTAAGATATACTATTACCATAAATATAAATAAAGGAGAATATTAGAAATGAGTAAGCCAGATTTGTATGTTAGTTTAGTAGTAGGCTCTAATTGTGATATCGAATCACTTGCATTGCGCTCAGTACTCGAATCATTTGGTGTTCGAGTAACACTTCATTTAATAGGAAGACCAAATGATTTTATTGATGTTTTATCTGGAGAAGATTTAGATGATCGAGTAGATTATTTAATTTTAAACTTCCACGGGGATGAAGGACGTTTTTGCATGCCTGAGCTAGGTGCAGATATTTATGAGTTAAATGAACCACGAGGTGAATTTTTCGGTCCTCAAGAGGTCTTAAAATATAGTAAATTAAAAGATGTGAAGGTTATTGCCTCTGGCTGTACTTTAGGTGAAAAACAGCTAGCAACTGCGTTTTTAAAAAGTGGTTGCCATTCATATTTAGGACCGGATGATTACATAGATGGCAATGCAAACTTAATGTTTCTTATAAGATTTATGTACGAAATTATTGCTAATGAGCGAACACAGCAAGAAGCCTTTGAAATCACAAAATCAATTGACGAAGAAACTTCAATGTATCAACTTTATTTTGCTTAGAAGACAAATCCAAAAAAATCGTAGCATATGCATGCTACGATTTTTTTATTTATTGTTGATGTTTTTTTACCATAGACTCTGTAAAAGCCTGAGATTGCCCCTTTGGAATACTTAATGTTTCCCAATCAGAGCCCTTTAGTTGCTTAGCGATGTAAACAATTTGACCGACATGTTCTGAGTAGTGGGACATTTGTCTTTCGATAGCGTCTATCACTGAATGCCTCTCTCCTCTTATCGTTACAAATCCTTGTAAATCAGCTTCCGTTAATCCTTGTAAAGCGTCTAAAAATACTTGCCAACCCTTTTCCCATACCATCATTACCTCTTCTTTTGTCTGAAGGCTATCGGTAAATTCACCGTCACGATTTCTCATTGCTTTCTCGCCATCTGTCGTTAGAAAGTCCGTCCATCTCGATATCATATTACCACTAACATGTTTTACGATAACGGCAATGCTATTGGATTCTTCGTTAAAAGCCCAATGCAGTTGTTCGTGATCCAATTGTATGAGTGTTTTATCGCCTTGTTCTTTCACACTTTTAAACCTTTTCTGAATAACATTTAAATAAGTCTGCCCCATACTCATTCGTAAACGCCCCCATTATTTTATATCAACTTTCTTGGCTACTGAAAACATTGTCTCCCCCTTAAATCTAAGTTTAACTAGTTTAATAAGATTGTGAAGGGAAATATTACTTTACAAATCGTTACCCAATATAAATTCTTTTACAAGCTCAATCATTTTCTTTTGCATATCTTCCTGATCTGCATGTTCTAATTGATATCCAACGTGGAAAACATAACCGTTATAATAAGTGTAAAGCTCATTGGCTTCATTGCTAGTTAGACGAACCTTCTTATTTTTTATATCAAAGTCATAGTAAAAATAAGACAATCTACCACTACCAGGTGTAACGATTGGATGAAATAATGGACTTTCTCCGATTAAACCCTCATTCTTAATAGAATTGCCTAAAAAATCACTAATATCATGTGTAATATCATAATTTGCTAATGGATTACTATCTACATTAGTGACTGTAAAAATAGCAAATTGTTGATCTTTACCACTTAATGCTTTTTGTAAATAAGTAAATTGCAATTGATGTTGTAAGCGACCATCAGTCATTTCTGAAGTCACAGCATAAACTTCCTGTATATTGGCCTTAAAAGGTAGTTTCTTAGGATCAATCGGATGAACGTTATTCCCCAATACTGCGGCTACCTCTTGCATTGCTTCAAAACCTTTCACAGGCTCGTAAAATTTTGGGTTTTTACGGTCATTGAGACGATCAGCTGTTTGAAAATACTGACTATAGGTTACCTTAGATCCTTTGACCTCGATGTTAAATAGATCTGTTAATTGTTTAGACACTTCCTTCCCTTCTATTTGCGAAGTATCAGTTGTCATTTGTAAAATATCATATTTTGTTAGCTGCAAGGCGACGAACAATAAAACGGAACAGGTAATGGTCAATGTGACAATACGATAGGACCAACGATGTCTCTTTGGCGAAGATTGTTCTTCATTAATTTTTATTTTTACGTTTCGAATAATTGCTTCTTTATGCACAGATATATCCTTTAACTCTCTTAATGTATGCTTATCCACTAAAACAGTACCTCCCATTCGATATCCTGAAGATCAATTTTTAATAGCTCTTTACCTTTTTTCAAACGTGATTTAACCGTACCTTCTGGGATTTCGAGTAGTTTCGCAATTTCTTTAATCGACATATCTTCTAAATAAAAATACACAATAGGTTCTCGTTGCTTTAACGGTAATTTCAAAATGGCTTCATCTAAAATCGTTTGTTCATCCTGTTGAATAAGCGTGTCTTTTAGAACGGATTTTTGCTTAGGGAAAAGCTTGGATTGAACTGAAATTTTCCGATATGCCCAGCTTTTTAAATAATCCTTACTTTTATTTATGGTCATACGTGCTAAGTAAGCCCTCATCTCTCCTCTTTCTTCATAATGCTTTTGATGATGATAAAATTTAATAAAAACATCTTGAACAATATCCTCAGCTATTTGTAGATCTTTCGAATAGTAGTAAGCGATTCGAAATAAATGCTCTGTATGTAGTTCCATTAGTTGCTCTAAATATTCTGTATCAGACAAAATCTTTCCCTCCTTCTACACTATAAACGAGGCTAAAGTTATAAAAGATTAAATTTGAACCACAAAAAAACCGTCTCTTCATAATATTGAGACGGTTTCCTTCTATACATTATAAATTTTCATCAATATATGTTTCTATATCTGATGCAATTGTGTCAATAGGGACATCCTCGGCATTATCTGCAAATCCAGAATACATTTTTACGATTTTGCCATCTTTATCAACTAAGAAAAATTGATTTCCGTGTATCACTTGGTCGGTGTTAGGATCATCTTTTACCCATATTTTAGTTGATTTGACTGCGAACTGTTCGATATATTTTTGTGAATATCCAGTAAGAAGATTCCATTTTGATTCATCTGGAACATTATATTTGCCTAAATAATTAGCTAATATTTCTGGCTTATCTACATCAGGATCAATTGAAAACGCAACAATATTATAATCTTCCACACCTTTTTTCTTCAGCTTTTCTTGAACTTGCGTCATATTAAAGGTCATTGGTGGGCAAATTGATGTACAATTTGTAAAAATATACATACCAATCCACGGTTTTCCTTTTAAACTCTCTAAAGAAACTTTTTCTCCGCGTTGATTGACATGTTCAAAATCTGGTAACTCCAAGCTATAATCTGCTTTAAATTTTGTATTTCCACACGCACTTAGCACTGCAGCTAATGCAAAAAGTAGAACAAGCCCAATTATTTTATTTCTCATCTTTAACACGCTCCCTACTTACACTATCCTCATCCTATCGTACGATGTAAATATTGGCAAGGACACTCAAGTGACAGCTTTCGTACATCTTTGTGAAATCGATTTCACTTTAAGGAAACCAGTGCATCATGAATTGCATCTAATTTAACTTCTACTCGGTGCAGTAAATAAAACGACACTAAGATAGGAAAACCGATATCCGATATCATGTTTAACCACTGTTCCATGTTGACCCCTCCTTCACACTAAGCTTATTAAACCATTATTGTCGAAAATGGTCCTTGCAGGAAATTCTGCAAAGACCATTTTGTGACTATTCGATCTCTAATTCAAATTCTCTTACTTGTCGATCAACGATGCGAGCCCCAGTCATTGCAACTAGAGCACTAGCTTGTCCATCAAAAACATTTTTAGCGATGATCGTTTGCATGACCTGTTGAATTTCCTCCGCTGTTACATTTGGCTTCGGCGCATCAATTGCTATCGTTGTCGTTTTCCCTGCTGCTGTCTCAAATTGCAGCTCTAAAACTTGTGTCATAGCTTTCCCCCCTTAGGATAAATCTGTTGTTTCTTGTTTTACAATGCTATCTAGTGCGTGTGAAGATAGACTTGCAATAGCCTTTGCTACCTCTACTAAATCTTCTGCTGAATGCGAGCCGTTTAAATTGCGGTACGTTTTAATTGTAAACATGGGCTCGTTTTGTGCATTGTGTCCAGCGACATACTTTAAGCGTAGTGTAGCACCTACGAAATTGACTTTTGCCATGAGCGTCACCTCCTTTACACAATATATACTGACTTATTGCTAAAAAAGGGACATTTAAGATGGATTTTTTTCTGCAAGCTTTTATAATAGAGTAAGAGAAGGCAAAGAGGTGAACGATTTGTTAACTGGTTGGTTTTTATGGTTTATCCTATTTTGGGTAGTTGTACTCATTTCATTTATGGGGATAGGCGGATTTTTCATGTTCCGCAAATTTTTAAAGGCATTACCGAAGCAGGACGGTAAATCTGATTTAGATTGGCAAGAGTATTATTTAGATAAAACCATTCATTTATGGGGACAACCTGAGAAGGAGCTTTTATATGAACTTGTAAGTCCTGTACCTGAGCTATTTAGACAAGTAGCTAAGGAAAAAATAGCAGGAAAAATTGGCGAGCTTGCTTTAGAAGAAAAGGCACCTGCCATAAACCATGATTTGATTATTCGTGGCTATATCCAAGCAACACCTAAGCGCGACCATAAATTTTTACGCAAAAAATTAGATGAAATGCAAATTGACATCGCTCCATATGAACATTTGTTTGATTAATGGTACGCTGCACAATGATATGTGCAGCGTTTTTAGAAAAATTTCCTACAGTTCAATAAAAGCCGTTTCAGCGATATACTTGACTGCTCTATCATTCGCTTTGCCAGGGAAATGTGAATTTAAAAACGTACATGCGCAAAGAATCCCGTATTATAAAAGTACAGGATTCTTTTATTATTCTTCTAAATGAACTTCACCTTTTTCAATTTGCTTGAGAACTTTTTGCCACTCATCTTTTGTAAACTTGGATTCATCAGACATTTTGACTGAAATCAACTCGGAAAATCCTCTCTTTGATTCCTCTTTTTCTCCATTTGAAGAAACTAATGTTGCAACTTTGTTTTCTTCTTGAATAATTTCTCCTGAAATAGATGGTGTATTTTTTTGGGCTAATGTAGCTCCTCCTACGCCAATACTTGCAAGTGCTAATAATGCAACAGTGGATAAGGCTATAACAGGCTTACTCATTTTTTTAACTTTTAACATTTTCATCAATCTCCTTTTTAAATTCATTTGTTCAGTTGAAAAAGTGGTGCCATAGATATATGAATTAGATTGCTCATTTGATCGTTCAATCATATTCAAAATTGTTTCTCCATATTTTTTCCTCTCTACATGAGACATTTTCATAACAACATCTTCATCACAAGAAAGCTCACTCCACATAAGTACTTCTTTTTTTAATAAATAAATTAATGGATTATACCAATGGATAATCGTTGCAATTAGCATAAACCTTCTTATCCATAAATCTTTTTTCTTAAAATGAATCAATTCGTGTTTAATAACCATCTCTAATTCATCATTTGGAATCTTATACATCGGCAACACAATAGTCGGTTTTAAAATCCCGATTAGAATGGGACTTATATTACACTTGTTATACAAAATCTCTATATCAGACGAGCAATTCATACGATCCATATTTTTAGTAAGAAGTTGGTGTACTTCACTTTCTTTTGGAACTAAAAAACTTGATACTTTTATTTGCTTGTTGAATCTTTGATACGAATAGAAAGACCAAACACTTTTACCGATTACTCCTACAATCCAAATGGCAAATAAAACTTGGACAGCAGTTAATGATACAGTTAATGTATTTTTAAGTGCTACAGTCTGATTCCCCAAAGCGATATCATTATTTGTTTTCCTAAAAATGATAAGTAATTCAGGGAAAACAAAGATTGGAACTAGAAAAAAGAAAAGAGACAGTTTTCTACTCAAATAGTTCCATTTTGCAGTGAGTAACTCTTTTGTCACATACGTGATCAAAAAGGAAAGTGATAGAACGATACTTCCAGCGACCGACAATGTCACCAAGATTCTTAACCACTCATTCATCATCACACCTACTTATCAGAAAACCATTTTTTTAGTTCATTCAACTCGTCAGATGGAACCTTTTCGTCATAGAGCGTTGCTAAAAAGTTCTTTACTGAACCTTGATACAACTTATCTAATAGGCCTTGCGCTTCTTTCTTTTTATACTCTTTTAGCGAAAGAAGAGGGATATACACATTTGATCTACCTTCCCTTTTTACATCCAGCAATCCCTTGTCAACCAATCTTGTCAAAAAGGTAGAAATGGTTTGAGACTTCCACTGCTTCCCTTTCTCTCGATTAAAGAAATCTAATAATTCTGTAGATGTAAACTTACGATTTTGTTTCCATATAAAGTCCATCAATTCCTCTTCTGTTTCGGACAATTTATTATTAACCACCTCTGTCATTCCCTTCACTTTAATTACTACACCATTGTAGTAATTAAAACATACTACAATGGTGTAGTGTGTGTCAATCGTCAAAATTCATATACTATTTTTCCAAATGTCTTTGATATTCATTTTCTCGCACATTCATCAGTTGCTCTGATTTCTTTCCGTCGCTTTAGCTCTTCTATCCGTCGCTTGGTCGAATCTTTCCGTCGCTTTTGTCTTTCTTTCCGTCGTTCCGGCAACTCTATCCGTCGTTCTAATTTCTATCCGTCACTTTGACCCTTCTTTCCGTCGTTTCTGTCTTTCTTTCCGTCGTTCCGGCAATCCTATCCGTCGTTCTAATTTCTATCCGTCACTTTGACTCTTCTTTCCGTCGCTTTTGTCTTTCTATCCGTCGTTCCGGCAACTTTATCCGTCGCTCTGATTTCTATCCTTCACTTTGACTCTTCTTTCCGTCGTTTGGTCGATTCTTTCCGTCGCTCCGGCAACTCCATCCGTCGCTCTAATTTCTATCCGTCACTTTGACTCTTCTTTCCGTCGTTTCTGTCTTTCTTTCCGTCGTTCCGGCAATCCTATCCGTCGCTCTAATTTCTATCCGTCACTTTGACTCTTCTTTCCGTCGCTTGGTCGATTCTTTCCGTCGCTCCAGCAACTCCATCCGTCGCTCAAATTTCTATCCGTCACTTTGACTCTTCTTTCCGTCGTTTCTGTCTTTCTATCCGTCGTTCCGGCAATCCTATCCGTCGCTCTGATTTCTATCCTTCACTTTGCCAAGCCTCTCTATCGCTCGGACCGCTCTATCCATCAGCCAAACTACGCGCAAAAAAGACTACACTAGATAAATTCTCTAGTGTAGTCTTCCTATTAAATATTCTTTAGCGGAACTGTTTTTTTGATTTTAATAAATTGAACAAGCATTGCGATTCGCCAAGGGAGTAACATAGCGAACGCTAAAATCCAAAACATTCCTGCTAATTCACCAACGTCAATGGAGCTACTTAATATCATTTTTGCAATTACACGGAATACTAACAGTCCGATTAATATAAAAACGAATGCTTTTGAACGTTTTAAATAAATATCTTGACCTTTTACTTCAAATTTAGAAGTGGCAATTAAGATTGTTGAGAACACCATGCCGACTGCTGCCGCTTCAAGGATTTGCATGGGTGGCACTCGAAATTGTTCGAATAAAAACATTAACGCACCTGAAGACATCGCAATAGGTGGAATGATAATTTTCTTCTCATTTGTCGGTTTCTTAGATGCACGCATACGAATAACCATGACAAAGGTACCCATAAAAATGGCCATTATGGTTGAACCTATTACATAATATTGAGAAGGGATATTGTCAAACATAAAATTTCCTCCTCTAATGTCATTAACAATTTTGTCCAAGTAATTGATCAACTACAGCTTTTAATCTTTCTGGCTCGAAAGGCTTTGTCATAAAATCCTTTGCACCACTTTCAATTGCTTCCACGACTAACTTTTGTTGTCCTAAAGCTGTAATCATAATTATTTTTGCATCTGGAAATTCAGGGATGATTTCTTTTACTGCTGCTATACCTGTCATAACGGGCATTGTTACATCCATCGTTACTAGATCTGGTTGTAACTCACGATACATCGCCACAGCTTCTTTACCATTCACTGCCTTGCCAACTACCTCATAACCCCATTCAGTAAACATATTACTTATTGCAACACGCATAAAAAGCGTATCATCCACTACTAAAACTGTAGGCACATGTTCATCTCCCTCCACGTTAAAGTACGGTATTGCCTCTTTAGTTTAGCAGATTAGAAGCCTGTAAATCCACCAAAAATAGGCTGTAAAATGCGTGTTAAATACGATAATCCGTCAAAGAATAACAATACACCAACGACAATCATAATATAACCGCCGATTTTCACGATTTTTTGGCTGTGTGTACGAATCCAAGTCATACGTGCTATAAAGAAAGATAACACGAAGAACGGAATCGCAAAACCTAAATAATAAGCTAACATATAGCTAAATCCTGCTGTTGGATTTGCACTTGCTAATGCAATAATCGATGCTAAAATTGGACCTGTACAAGGCGTCCAACCAGCCGCAAAGGCTATTCCGATTAATACCGATCCCAAATAACCCGATGGTCGGTTTTTAAATTGGAATTTTCGGTCCTTCATTAAAAAGTCAATTTGCAGTAATCCCACAATCATTAATCCAAATACAACGATTAAAATGGCTCCAACCTGACGTAATAATGTTTTATAATTAAGGAAGAACTCGGCTGCTAATGATGCACTTAGACCAATCAAAATAAAGATGATTGAAAATCCTAGTAAAAAGAACAGGGTGTGCAAAATTGCACGTTTTTGCATCATACCTCGTTCCGATTTTAGCTCATCTAATGACATACCTGTTATGTATGATAAAAATGCCGGATACAGCGGTAGAGTACAAGGTGAAATAAAACTTAAAAACCCTGCACCTAAAGCTAAAAATACGTTAATATCAGTTCCCATATTTTCTCACTCGCTCCTTACAGTTACTGTCTCCATCGTACCAAAAATCACTGTAAATTGCGCCCTTCTTGTTTGTGAACGTTTCATGGCAAAAAGGTGTTAAAAAAGTGAAGTTCCATCATATTATCATACTTATTTAATTTTCAGACCTTATTAAATCAAAGTATATTTGCTAATGTACTTTTGCATTATGCGCCCCCTTATATTATCTGTCAACAAAATTCACCATAATTCTGCAATTCAAGTTATGTCCTTCTAAGCATATCCAAAAGGCACTAGAACAGAGCTATGGTGGGCTGTTGTAAAGCCGTTACCTACCGCTTATTTCAGAGTTGTAGTACCCTTTTTAATTTACTGTTATTAGTTAGTAAATTAACTTTCTTCATGTATAATAAAAAAACAATAGAGCAATTGATAGAGATAAATGAGGTGTAGTCCTTGGAATTAAGAAAAATTAAACCGAAAAAAATATATGAGGAAGTATCTGAAATCCTCTATGAAAAAATTAGAGCTGGCGAACTGAAGCCGGGTGATCGACTTGATTCAGTAGAACAACTTGCTGAACAATTACAAGTAAGCAGATCTGCCATCCGAGAAGCTCTTTCCGCTTTAAAAGCAATGGGACTTATTGAAATTAAACAAGGCTCAGGTACATTTGTTAAAAGTAATCAATCCAATCAACTCGATTTCCCCTTATCTACTGCCATTTTAACAAATAAGCAAGATATCTCAAATTTGTTAGAAGTACGTAAAATTATCGAAGTAGGCACAGCGGCTAGCGCAGCTATTCATCGAACAGAAGAAGACATACAGTCCATGTTGCAAATTTTGGATGAGATGAAACGAGTACAAGGAGATGGAGAGCTAGGAGAGAAAGTGGATTTTCAATTTCACGCGGCCATTTCTGCAGCATCTCAAAACCCCCTACTTACAACTATATTGGACCAGGTTTCAGGTTTAATGATTGAAACGATGAAAGAGACACGTCGAATTTGGTTGTACTCTAAAAAAATTACGAGCGAAAAGCTGTATGATGAACATATGCAAATCTTCCTCGCGATTAAACAGCAAAATGAAGAGCTCGCAAAACATGCTATGGCTTCACATTTAAGTAATGTGGAAAAGGTCTTAATGCAATATTTTGAAACAACTGAATCTATGAAATAACAGCAGCTGCCTAGTTTTTACTATAGGCAGTTTTCGAATTTTTTGAAAATTAATAATAAACACCTTTTATTCATCTGTACAATTGTAGTAATATAAAAACAAAGTCATCAGATGACCTGTTGAATTACGGGTAATAAAGATGAAAAGGAGCGATTCTCATGAAAGTAACACTTTTTGCGACTTGTTTAGTTGATATGTTTCAAGGTGATGTAGGAAAAGCTGTAGTAGAAGTTCTTGAAAGGCTCGGTTGTGACCTAGACTTTCCTGAAAATCAAATTTGCTGTGGGCAGCCTGCCTACAATAGTGGCTATGTAAAAGAATCTAAAAATGCTATGAAAAAAATGATTACAGCGTTTGAACATGCCGAATACGTTGTCTCCCCTTCTGGTTCCTGCGCTTATATGTTTAAGGAATACCCAGAAGTGTTTAAGGGAGATCCTGTTTGGGAGCCAAAAGCGCAAGCATTAGCAGATAAAACATATGAATTTACAGAGTTTATCGTAGATATATTAAAAGTCGAGGATGTAGGAGCACATTTAGAGGGCAAGGCTACTTATCATACTTCCTGTCATATGACACGTCTACTCGGAGTTACAGATGCACCGTTTAAACTATTAAATCAAGTTAAAGGACTACAGTATGTAGAACTCCCAGGAAAAGAAAGATGCTGTGGATTTGGCGGAACATTTTCAGTAAAAATGGGCAATATTTCTGGAGAAATGGTTAGTGAAAAAGTACAAAATGTTGAAGAAACAGGTGCAGACATTTTAATCGGAGCTGATGCAGGTTGCTTAATCAATATTGGTGGTCGAATTAATCGACAAGGTAAGCCTATTAAAGTCATGCATATTGCGGAAGTATTAAATTGTCACTAAGAGGGGGTAAAAGAAATGTCCATGAAAACAAGTGATAAACGCTTTAATCATCGTGTAACGAAAGAATTAGAAAATACGTTTATGCGCGGAGCTGTGTCAAGCGCACAGGAGCGCTTACAAACACGTCGGCTAAAACAAGCTGATGAGCTCGGACATTGGGAGGAATGGCGCTCTCACGGCGAAGAAATTCGAAAGCATGTGCTGGAGAACTTAGATTATTACTTATATCAGCTAAGTGAAAACGTCTCTAAAAGAGGTGGACATGTTTACTTTGCGCAAACAGCGAAAGAAGCGACGGACTACATTCAAAGTATCGCGAAAAAAAAGAATGCTGCTAAAATTGTAAAATCAAAATCTATGGTGACGGAGGAAATTGATTTAAACGCCGCTTTAGAAAAGCTCGGGTGTGAAGTTATTGAAACAGATCTTGGAGAGTACATTTTGCAAGTAGATGATCATGAGCCACCATCTCATATCATTGCTCCAGCTATGCATAAAAATAAGGAGCAGATTCGTGACGTTTTTAAAGAAAAACAAGGTTATGAGAAAACCGAAAAGCCTGAAGAACTAGCTCTATATGTACGTGAAAAATTAAGAAATGAATATTTAACAGCAGACATTGGCATTACAGGCTGTAACTTTGCTATTGCAGAGAGTGGCTCGATTACGCTCGTGACAAATGAAGGGAACGCAGATTTAGTAACAGCTTTGCCGAAAACACAAATTACGGTAATGGGAATGGAGAGAATTGTTCCAACATTTGAAGAGATGGAAGTACTAGTAAGCTTATTAACAAGAAGCGCAGTTGGGCAAAAGCTAACAAGCTATATTACCACATTAACAGGGATCAAAGATGAAGGTGACACAGATGGACCAGAGGAATTCCATTTAGTAATTGTTGATAATGGACGTTCTGATATTTTAGGCAGTGAATTCCAGCCTATTTTACAATGTATTCGCTGTGCAGCTTGTGTTAACGCTTGCCCTGTTTATCGACATGTTGGCGGACATGCTTATGGTTCTATCTATTCTGGGCCAGTAGGTGTCGTTCTTTCACCATTATTAGGTGGCTATGAAGATTTTAAAGAGTTGCCATATGCCTCCACATTATGTGGCGCCTGTACAGATGCTTGTCCTGTCAAAATACCATTACATCAGCTTATTCATAGACATCGGCAAGTAATTGTCGAAAACGAAGGAAAGGCACCTGTATCGGAAAAGTTACTAATGAAGGCCTTTGGTCTAGGTGCTTCCTCCCCGGCCCTATATAAAATGGCGACAAAAATGGCTTCACCAGCAATGGCTCCATTTACAAAAGATCAAAAAATTTCTAAAGGCCCAGGCCCACTAAAAGCATGGACGGAAGCAAGGGATTTTCCTGCCCCCAATAAAGATAATTTCCGTGACTGGTTTAAACACCGCCAAAAAGGAGGCGATGAATGATGACAGGTACTATTGAAAAAAGAGATGTATTTTTAGCAAACATTGCGAAACAGCTTGGACGTACACCAAAAACAGAAATCGTACGACCTACATGGCAATATAACCCTCAAGATCGCGTCCTAAATGAAGCGACAAAAGATGAGTTACTAGAGGTTTTAGTTGAACAATGCAAAAATATTCATACGGATATTGTCATTACAAATACAGCTAATCTTCCTGCAGATTTCCAAAAAGTAATTGGAAATTATGGAGGTCAATCTGTTATAACATGGAAAGATGAGCGTTTCCAAAACTATGGCCTAGGAAAATTAATGACCGAGCAATGGCCTCAAGAAAATATTCAACTGTACGAATGGGATTCTGAGCAACCAGAGGAAAATATTCGACAAGCTGAAAAAGCTAACATTGGCATTACAATCAGTGAAATTACATTAGCAGAATCAGGAACTGCTGTACTTTTTAGTGATAAGGATAAAGGTAGATCAGTTAGCTTTTTACCAGAGAAGTCTATTATTTTAATTCCTAAAAGTACCATTGTTCCACGAATGACACAAGCGGCTCGTTGGATTAGCGAAAAAGTTAGAAATGGCGAACAAATTGCTTCCTGCATTAACTTTATAACAGGACCAAGTAATTCGGCAGATATCGAAATGATTTTGATCGTTGGTGTACATGGACCAATTAAAGCCACTTATATTGTGATTGAGGATCAGTAAAACCAATCAACCAGGCATACTTCAACATTGAAGAAATGCCTGGTTTTGTATGTTGCTATATAATCTCGTTGATAGATGGTTACGAACCGCTGGTAAAACTGCTATTATCGCTGATAAAGTCTCACTAATCGCCGATAAAACCGCTATTATCGCTGATAAACTCCCATTAATCGCTGATAAAACTGCGCATTTCGCTGTTACATTAATTTGCAACACTCTCAGTTACTATCTTCTTTTGTTCATAAAACTCTGGATGTGCTTCTTTTAAGACAGATGTTCGTAGCATAACTAGTGATATCGTCACGATAAAGACACTTGTGACAAGTAAAATAACCGTTGCTGGGAATGTATCGTACAAGATGCCGTAAACGACCATACCAATCGGCATCATTGACATTGCCATTGTTTCCATTAATCCCAATACACGTCCACGGTATTCTTCTGAAATTAGCTTTTGTATATAAACCATAATTGGCATGTTAATCCCCATCTCAAAAACAGCGAAAATAAAGTAGATTACAATATAAAAGATAACAATAGCTAAATAGGATAAATTCGTTACTAATGGAACAACCGCCAGCCCTAAGCTGCTAGCCAACAGCAATAAGCTGATTTTAGAAAAACGTAGTGGCGCCTTAACCTCTTTCCGTGTAGCGAAAATGAGGGAAGCAACAAGCATACCTACTGCACCTGAAGCTTCAATAAAACCAAAATGAGTTGATTTTACTTTTAGTAATTCAATAATAATATAGGTCCCCCCAACAACAATGGCAGAGAAAAACAAATTAATCCATAATGAAAGCCACATTACAGTTTTAACAACTTTTTGTAGCTTAATATAGCGAAAGCCACTAACAAGCCCAGCCCACATTTTTTCCTTTTCTATAGCCTGATCTCTTGTACTATAGAGAGTAAAATTCATTGTTGCTTCTAAGCAAAATGCAATCACATAGGCCACCATATGTACAAGCAAAAATGCTTTCATGGAGAAAAATCCATACATCATTCCCCCAATTACTGGCCCACCAATTGCTGCTAATGACACTGACATTTGATTGAATGACATTGCTTTCTGTAGGCGTTCTGGATTTACTAGTGTTGCGATTGAGGAAGAAAATGTTACACCTGAAAAGGCTGAGCATATTGTATTAAAAACAGTTGCTATATAAATAGCATAAACCGACAGACCGACCATTTCTGTATAAAGTAGTAGCCCAGTAACGGTCAAGATCGTTCCTGCTTGTGCTAATAAAATCGTGCGTTTCTTTGAATAATTATCAGCTACATACCCTGCCAGAGGCGCGACTAATGCACGAGGCAAAATGGAACATATCATAGTTGTCGCAAAACTCATCGCTGACCCTGTCAGTGCCAAAATATATAACCCTATCCCAAATGACAATACATGTGACCCTAACAACGAGATCATTTTACTGGTTGTGAATGTCCATAAATGATACGTCGCCTTTTTATATTTTTGCTCTTCACTCATCTAAAATCCCTCCGTATTTTTAATTATATTAAAAAGTTTAATTTAATTAAACAAAATATAACACACCTCCCACTTTTCACGCAACAAAAAGTTTAATATAATTAAACAAAGGACATGATTTAAAAAGGAGGCGAGGCAGTGGACTCTTTAGGCACACGAATTCGCAAATTAAGGAAAGAACGAAAATTAACATTAGAGGAACTTGCTGGTGAACGTCTAACAAAAGGTATGTTAAGTCAAATTGAAAATGATAAGGCCAAACCTTCGATGGAAAGTCTTGAATATATTGCGGAGCGTTTAAAGGTAAAAGCAAGTGAATTACTTGAAGAAATAGCACCTTCTACGATACGTCATCTTTTAGAGCAGGTGGAGACTATATATGCTGAAATAAAACTAGGTAATACAGAAAATCTGCAGCAAATCATAGAGATAATTAACCCTTATGTAGAAGATCTTCCGCTTAGCTATGAAGCTGGTCGTTTACTGTATATTTACGCAACAGCACAATATCAAATGGGATTAACAACATGGGAGTCACCACTCCAACAAGCACGCTTCATGTTTAAAGAAATTAATTTACTGAGCCATTGGTTTGAAACCTATATATTACAGTCGGCCATATTCACAGAAGGTCGAAACTATAAAATGGCGTATTCCTGTATCTTACAAGCTAAAGAAGAAGCTGAGCAAGAAAATTATCAATTAGATTCACGAGATGCCGGAAAAATGGCTTATTATATTAGTGTTTTTCAATTAGCAGTCGGAGAATATGAAGCCGGTAAACAACTCGTTAAAGAGACAATTGCCAATGCACATAAAAATCAATTTTACTCTTATATAGATGATATGTATCGTATTGCAGCGTTTTGTGCTATGGTTGACAACGATTTTGAGCAAGCAGAACATTTGATAAAAAAACTTGAGCAGTATCGAGTTTTTGCGGAACAAGTGGAAGTAGATGCCTTTATTTTCACATTACGAGCGCATTATTATAACAATTTCACTCATGATTATGAAAAGGCACTAGCGGAAATAGAGCGGTTTCGTCCACTTATGGATATGGGATTGATTAAATTTGATAAAAATCTTTACTATGCGGAAAAAGGAAAATCCTTATATTTGCTAGCCCGATATGAAGAGGCTAAAGAAGCATTTGAACATTTAACAAACATTCCCCCATTCATCTTACATCCATTTGACATATTAGGCTTTAATGAGTGTTTTTCTTATAAAGCTCTTTGCTATGCACACTTCGGTGAATTAACAACTGCCTACGAAATCGCCAAAATGGCCTATATGGATTCTCAGTATTTAATTGATCTACCCTATAAACAAAAAATTGAAGAAACTTATTATTCAATAAAAGCACAAATTAACTCGGTTCAATAAATAAAAGGGATTGCACATTTTATAATTTATGTGTAATCCCTTCATATTATTAGCTCGATTTATCTCTCTTTATTTCCTTCTGAATCTTTCGAAGGGCTTTTTTCGAACCGCGCTCTATGTCATGCTGAAGCTTTCGTTCTTTATAATCCACAAACAATGTCTCTACATCATATCCTTCTGGGTATAATTCTGTTGCCGGAAGCTCTAATGCCAAACGCTTGACATTTACATTTATAAATTCTCCCTCGTAGAAAACGACAACATTATAGAAATTATCCATTTCTTGATAAACAATTCCAACGTCATCATGATCTAACAGCTTCACACGATCTCCCTTTTTAAAGTCATACTTTGCTTTGGTTCTCTCTTGCTCAATCTTAGGCTTCCTGATTTTACTGTCATTTACTTGTTCTAGATGATAATCCTTATTGTCAATATAGCCCTTCGCTCTTTGCAATACTGTTTCACGTATATTCATTTTCTTAGAAATCCATAGCGCATTACTTTCTCCAGATGTTCCGATAACTAATTTATACAAAGGTTCTAAAGTTTCACTATTGAAACGCATAGCCGCATTCATAAAATCACTATGCATTTCAGAGAAACGCTTAATTTCTCCATAGTGAGTAGTTGCCACTGTCATACAGCCCATATGATAGAACTCCTCTAAAATGGAAATCGCCAGTGCTGCTCCTTCATTCGGTTCCGTACCACTTCCTATTTCATCAAATAGCAAAAGCGTATTATTATTGGATGCCCTCATTATATCCGAGAGATTTTTCATATGGGATGAGAACGTACTAAGTGCATTTTCAATACTTTGATTATCACCAATGTCTACAAAAATATGATCGAATACAGCTATTTCTGTACCTTTATCTGCAACAATATGGAAGCCTGACATAGTAGCCAATGTTAACAAGCCAATGGTTTTTAGGACAACGGTTTTACCACCAGCATTCGGTCCTGTAATGATTAAGCTGCGATAGTCTTTACCAATTTCAAAATGAAGTGGCACCGCCTTCCCTGTTAACAGTGGATGCTTACAATTAACGAGCTTAATATAGCCATAATCATTTAAGCTTGGTTCAACTCCTCCAATGTGCTTGCTAAACTTAGCTTTGGCAAACACCATATCATATTGGCTAATCAATTCCATGTTGATGTTGATTTCACGGATATTTTCCATCAGTAGCCCAGATAATGTCGCCAAAATCTGATATTCCTCCACCGCTTCCTCTGCTTTCAAAGTGGCCAATTCCACATTTAATTTACCTACTGTACTTGGCTCCATAAAGACCGTTGCACCTTTAGATGAAACCTCTACTATTGTCCCTTGCACATGATTTTTATAAGAAGCCTTAATAGGAATCGTGTATCGATCATCCTTCTTACTAATAAAAAATTCCTGGATATATGTTTTATTGGCACTATTATTTAAAAATTTAGTTAAGCGCTCTTTAATTTTTTCCTCAGTTGTTTCGATATGATTGCGAATCCGCTTTAACTCCCTACTAGCAGCTGAATCAACACGATTTGCTTTAATAGCAAAGTTAATCTCCTCTTCTACACTTTTAAATTCAGACATCGAATTTGCATAGGATGCAAGTACTGGTGCAAAAAATTCCTTCTCCAGCATAAACTTTTTAATTTTTCTACAGCCTCTTAAAAAGTCAGAGATGCTAACCAATTCACTAGGGTCTAAAATTATCCCTTTTTCAAGTTTTTTAATCGTGTTGTCAATATTGGATATCCCTAAAAACGGGACATGACCTTCCGCATCTAAAATCGCTCGTGCCTCAGTCGTTTCATTCAAACGATTTTTAACAACTGTCAAATTTGGGCTCGGCGTTAATTTATCTAATAACTGTTTACCTAATCCACTAACACAGTATGATTTAACGATATCCTTCAATTCATTGTATTGTAACTTCTCAAAAGTAGAATGATTCATTTTAAATTCTCCTCACTATGATTTTTCCATAATCATTCATGAAGATACCTACTCAATAGATAGCAATGATTTTATATTGGCTCTACATCTAATGTTGGAGTGAAGCACTAGGTGAAGTCTCACCAAGGTTACGACAACTATCCTTCCCTTTGTAGGGACACCTCAACAAATAGTTTGAAAACCTTTATATTCAATTAAAAAACAAAAAAGCTGCGGGGATCCCACAGCTTTTACATTACAAGGCATGTGTAAAAAGCATCGTGAAAAAGACTTCAATCAAAATGAAGCATTTTCAGACCATTACACGCTTTATAAAGTATTGTAGGTATCTTCATAGGTATCGAAATAAATCCACGACTAAATAAGGGGTCACTTTATGACACAAATCCCCTGTCGTCATTAAATTTACTTCATTAAGTTGTTCCTATTTAGAACCTACCGCACTCATCAAAAGCACCTCTCATTTATATAATTTATAATCATTGTTATCTAATTGATTGACATCATATTACTATATGCTGGCAGAAAAGTAAAGTTCCTTATTACTATTCATCATTTGCTTTTCTCTAATACATCAATTAAAATCTTTTCAATTTTTTCAGCAACTAATTTTAATTCTGGGTCATTTAACAAACCTATCATCGCAGTTGGTTTTGGAAGGCCGATTTTCTTTTTCTCTGCATCTTCATAAACCGTTATCTTACACGGCAGAAAGTATCCAACTAATGCATTATGACCAAGTACCTTCGCAGCCTCTACCGGATTACAAACCTCGAGAATTCTATAAGGCATTTTAAAACTATCTACGCCTTTTTTATGCAGCGTTTCAGTCAAGTTGAGCTCCCATAAAACGCCAAATTTATGTTCTTTTAAATTTAATGCTATAGCTGAAATTGTTTCTTCAATCGTTTTATTTGATGTGACTGTATAGTGAAAATCCATAAAGTAGTTTCTCCTCTTTCATTGTAAACGAAATTCATTCGTGACATTTTTTATCTGAGTTAAAGATAGAATAGCTTAATTTTTATGGAATATGCAAAAAGGACCTGTAGAAAATATCTACAAGTCCTTTTTTAGGCTGATTTATGATGAGCTCTTCTCACTTCAATGATTTTCGAACCTGAAAACAGTAGTAAGGCTGCCCAAATAATACTAAATGCTAATAGCTCTATTTGACTAAACGGTTCTTTATAAAGTACGATCCCTAAAACTAACACAATCGTTGGTGATACGTATTGAATAAAGCCTAATAAATAGAGTGGAATATTTTGAGCACCTTTCGCAAATAAAATTAATGGCACTGCTGTCACTATACCACTCACAATCATGAGGATGTCTGTTTTCACATCAACATGTAAAAATGATGCTTGATTCGTTGTAAAAAGGTAAATATAGTAGCCTAAAGCAAACGGTAGAATAAATAACGTTTCAATGGCTAGACCTCTTGTCGCATCAAGCGTAATTTTCTTTTTTAGAACACCGTAAATGGCGAAGGATAAAGCAATAAGAAGTGCTACCCATGGGATTGACCCATAATTAATCGTTAAAATAATTACAGCGATAAAGGCAATTCCTGTAGCTGCCCATTGCGCACGACTAAGTGCTTCTTTAAAGAAAATAACCCCAAAAATAACTGACAGTAAGGGATTAATATAATAGCCTAAGCTCGTTTCAATTAAATGATTATGGGTAACTGCCCAAATATATAAATACCAGTTCATTGAAATAACAAATGAAGCTCCCGCAAGCTGCCAAAAATGCTTTTGGTGTGACCACAAATATTTTAAGTCTGCGATAAGATCTTTGCGCATTCTAAATACTATTACTGCTAGTACTGTAAAGACAAAAGACCAAATGACACGCGATAATAAAATTTCCATACTCGGGACATGCTCAAGCAATTTCCAATAAAGCGGAAATGCACCCCAAAAAGCATAGGCTAAAAATGCCGCCAAAACGCCTTTTTTCTCATTTGACATTGCCTCTAACTCTCCTACTCTATTTTGAATCTATATGTTTTTGCGTTATATTTCCATTTGAAGAATAGACTAATTATAGGTCTTAGATTGGAAACTGTAAATGACGAATTTTAACAAATCGACATTACTCTTTATGTTCAGATTCAAGCTCAGAAATATATTTACGCACCATACTATAACTAATATCAGGGTTAATTTGACGTTTAATGCGAATCTGAATTTCTTTAATACCAACACCCTGCTCCCGCATATCACGTATCATAGATTTTAACGGACCTGACAGGTTTTCCTTAGATAAAGTAGTATGTTTACTTAATTCAATTAATAGCTCTGTATTTTGTCTACGGATCTCCTTCAGCTCTCCTACGATACAATTGTATTCCATTAGCTTTTTTTGCAAGACTGCATTTTGCTGCTTCATTTTTTGCATATCATCCATAAGCTGTATATTTTGTCTCTTTAAATTTTTTTGCTCCAGCTCCTGAATATGATGCTTTTCATCTAAATCTTTATGTAAAGCATTATATAGCTCAGCTATATGTGTCAATTCTTGATAGCGACTTTGCGATAACAGCATCAGTGTTTCTGTTATATCAATAGAAAGTGTTCCATCTTTTAACGTTGCACACGATAATGTAGTTGGATTTATTTTGTTCATAGATTTTTCTTCACTCCATCACTAATGAGTTCGTGTAATGGCATAGCTTTGTTTAACATTTTTCCGCTTCCTTTGAAAAAATTTTTCATTGGTCTAATTATCGTATTAATTTCTATTTTGTCAATGTAAAAAAGCTTCTTGCGAAGAGAGATGCAAGAAGCTTTTCGATTACATTTTTTTCAGTTTCTCATATTCAAGCTGCAGACGTTCAATACGTTTACGGCCTTCCTCACGATTTTTAGCTGTTTCTGCTTGAATTTGCTTCGTTTCTTGAATACCAGACATAATTGTTTGCCATGTCGTTTCAATGGTTTCGATCTTAATACTTGGGCTACCAGCTGCACGCGCGATATTAACACTATTTTTACTAATATTTTCTGCATTTCGTACAAGCATTTCATTCGTACGACGGTCTAATTCAGTCATTGAGTCTGAAATAAGCTTTTGGCGTTTTAACGTCACCGCATGAATAAGCCCTTGCTTGAATATAGGAATTGTCGTCACAAACGCAGAGTTAATTTTAGCGATTAAATGGTTATTCCCTTGCTGCATTAATCGAATTTGTGGAGCAGATTGGAATGAAACTTGTTGCGCCATTTCTAAATCATAACGACGTTGTTCTAGTAAATCAACGGCACGTACCATCGTTTCATAGTCCATTGCCGCTAATTGATCACCAGTTTGTGCTTTTTGTTCAAGTGCTGGTAATGATGAACGTACTTCATCTGTTTTCACTTCAATTGCCGCAATAAATTTACTTAAAGTTTGGAAGTAATTTAAGTTTTGATCATATAAATTTTCAAGATCAATTGTATTACGTTTCATTTCACCTTCGTATTTTTGAACCTCACGGAAAATGACATCCACTTCCTTGTTCATGCTGTCATATTTGGATAGAAACTTTTCTAATTGTTCCTTTCCTTTACTAAACAGCTTAGTAAGGAAGCCACCTTTTTTATCCTCCGCAAAATCTTGAGGATCAAATTTATCCATAATTCTATTTAAATTATTTAATAATACACTTGATTCCTCAAGTTTACTTGTTTTCATCGTTGCTAGCATTTTATCTGAAAAAGTAGAAATACCATTCGCAGTTTCTTTTCCAAGCTCTAGCATAGCAATTTGGTCTTTGACATCAATTTTTTGTGCTAATGCATGAACCTCAGGATCTTGCTTTAAAGCAAGTTGATTTTGAGCAATTTGTGATAGCTCTTGCTCAGAAACAAGTACTGGTTTTTTTGGCTCTTGCTCCACCTGTAATAATGGATTAGGTTGTAATAATGGATTTTCTGATGCAAATGGATCTTTTGATTTTAATAGGTCGTTGTCGAATTCAGACATAAAAGTTTTACCCCCTGCGATTTATCTCTTTTATTAACATACGATTCTAAGCTGAAAAAGTTTCATTTTAATCAAGTCTTACAAAATAAGAGTCACTTAATATATATGAAGCCTCATGATGCTCTAGTTGAAAGCTATAATGAGATGTATTAGAAATATTGACAAAAAGCTTTAATCGCTTACGATTATTTAAAATTCCAGCCAATTCATTTCTCATAGGTAGCTGCTGCTCAAGCTTCACAAAGAACTGTTCTCTCTCCTCTTGTGTTGCAAGGCGTTGAATTGGTGATTTTTTTAATAATGCTTCAATCTTTGCTTGTGATAACATATCTTCACCCTCTTACATAAATTATAGCTTGTTTCAGTAGGAAATTCGACTGAATCAATGAAATACTTTACATTGTTTTCTAAAATTAGCAGAGGCTTTCCCCTATAATGTTGGGTTGATTTCCGTTCCGGCTAGGTCGTCAGATGAGCAAAAAAGTAGCTACTTTCGTTTTATTAAAAGTCAACATATTTCCAATATGCTTAGTCGTTAGTTAATAAAATAGATAAAACATTTAAAAGTGCAGAACCATCAAAAAAACAGGCTGCTTCTGTTTTTATTATTAATGCTGATTTCTCGAAGATTGTTGTTTTCTGGATAAATAATTAAAAGTCTGGAATTATCTGATAAAATAACATGTAAAAAGGAGGTAATCCGTTGTCACAGGGACTAATACACCACATTGAAATATATGTTTCAGATTTAAAGAAGTCAATTACCTTTTGGGGGTGGTTATTAGAAGAATTGGGATATGAGCCATTTCAGGAATGGGATCGTGGACAAAGTTGGAAGATTGGAGAAACATACATCGTTTTCGTTCAAACAGATGAACGATTTATGGACATACCTTACCATAGATGTCGAGTAGGTCTAAATCATTTGGCGTTCCATACAAGTTCACGTCAACAAATTGACGATATGACAAAAAAGTTAAAAGAAAAAGGTATTAAAATTCTTTATACTGATAAGCATCCCTTTGCAGGAGGGGAAGAACACTATGCAGTTTATTTTGAAGACCCAGACAGAATTAAGGTTGAATTAGTAGCGCCCTAACCTCTATATTTAGAGGTCTTTTTATGTTTTCCTTAACCTTTCGACTGTTGTATAGTTGGACTTTTAACACGCTGAAATTAACTTTGTTTATCTCGCTAAACCTTCCAGTTATTAGTGGCACTCCGTATCCGCTCTCACTCTCATCCCACACCTTACGGATGGGGCTTTCCCGTTCGGAAAATCTGTCATTATAAAATGTATAACCCCTTAATAAATCATTCAAAATAAAAAAACACATTACTAATTTTTTCATAGTAATGTGCTTTTTAAATGTTAATTAAATTCAAAATACAATTACTTGTACTTAATCTTAAAGAGTGTAGCTGCTTTAATCATCACGTTGTCACTTTTAGCACAGTTTTAATTTTCTTAATAACGCCACCTGAACTATAAGTCAGCACGCTGCGTTTATAGAATGAAATGCTGAATAAGTAAGCCACAATAATTGTTGCGATTAAAATACCTAACGATAAAAGTGGTACAATTAAGCCTATATCAGTACCCCCAATACGCATCGGCATGAGCATTCCAGACGTAAATGGAATATAAGAGAATACCTTAATGATAAGTGTATCTGGATTACCCATTCCCGTTATCATAACATAGAAACCAATGATAGTAATCATCATGGCTGGCATTAATACTTGACCTGATTCTTCCACTTTAGACACTAAAGAACCGAATAATGCTCCTACAATTAAGTAAAGAATAATTGTTAATAGTAAGAATAGAATGGCGTATATCACATAACCTATCGATAATTCTTTAACAATGCTAGCTGCCATATCCCAAACAAAACCGTTCTTCGCAAATTTCGCATAGATTAGGAAGACAACTGTAATAATACCCATCTGTGTTAATGCGAGTAAAAGCACACCAGCAATTTTTGCTTTAAAATGGGTAGCTGGCTTTACACTAACAAGTAGCATTTCCATTGCACGTGAACCTTTTTCAGTAGCAATTTCCGTTGTAATCATAGATAGGAATGTAGAAATAAAGAAATAGATTAAAATTCCAACTGCATAAGATACAACTAGCCCTGATTGTTTTTCTTCTTCGCTTTTACCACCATTAGACTCTTTATTTAAGTTTTTATTAGAGATTATCGTTTTTGCACCCATAATTTGAGTTGCTTGTTCTGGTGTTAGTGATAACTGTTGTACAGCATAATTTTGGCCAGCAAGTTGCAGTATCGAATTTATCGCACCTTGATCATTTAATTTCAATGGAGTGAAAGTGGAAATTTCAGCGTGAAGCTGATCATTTTGATCTGTTATTTTAACGATTGCATCTAACTTTTCATCCTTAACCTTTTTCTCAAGCGCCGATATATTTGACTCATTTTGTATAAATTCCATATCGCCATTTGATACAAAGAGGCCGCTTAAATCTGCTGTTGTTTCGTTGATAATCGCAATTTGTTGGGTATGATCATCACCCGTAAAAAGCTCTTTAATATCCGACCAGAAAACCGCAACAGACATCCCAAGTATATAAATGCATGTCATTACAACAAAGGATTTTGATTTTATTTTTGATTTGTATAGCTGTTTCATTAATAAATTAAACTTCGACAACGTTGCCACCTACCTTATCTTTAAAGATCTCATCTAACGATAAGTAATCTAAACTAAACTTTTCAATATATTTACCATTTGAAAGCTTTTCGAAAATGCTTTGCGCATAGCTCTCATCCTCTAGAGTGAGTACCGTTTGCTCTTTCTCTACTCGAATATCTTTGACACCTTCAAGTTCCATCAATTGAGTTGTAGACCACTCTGTACGTACTGCCAATCTTGTTTTCCCGTATTGTTTCTTTAAATCTAGTAGACTACCTGAAAATAAAGAGACTCCACGTTTTAATAGACAAAGATGATCGCATAGTTCCTCTACATTATCCATTTGGTGACTGGAGAACAAAATCGTAGTGCCTTGTTCTTTTAAAAGCAATATAGCATCCTTCAGTAAATCTTTATTCACAGGATCAAGTCCACTGAATGGTTCGTCTAGTATTAAGAACTGCGGCTTATGAATAAAGCTAGCAATCAATTGTACCTTTTGCTGATTCCCTTTTGACAAAGTTTCAGCCTTATCTTTCCGTCTTTCTTCGAGCTCAAATCGACTAATCCAATAGTCAATCTCCTTCTTTAACACCGACTTCTTCATGCCACGTAGCTCACCGAAAAAGTAAAGCTGATCCTCTACCTTCATCGTCGGAAAAATGCCTCGTTCTTCTGGTAAATAACCAAGTACATCACGGTTGATAGCATTAACCGGCTTGCCATCCCAAGTAATTGTACCAGCTGTTGTCTCCTGTAAATCTAAAATCATTCGGAATGTCGTTGTTTTACCGGCTCCGTTTTGACCAATCAGCCCAAAAATCTCCCCTTTTTCAATGGTGAAATTTAAGTTGTCGACCGCTGTGAAGTCTTTGTATTTCTTCGTGACATGCTCTAATTGTAGTGTCATCTTTTTTCCTCCTACGCTTCAAATATATGTAATTCTCGTTGTAGTCCTTTTTTACGTCTTTCAACCTTCAAAATTTGTGTACACATTATTATTACAACTACAAAATTTAAAAATGGTACTCCCGTGTATAAGATTCTTTCTGTTGATTCACCAAGTAAAATATAAAGATTGATAAATCCAATTAATAAATTAAGAAATGTTGCGGCAATAAAAAGGCGGCTTATTAATGTTAAATATTTTATTTTCGAAGAACTATCTGAAAATAATTCAAATGGACCTTCTGATTTCTTTTTGCGGTAATAAGCCCATACGCCAAATTTTGAAACAAACTCAATATTCATCGTCTCTAAAAAATCAAAGTAGTCCTGCTTTTTACCTTTAACTAGTTCATTGCGATATATGTATTGACCAGGTTCCCCTTTTTCAAAAATAAAGTATCCCACCATTGTACGCTTTAGATGCCAACCTTGTTCCGCCATATCATTAACCCATGCTTCTTCCTTTTCATAATCAAGAAAAAAACGATACACTCTTTTTTTCATAAAGTCCCACCTCCATTCTATTAATCATATAAAACTGATGCGAACTCCTGGTTAAATATACGCCTTAATAATAGTTTTACTATTGATTGATTTTTCTGATTTCCCGGAAAATAATTTTGAAGCAAATATGAAATCCCATACTGTAGCTTTCTTTTTGGCATTAAATGCAACCATTTTTCAGCCATACATTCTCCTATACTAATCTGTGAACAGATCCAAATCCTTCTTCAATTTATTGCGCACACGCACAAGTTTTAATAATGGTATAGAAAATAACACGACTACAAGAATATTAATGATATTCATTGATAATTTAATCCAGTTTATTGCCTGTGCTGAATAAATCCCACTCAGACCAATTAGTCCTATAGCCAAATTAAGAATGATAAGCGATAGTAGCAGCGAAATTCTTTGGGACAGCTTATTCATTTTATTTTTCTTATCAGAGTAAAGTTCAAAAGGTCCATCATTTGCTGGTTTCCTAAAGAAGACGAGATTGCCAGAACGATCTACCCGTTCAATTCCTGAGGACCTCAGAAAATCTAAGTATTCGTCTTCATATGAGGCACCCTTTCGCTCCATTTCATCATGCCGATAAATATAACTACCTGGTTCTCCACGTTCGAACGTAAAACGTATCCAAGCGAACTTTTTTAAATGCCAACCTTGGCTTGCCATATCGTTAACCCATTTCTCAATCTCATACGGGTTAACGGCCAATCGATATTTATCCATTTGTTCCATCCTCCTTCGTTATACGGATGCCATTGTCAAAAAGTTCCCTTAATCTCAAAATTTCGTATTCAACAACTTTTTTTCCACTCTCTGTGATGATGTATTCCTTTTTTCGTCCATCACCATCTAGCGCCTCAATCCATCCTCGCTCGAGTAAAGTTTTGATAGCTCCATAAATCGTCCCCGCTCCAAGCCGAACACGACCATTACTCATTTCCTCTACTAGTTGCATGATGCCGTAACCATGTCTTGTGTCAAATAAAGCTAATAAAATATAATAAACGCCTTCTGTTAATGGCGGATGTTCTTGAGTCATACAAATCCCCCTTTTTATATCGTCTAACAATATATCGCCATGCGATATACTAAAAATATATCAGCCAACGATATAGTTGTCAATGTTATTTTTTCCATAAAAAGTTATTAAAACTTTTCATACTAGCAGTGTAGCACCATGTTGTTGTTTTGATTCACCTTGAGTGATTTTTGGTTTTATCTGAGATTTCCCTGGCTACTCGAGAGGTTCTTATTCTTCTCTTGGTTATTCGAGCATTTCCTCTTATCATCCAAACATTACTGATTTCCATTGTCTGTTAATATTTTTATTGCATACGAAATTCCTCTATGCTAGCATGTAAGTAATTACTTGCACGAAAGGAAGAATTCTATTGTCTACAAAAGGTACCGCAGAACGAATCATAGATGCAGCTTTACAACTCGTTAGTGAGAAGGGCTATACTGCTGCAACAACTAAAGCAATTGCTGAATTAGCTGGGGTCAATGAAGTAACAATTTTTCGCCATTTTGGCAACAAGCGCGGCATTTTGAAGGCCATTATTGAGCAATTTTCCTATTTCCCTCTTCTACAGCAAGAGATTAATAAAAATGTTACATGGGATTTAGAAACGGATTTACTAAATTTCTCTGTAAAGCATTTTAACTTTTTAATGTCTATTAAAGACTTTGTAATGATTGGCTTTAAGGAAGCGATGCAGTTTCCGGAAATTAATGAAGAGATTGCTAATATCCCTCTTCATATTAAAAATGAGCTAATTCATTATTTTCAGGAAATGTATGAAAGAGGAAAAATTAGAGAGATTGATTTTGAAGCAGCAGCGTTATCTCTTATCGCTATTAATTTTGGTCATTTCATGTCACGGGCACGCTTAGGAACAATTGTTTCTAATATTCCTACTGAAGAATTGTTAAAAACGAGCATTTCAATTTTTTCTAGGGGATTGACTCCCTAGAAAAAATTTTTCCTTACAATGCAAGTAAGTACTTACTTTATAGGAGGTCTTTTATGAAAGGGTTACAAGCTTTATTTAAAATTCGAGAAACTTATATTGGCATTGTCATTACAATTGCATTCCAGGTGATTTTCTTTTCCGTATGGATGACTGCCTATGATGGTGTAAATGACAGAACAGAAAATTTAAAGATTGGACTAATTAGCGAAGATACTGAGATGGGGCAACAAGTAGTAAATGAAATAAAAGGAAAACTACCTTTTACAATAGCAAATTACTCCTCTCTAGACAGAGCTGAGCAAGAATTAAATCAACGTGATATCCATATGATTATTCATATTCCAAGCAATTTTACGAGTCAATTACAAACAGGTAAAGAGGCTGAAATCATTTACTCTATCAATCAAGCAAATGCAAGTATCGCAAAAAATATGATGGACGGAGTAGCTAAGCAAGTAACTGAGGAAATTAACCATAATATTTATCCTATACAGCAAGGCAAAACCATTGAGGCATTTTCTCAAAAGTTCTCACAGCTTTCAATGGAGCCGAATACAGCACAACAAATTAACGAAGCCGTTGCTACAACAATTATGAGTGTAAAGGATCATGCGATAGATTCTACTATTATTAAAACAAATAATGTTGAAGAGTTTGCCGCGAATTTTGTGCCATTGATGGTTATTATTTCGTCGTTTGTTGGTGCAATGGTAATGATTATGCAGCATCAGCAGGCTGCACAACTTGTGCAAAATACAGTTTCCAAATGGCAATTGTTCCTAGCAAGACAGCTTATTAATATTGGTGTCGCCTTTGCCCTTCCGCTATTAACGATTGGCTTAATGCATCTATTTAATATTTCAAGTCAAGTAAATTTTTTAACAGTATACCTTTTTCAAGCATTAATGTTCTGGGCTTTCCTCTGCCTAGCACAAGCCTTTATCATCATTTTTGGTAACTTGGGTATGATTTTTAATATTTGTGCTCTTTCTATGCAGCTTGTTACTTCAGGTGCTCTTGTTCCACAAGCGATGCTATCTGATTTTTACAATAAACTAGCGTCACTTCTCCCAGCTACTTATGGAGCTGACGGCTATTTCATCATTATTTTTGGTGGAAGTACTGATAATTTAATGAGTGATTGTAGCTCGTTAGGAATTATCATAGCTGTAACACTGGGCATTTCTGCGACGGTCGTTGCTTTAAAAAAATCAAAAGTAAAGAGTGAAAGCGAGCAAATTTCCCCTGCCACGGCTCAATAATATTGTCAAAAAAAGCGATGTACTAATGATGAGTTGGTACATCGCTTTTGTAGTAAAATCATAAAACAGTGAAGATACCTTCGCTAAGATGCGGCACTTTAAATAAAGGTGATTTCCGTTCTAGGCTATCGCTTTCCCGTGGGTGAGAGTCGAGCCACCTCCTCCTCTTATATTGTTGCATAGTAAACATTTGTCCTGACGCTATTACTAACTTTCGGTTATATCATTCGACGCCTTTGGGATTAGCGTCACAGATGAGACCCTGCAGCGAAGCGTCAGCAACACAGCGTCCAGTCGGAACGGAAATCACCCCCTCGCTTTGCCGAGGAGTCCTTTAATACTATTTACCAATTCGCAAAATAGCCGCAAGTTGTTTATTCAAGGTACTTACGCTATCCACAAAATCTTGACGATACCATTGAATGATTAGGCCAATGATTGCGTTTGCTTGATAAGCACTATAATACTCAATGGATATCTCATCATGTACTTTATTATGAAGTGTGATATCTCTTTTTAGCAGAGCGAAAATTCCATCAAATAACATGTAATAGTATGTCAGTGGCACATTTTTAGAAAAAACAATACGATAGAACATTTTAAAGCGCTCAATATGATGAAAAATACGAATAGTATTTGGATCTATTTGGTTTTTATCCAATGTTGTTACTGCACGGTACGGTTCCTCATAGGAATTATTTAAATCCTCCATAATTTCCTGAAAGTATTCCTCAAATAGCCCTTCCTTTTGCTCATAGTGCAAGTAGAAGGTACCTCTATTCACCTTTGCCACCCGACAAATTTCTGCGATTGTAATGTTTTCTAAAGGTTTCTCGCTTAATAAAGTTAGTAAAGCATTATGTAATGCTTGCTTCGTTTTGACAACTCTTAAATCGTTAGCGCTCAAATTTTTTCCCCCTTACTAAACAGATTTTTCTAAATGTGTTGATTACTGAACAGTTCTTAGTATTTTGCGCATTGAAATCGCTTACAAAATTATTATATTATTTTAATGAACACATGTTCAATATTTAACATATTATATCCTCGAAATCACTGGGACAAACTCTGGTGAATAAACATAAATTATAGGAGGTTTTTGTGATGAGATTAGAAGGTAAAGTAGCCATCGTAACAGGTGCAGCGTCTGGTATGGGTAAAGCAATTGCAGAAGGCTATGCAAAAGAAGGAGCAAAGGTCGTAGTTTCTGACTTAAATTTAGAAGGTGCACAAGCTGTTGTTGAAGGTATCGAAGCAGCTGGTGGCTCAGCGATCGCTATTCAAACAAATGTTGCATCAACAGAAGACTTACAGCGCTTATTTGATGAAACAAAAAATGCTTATGGTAAATTAGATATTTTAGTGAATAATGCTGGTATTATGGATGGCATGGAGCCAGTAGGTGAAGTGTCTGATGAACGATGGGACAAAGTATTTGCGGTAAATACAACTGCTGTTATGCGTTCAATGCGTATGGCGACAGAGATTTTCCTTGCTCAAGGACATGGTGTCTTTATTAACAACATATCTGCTGGCGGCCTATATGGCGCTCGTGCTGGGGCTGCCTACACTGCTTCTAAGCATGCTGTTGTTGGTCTCACTAAAAACACAGCATTTATGTATGCAGATAAAAATATTCGCTGTAATGGTATCGCTCCAGGTGCAGTGATCACAAACATTGCTTCTTCCATGACAAATGTGAGTCAAACAGGTGCAGCTCGCCAATCACTAGGTTTGTCCATTAACCCACGAGCTGGACAACCTGAAGAAATCGCTCAGCTTGCTATATTCCTTGGTTCAGATGAAGCAAGCTTTGTCAACGGACAAGTAATTGCTGTTGATGGTGGTTGGACAGCTTACTAATTTCGTTTTTAGCACATCTGAAAGAAAATTGTGATCTCAAAAAGTTAGTCAAGTTTATTTCATTAGTTGGTATGTTTAAATGAGTTCGATATTGTATCGAACTCATTTTGTATTTGGTCTTTATCCGTTTCGAATTATAGTATTCAACTATATTTTAAGTTCTCGTTTGAAATGCTCTATATTTTCTAATTCCTTCAGGTAAATAAACACGTATTTCATAAATGCTGAAGAAATTCAACATAACAAAGTATTATTCTTTCATATTTAACATTTCATAAATTGTAGATGATTACAAAATGATACTTGTTTCTAGCTATTAAAAAATAGAACAGCCTTCTTTCATAATTAGTACGATTGTTCCAGAATTGTGTGTTTTAAAGTTCTTCCTTTTTAATGGCGTTCCTACTAATTTCTTCAGGAATAACTAATTTTTTTACATTATTTACATCCGAATAAACGGTATCAGAATTTAAAATCACATTCGAATTTCCAATTTCTTCATATAAATTTATATTCGCAATAATATTAGATGATTTCAATAAAAAGTCTTTATTGAATATTAGTGTATATTTGACTTCATTAATCTTTGTCTTTAGGTGCTTTGTTTCCAATTCCCTTTTCATAGTATTTTCAACATAATCTGTTACAAATGCTAGACTCTTTTTATCTGATGAATCGGTCACTTTGGCAATCAATATGTACTCATCTTCTCTGTACTGAAGTTGAAATATGTCTTCAAATTCCAGCATTCTCTTAATATCGCCTAAAAAATATCCATCTCTTACTAGTTCTTGCTTTTCATCCATATCTAATACAGATATCTTGTACCAGCGTTCGTTATTATTAACATTGTAAAATTCGCTATCAATATCAATATAAGCCTCAGTCACATCTTCAGGATCAACGTAATTATAATAAATAAGAAGAGGCTCCTTCTGAACTACCATATCCATTGTGTGAGTTTGTTCTAATTGTTCATTTTTAAATCCTATAGTTTTAGCTCCGATAGTTGCTTCTGTCTTCATTTTATAGCTTGTAATGGTTTGTTCAAGTACATTGTTAATTACTGTCGCTTTTGAAATACCTTCCGAAACTTCCCCAATCGAATCCTTGGATTCTTCTTTGCTACAGGCTATCAAAAGAAGCACTAGGACTAACATGAAAGATTGCAATAATTTTTTCTTCATAATATCTCTCCTCAAAATTCACTACAATTATAATAACATCCTTATATGGTTAATTTAACCAATTAAATTATATTGTTACCGAAAAAATCATTATCAGTGTTAAAGTTATCAACTATAATTGCTTAAAATGCCTCAATATTTACAAATGGAGCTAAATTGGAGAAAACTGCATTTTTACAAGCTTTACGTCAGTACGTGAATAAATCTCAAAACAAAAAGAGGCTGGGACAAATGTGTTTCAGCCAACAAAAATACCGAACTATCCAATGAAACTCTCATGAAGTGTTTCGGAATAGTTCGGTTTTTCTATTTATCGTGTTTTGTTAATTTAGAGATTATTCGGCTTTATGAAGGAACCATTTAGTTATGTCCCAGCCCCTTTTTAATTTTTTAGGCTTTCCTTGCTGGGAATAAGTATCCTATAAAAGCACCAATTAACGCTGGTAATATCCATCCTAAGCCCATGTCGTAAAAAGGTAAAAAGTTCGAATAAGCTTTTGCAATCGCATCAAAAAAACCTAGTTTCGCTGCAGGAATGTTACCCACTAACGCTTTATAACCATCAATGATACTAATAAAAATTGTAAAGATCATTGCAATCGCATAGACCGTTTGCTTAATTTTAAATAGTGATGAACATAATGCAAGGACAATTAAGACAATTGCTAACGGATATAAGAACATTAGCACTGGAATGGCAAACTTAATAATATTCGTTAATCCGAAGTTGGCAATTGTAAATGACACAACGCACAATAAGAAAACAAACCATTTATAGCTTATTTTCGGGAACACTTCGTGGAAAAACTCACTACAAGATGTGATTAAGCCAATACTTGTCTTTAAACAAGCAAGGACAATAATAACTGCCAATAAAATAGCCCCGTATGATCCAAAATAGTGATCTGCCACTGCAGCAAATATTAAGCCACCGTTATCAAATGTACCAACAGCATCAATACTCGATGCACCCATATACGTTATTAAACCATATATTAACGTCATTAATGCCATGGCAAAAATACCAGATTTCCACGTGGCTTTAGCAATTTCCTTTCTATCTGATATTCCTGCGCTTTTAATTGCGTTAATAACGACAATACCAAATGCTAATGAGGCTAATGCATCCATTGTGTTATAGCCTTCTTTAAAGCCTGTCATAAATGCTGAATCAATATAATCCCCGATTGGCTGCTGGAAATGTCCCATCGGTTTTACAATACTAATAATAATTAAAATAAATAACACAATCAAAAATGCTGGTGTTAAATATTTTCCGATATAATCCATAATTTTCGCTGGGTTCAATGAGAAATAAAAAACGATGGCAAAAAATACGAAGCTAAATAAAGCAAGTAAAAGTGTTGTATGCTCGGCTTGTATATAAGGTTCAAAGCCAACAACAAACGGAACTGTCGCTGTACGTGGAATCGCAAAAAAAGGACCGATCGTTAAATAGAGGGCTAATGAAAAGATGACACCGAATAATGGGTGAACACGGCTCGCTAAGTCACGCAAACCGTTACTACCTGATAAACCAATAGCTAAAATACCTAGAAACGGTAAACCGATAGCTGTTACTAAAAATCCAATTAGGCCAAACCAAAAGTTGGTCCCTGCTAATTGTCCAAGCTGTATTGGAAAAATAAGATTCCCTGCTCCAAAATACAGTCCGAAAAGCATTGTACCAATGACTGCATATGTTGAAAAAGGTATTTTCTGTTGCATTTTGATGTACTCCTTAGATGTATTTAACTTCTTTCTGCAATTATTTTCTGTAGAGAAAGCAAAGTCAGCTACAAGTGTTTTGGTAGCGAAAGTGAAACGTCAGTTACAAATGTCTTTTGTACCGAAAGCGTAGCGCCAGGTACAGGCGAAATTAATCTATTGCGATAATTTAAATCGAAGTGATTTCTTTCTACAATTCCACTATGGTATCAGGCATTTATTTTAAAAACAATAGTTTTTTCTTTTATAATCGTTAATTGTACAGTTCTTAGCTTTAAGTAGACAAAACTAAAAGAGCTGTCTGTTGACAGCTCCTTAGTTTGCGACAGACCACTCTACATGATCTAAAAACTTAAATACGTCCTCATACACTTTATCGCGCTCTTTATCTAATGTAATAATATGGCCAGAATTTTCATACCAAATAATCTCTTTATCATCAGTTTCCACAGTATTTAAAATGAATGGCGCACTTTCTTGATAAAGCTCATCATCTAATGAACCTTGTAATACTAATGTAGGTGCTTTGATTGTAGATAAGTCATCACGTGTTTCTGTTGTTAAACGTGTCACACCATCTAATGAATCCTTAGGTGTAATACGTAATTCATGTAATTCTGAAATAATTTGATCTTTTGATTTATTTTCAAAATGTTTATATAAACGAGCGTAATGATATAAACGTGTAAATAAGCCTTTTGAGTTATCGCGTGTTATTGGTGCACACATGGCAACACATGCTTTCACAGGAAACGTCTCTGCTACTTTTAACGAAAATACGCCGCCAAGTGAAATTCCTACTACCGCGATTTCTTCATGACCATTACTTTTTAGGAAGTTATAACCTTCCACAACATCGTTCCACCAGTCTTCTGGTCTTGTTTCAAGTAATGCTTCTGGTTCTACACCATGCCCACTATAAATCGGTGCATGAACTGTATAACCACGTTTTGATAAAAATTCACCTAGCTTTTTCACATCTTTTGTGCTACCTGTGAATCCATGCAGTAATAGTACGGCTTTTTTGCCTCCCTCAATTGTTAGAGGTTGTGGCTTTGATAAATTCATTTTATAATATCCCCTTCACGGAAACTTGTAATTGTGTAATTTATGTGTCTATCTTAACACCCTTTATTCATAATGTACAATTTATAGTTTTTATCATATTAATGTCTTTTGTGCATTAATGATGTGAGGTTAATGGCTGTTATATCACACTTTCTGCTACTTTTATTTTTCATTCCTCATTTTACGTGCTTTCATTTTTAAAAAAATTTTTCATCCCGCATTAACAGTCAGTAATTTATCTGTACGGAAAGTGAAGTGACAGGTACAAGAGTACTACCTAAAATTCAGCGAAGTAAAGAGATGAACTGCCCGTAATATCCGATTGATGAAGACTAATAATCAGCGGGAAAATCCCCACTGATTAAAGTTTCATTTGATGTGCCTATACTTCCTACTCTTTTACCGTTATAATGCAGTTAACTCAAAATAACGGGAATTGAGGTGAAAAAATGGAGTGGCAGCAATTAGAATATTTTGTAGCAGTAGCAAAGCTTGAGCATATGACTCGTGCAGCTGAAGCATTAGCAATTTCTCAACCAGCATTAAGTCGTTCGATTTCAAAGCTTGAAGAGGAATTAGGAGTACCCTTGTTCGACCGACAAGGACGTTCGATTATGCTCAACCGATATGGCGAGCTTTTTTTGTATCGTGTCCAACGCATGCGTAAGGAATATGAAAAAGCAGTTCTAGAATTACAGGAGCTCAATAATCCAGAGCTAGGAGATGTATCACTCGGCTTTTTACATACACTTGGGACTAGCATCGTACCTGACCTGATTCGCGCTTTCCGTCAGAACCATCCGCATATACGCTTTCACTTTACACAAAATTACTCACATTCCCAATTGAAGCAATTACTCGCGGGAGAGTTAGACCTTTGTTTACTTGCATCGATCGACACGGAGCCCCCTGTTTGCTGGAAGGAGCTGTGGCGTGATGAGCTTTATATTATGGTGCCGATTGACCATCCCTTCGCTAACCGGACAAGCATTAAAATGAAGGAACTTGAACATGAGAATTTTGTACTGATGAAAAAGGGTTACGCATTGCGCCGTACAGCTGATAAATTATTAAATGCTGCAGGTATCAAACCGAAGATTACTTTTGAAGGTGATGAGGTATCAACCGTAGCTGGTTTTGTAGGTGCTGGCCTCGGCGTGTCGTTACTGCCTGTTGACGAAGACTTGAATCCAAATAAATTAGCTAAAATTCGTGTAGAGGATATGGTTTGTGAACGGATAATAGGTATGGCTTGGATTGAAAATCGATATCTTCCACCTTCAGCACGGCAATTTCAACAATTTGTATTCGATTTTTACGATAAAAATAATTGACAGCCCTATCATTCATTAATAAACGAGCTAAAGCAAAAAAGCGAGTAACAATTTCAGTTCTGCGTATTTGTTACTCGCTTATCTTTAAATATTCAAATGGTTATGCATTTTTACCTGTATATTTACTCTTATGGTATTGTGATAAAACTAATACTAGGCTAGTCACAAGGACGATAAGTAATGCAATAAATTGCGAAGTTGAAAATATACCTACTTGTCCCCTAATTACATCACCTCTGTAAAACTCAATTACAAATCTACCTGCACTATAAAGAAGCAAATACACACAAGAAACTAATCCAGGTTTTTTAGTCTTTCTCGCTAATAGAAGCAAAAGAATACATAATGTAAAACTAAACACACTCTCCATAATTTGTGTAGGTATTAATTTAATATCATTCGGTGCAATTTCTGAGTTATGAAAAGTAATTCCAAACGGACTATGTGTTTCTTCTCCATAGCAGCAGCCAGCAAGTAGACAGCCAATCCTTCCAAATCCCTGAGCTAGTGCAATTGAGGGGACAAAAAGATCAAGGTGTTGCAAAAATTTAATATTATGTAGTTTACAATAAATGAAACCGGCCAAAATCCCGCCAATAATTCCACCGTAAACAACAAATCCTTCACCGATATTCCAAATAATGCTAGGATTCTTGATGATATTTGGGAATTGAGTAATCCAATACAAAAGCTTTGCCCCAGTAAAACCACCTATCAATCCCCACACTGTCAAAGAATAAACATCTGACTACTCCCACAGCTAAAGCAGTGGGCTTCCTGAAGCTCAATTCTGTGATAATTCAAACTGACGGTTTTTAGCACGATAAACAATGAGTTGGTATGCAAGGAATATGCCCAGTGCAATCAATAATCCATACCCATATATGGTTATCGGTCCTACTTTGAGAAGTTCATTATACATACTCTTCCTCCTTAAACTTAATTTATTTCATATTGTTGGTGATTTTCATTACACCTATTATATCCACAAAGTAAATTTTCTCTAAATAAAAACCAAAATTATCATTTATTTTTTAGCAATAAGGGGTCTATACAATATTCGATTCATAATGCTATCTCTCGCAGCAAGCATAATTATTGGTGTTTCCTTCAGTTTGCCAAGCTTTCTTTCAGTCCCTATTTAAGAGCTCAAAACATGAGTACTTTCTCATTTTATGAGGTACACTACAAGACAATTTTCTTCAACTCAAAAAACCACCTTCTTCATACGAAAGGTGGTTACTGCAAAGCATTTTATTATTACTTTCCTACATATTTTACTTGATACGAATACATATCTGTTGTATTTCCATCGATCTCAAAAAGTCCCTGCTTTGCAAGGGTCATCAAGCGTTTTTCCACAAATTCTTCACTTATATAGTCATCAATTGCACCAATTGTTTCACCGATGATACGCATCGGTATAAGCCATTCTTCATTTAGTTCGGCATGTGCTCTTTCCGCACTTTCCATAATGATAGGATCCAATGCGTCTTCCGCTACATGTACAATTCCATCTTGCCAAATTCGTAGTGTACTAGGGTTTTGTTTTAGCTCTTCCCATTCCTTTGCAAGTTCCTGACACTCATCAATAGAAAACCGCTTAGCCTCAGAACGGAGCTTCATTAGCAAGTCTGACGCAAGTTCACCTGATTGACGAATCTTCATGTTTGGCTGTACACGCTTTAAGCCCTCTGTAGCATCAATTCCATATACCATACTACATTTATTGATCAACTCGCTCATAACAAGTCGCAACCCAATCTCTTCATGAGTACTTTGGCTGTACCAAACCCAGACATCAACATCGCACGGTAAACCTGCAATTTTTTTCTTCCATGCTTGTTGAAGATCCTCGTACAATTCACGTTCTTCATTGTCCCTAAAGATATGAGCTGCTAGCCAGTTTTTTCGTTCTTCTGCGCTGCTTAGTGGACCAATCGAGAAAATCTCATTGACACTAAGCACTGATTCATCTCGTTGTAAATGATGCTGTCGTATCGCGTGTTTTATCGAACCCTGTGTAGATAAGCTAAACGTTATATGTAAAATTGCCATGAAAATCCCCCATTTTACTGTTTACTCAGCGCTATTTGTATCCCAATAAAAGTGAAAAGTATGCCTTGAATCATATTTAATCGTTTAGCAATTGCAGGCTTACCAATAATTACTTTTCTAACTTTACCGGCAAAAATGCTAAATAATGAAAATAGTATAAGCGCTTGTACTAAAAATACAATACCCAAAATTAACATCTGTAAACCTACATGACCATTAGAAGGATTTACAAACTGTGGCAATAGTGCTAAGAAAAATAAAGAAACTTTTGGATTTAAAATATTCATTAAAATACCTTTTCGATATAACGTCATATAGGCTTGTTCATTTTGCTGTTCCAGCGTGAATGGATCACCTTTCGCGCGAAACGATTGCCAAGCTAAATACAATAAATACGCTGCTCCTGCAAACTTAACAATAGAAAAAATAACTGTTGATTGATAAATAATAGCTGAGATTCCTAGAACAGCCGCTCCTATATGAACGAGCAAGCCTGTACAGAGACCAAGTGATGTCGCTATACCCGCCTTTTTATCCTGTGTAATGCTTTGCGCAAGAACAAATAAATTATCTGGTCCTGGCATTAATGTTAAAATAATTGCTGCCCCTAAAAACGCCAATAACATTGAAAACGTCAATACTACCCCTTCTTTCCATATTTTTAATAGGCTCATCAACATAACATACGTTTTTACAAAATGTCACACCCAACTTTCGGTAATGAACAATTACTTTTAGAAAAGAACCATTATAATATGATTTTATTTCCATTATACTACATGGTGATTTGCTTTTTCTAAATTTTTACAAAAAATCTCTAAGCGATTATGCTCGTTTAAGCAACACTTTTCTTCTTTAATACATTATAATAAATATTATCATAACGTAAAAGTCGTATTGTTTTGGAGAAAGAGGTGTTTGTCGATGGCAGTAAGTGATATTGTAAAGCAATATGAAGACGAGCAAGGAAATGTCTATTATAAAATGAAAACACATGATATCGAAGTACAAGCTGCACAAAATTCAGGGTTAGCACCAGTTATTACTTATTTTATGGGTGAAAAAGAGATTACTGATGATATTCGAAGTTTACGTTTTAGCCCTCGCCCTCCCTCAAGCTATATTCAAGATTACGATGAATTTCAAACCATGCTTTATGCTAAAGAACAACGTGCCATCAACGAACTATATGAACAAATGAGTATAAAACCAAAAAATATGTCTTCAGGAAAACAAATATTATGGAGCTTTTTCGTAATTGTTATAGCGATGCTCCCACTATTAGTCGCAATCTGGTGGTACAATTAAAAAAGTTGTGTTTTCCTCTCAACGTACCCTCGATTGTTCAGTATTACCTACTAATTTATTCGAAACTTTTTATTAACATTCCTAATCAGCTTGACAGACTTGCTAAAGTAGTGCATTCTTTATTCAATTACTTTTTGAGGAATGAGACATCATTCAAAAAGATATTCAATTATTAAAATAACAGCGGCGAAGACTAGTACCTAGAAACTGCTTGATCAGAGAGCGATGCCCATCGGCTGTAAGGCATTGTACAAGAAAGACTAAAGAACCTACTTCGTAAAACGTCCTAGCTAAACTAGGCGCAGTCTCAAGCGTTATGAGGTAAAGTGGAATGTCAATGACGTTCAATGTAGGTGGTACCACGGAAAGCGGCCTTTTCGTCCTAATTTATTAGGATGAAAAGGCTTTTTATTTTTAATTTTTAGCGAATCTTAGCAGCTGCTAAAGTTTAAATCATAATGCAAATGTAATGGCGAATTGGAGGTATTGCAATGGAAAGAAAAAGAATCGTCGTCAAAATTGGGAGTAGCTCCTTAACAAATGCAAAAGGTGAAATTGATAAAATACGTTTAATGGACCATGTTCAAGCGATAGCTGAATTAAAAAAAGACGGTCATGAAGTATTGCTTGTTTCATCAGGTGCAGTTGCAGCAGGCTTTAAACAGCTAGGGTACCCTTCCCGACCCGTTACAGTAAAAGGTAAACAAGCTGCAGCGGCAGTTGGGCAAAGTTTACTTATTCAAACCTACAATGCTTTATTTAGTATTTATGATATTGTACCTGCTCAAATTTTATTAACACGTACTGATTTTTCAAAAAAGGAGCGCTATAAAAATGCCTATGCCACTTTTGAAGAATTAATAGAGCGCTCTATACTGCCAATCGTTAACGAAAACGATACGGTATCTGTTAGCGAATTAACCTTTGGAGATAACGACATGTTATCGGCTCTTGTAAGTGGTCTCGTTCATGCCGATCAGCTCATTATCTTAACAGATATCAATGGCTTGTATAACGCCAATCCAAATAAAAACCCAGAGGCCAAACGCATTGATCGATTAACAGAGGTATCTGATGAAATGCTAGGTTTTGCAGATGGTGCAGGCTCGAAGGTCGGTACAGGTGGTATGGAATCTAAATTACTTGCAGCTCGAGCAGCTTTAAATGCAGGCGTCAAAGTTTTTATCGGAACTGGCCACGGTGCTAAAAAGCTTGTAGACATACTAGAAGGCCGTGGTGATGGTACGTATGTTGAGCATGATGCGCTTGCTGTTTTAACAAATAATAAACAGTGGATTGCACTCACGGAAGTATCTGGTAAAATTTTTATAGATAGCGGTGCTGAGCATGCACTATTGGCAAATGGGAAAAGCTTGTTACCCGCTGGTGTATACCGTGTCGAAGGTGACTTCGCAAATGGAGACGTTGTCGAGGTCTACAGTGACAATGGACTGCTTGGTCGTGGTGAGGTCTTATATTCTTCCCTAGAGTTAGCACATGCGATGGGAAAACGTACAGATGAGTTAGCGAACTATCCTATTGAGGTCATTCACCGAGATAAATGGCTAAAAATTCAAACAAATTAAGGAGGAATTCACATGACAAGTGAAGTTCAACAAAAAGGAAAGCTAGCAAAAGCCGCCAGCTATATTTTAAATATTAAAACAACTTGTGAAAAAAATGAGGCTCTCACAAAAATTGCTGAGCAATTAATCATCGACCAAGATACTATTATTGCTGAAAATGCAAAGGATTTAGCTCATGGCAAGCAACAAGGAATGCCCGCTTCTACACTTGATCGCATCATGCTAAACAAAGAACGAGTGGAAGCTATGTCAAGTGCTATTCAGTTACTTGTTGAATTAAATGATCCAGTAGGTAGTCTTTTAGAGCGAATAGAAAAAGATAATGGACTATTGATTGAAAAGCGTCTAGTGCCTATTGGCGTTATCGGGATGATTTACGAGGCGCGACCTAATGTTACAGTGGATGCGGCAACATTATCATTGAAAACAGGTAATGCAGTCATTTTACGTGGTAGCTCTTCTGCCAAATTTTCTAATGTAGCACTTGTGGCAAGTATTCATCGTGCACTTAGCAAAACGTCTATCCCTGTAGGCGCTGTACAATTAATCGAAGATACGAATCGTGAAACTGTCAAAGAATTATTCCATTTAAAAGAATACTTAGATGTATTAATTCCTCGTGGCGGAAAAGCACTTATTGATTTAGTAGTAAATGAAGCCACTGTACCAGTACTAGAGACAGGTGCTGGCAACTGTCATATTTATGTGGACCATACGGCCGATTACATAAAAACAGAAAAAATTTGTATCAATGCGAAAACGCAACGCCCATCGGTTTGTAATGCAGCCGAAAGCTTACTTATTCATCCTGATTGGTTTAAGGAGCACGGCAAACAGCTACTAAGTGCTATGCATCAAGCCGGTGTGACAATTATTGGTGATGAAACCGTTTGTCAAGCTCTTGAATTCGCTCAACTAGCAACAGCTGAAGACTATGCAACTGAATATTTAGATTTAAAGATCAGCGTTAAAATTGTGGAAAACGTTTATGAAGCAATCGAACACATTAATAAATACGGCACGAACCACTCTGAAGCCATCATGACTGAGGATCAGTTAGTAGCAGATACGTTCTTAAATAGTGTGGATGCTGCAGCTGTTTATCACAATGCCTCCACTCGCTTCACAGACGGCTTTGAATTCGGCTACGGTGCAGAAATCGGCATTAGTACGCAAAAATTACACGCTCGGGGACCAATGGGTTTACCAGCATTAACATCAACAAAGTATTACATTCACGGTAACGGCCAAATCCGTGAATAATTGTAGAACTATTAATGAAGAGCCGACAGCGTATGTCAACTGTCGGCTTTCTTTCCTTATTTTTGAACCTTAAGGATTGATAGATTTGTAAAGGTGCTGGGGGCGTCTTCCATCTGAGTAGATTCTACTGTTAACTCAGCGGGTTCAGACTATACCTGAACGAATTCTTCTCATCAGCCGAACGGTTCTAGACTATGCTTAGGTGGATTCTTCTCCAAGCTGAGTAGTTCGAGACTATACCTGTGCGAATTCTTCCCTTAGTCGAGCAGTTCATGCCTTTACCTGAGCGGGTTCTTCTCTTAGTCGAGCGGTTCCTTACTCTACCTGAGCGGATTCTTCTCTTAGCCGAGCAGTTCCTCACTCTACCTGAGCGAATTCTTCTCTTAGTCGAGCGGTTCCAGCCTTTACCTGAGCGGGTTCTTCTCTTAGCCGAGCGGTTCCAGCCTTTACCTGAACGATTTCTTCTCTTAGCCGAGCAGTTCCTTACTCTATCTGAGCGAATAACTTTGAGAACGGGGCGAAATAACGTTAAGTTTCCCCTATTTTCACAAGCGACAAAAATTATAATAATTTTATAGAAAGAAGGTTTTGGATGAACATTTCAGCGATTATCAAACTAACTGTTTCAATGGCCCTTTTTGGCTCTATTGGATTTTTTACCGTTCATACTGGCGTACCTGCTACCGAGCTAGTATTTGTTAGATGTATTTGTGCTACCCTCTTTCTAGGAGGAATGTGGCTGATCACAGGTGGTCACAAAACGGAAATATGGGATAAAAAGGAGATATTACGTACACTTCTATGCGGTGTCTTTATTGTCTTAAACTGGGTATTTTTATTTAAAGCCTTTGAAGAAATGTCCATTTCCATTGCCATTTCTATCTATAATTTAGCACCAATATTCGTATTAATATTTGGCGCGTTGTTTTTAAAAGAAAAGATGACTATTCAAGCATTGCTAGCAACAGTTACTTGCTTTATCGGCAGTATGCTCATTATTGGTTTAAATAATTTTATGACACTCTCTGAATTTATGAAATCAGGTTTTATTTGGGCATTACTGTCTGCATTGTTTTACGCGTTTACGATGCTTACAAGTAAAACAATCACAAAGCTTAGTTCCTATGCCTTAACATATATCCAAACTGCAGTTGGAATTATCATACTATTGCCATTTGTTAATTTTTCGTTATTTGATGGCTTAACGACAACAAACTGGCTATATATTTTAGGAACAGGCTTTATTCATACAGGATTTGTTTATTATTTATTTTTTGATAGTATTCGTAGCCTCTCTACTATTCTAGTTTCAGTATTAGTATTTGTTGACCCAGTAGTGGCTATATTGCTTGATATGCTGTTGCTTGATTTTATGCCAAGCTTCATGCAAACAGTTGGTATTGTATTAATTTTTGGTGGCATTTTTTACACAATTTACGTACCGAAGAAAAAGCGTGTGCCTCAGACTTAATCCTTATTTATCTTCATTCAGCGGATGTTTTTTGTGGCGAAAGCGACGCGTCAGCTACAGAAGACTCCCACCTTTAAAGGTGAAGAGATGAATGTGGGTGTGCTTCCTTTTCAGTGGATATATTCTCACACAGACTGGAATAGAGGAACTCAGTCTAAGAACGCCAAGGGCAAGGTGACGGAAAGGTCGAGAAAAGCGACGGATTGAAATGAAGGCGACGGAACGGACTGGCAGAACGACAGATACAAAGCGCTTTGTGACGGAAAGGTCCAGCAGAGCGACGGATTGAAATGAAGGTGACGGAACGGACTGGCAGAGCGACGGATGTAAAGCGCTTTGTGACGGAAAGATCCAACAGAGCGACGGATGCAAAGCGCTTTGTGATGGAAAGCCCACGTCATGTGGCAATTTTTCTGTGCGAAAGAAAAGCGACAGCAACATTTTATTTAAAGGAGATTATTCCGTGAGTAAACTTTATGCAATTGGTGAATTATTAATTGATTTTACACCTACTGAACAAAATGCTTCCCTTGCTACAGTTGAGCAATTTACTAAAAATGCTGGTGGGGCTCCTGCCAATGTTGCAGCTGTTTGTGCAAAACTCGGGCAACAAGCTGCCCTCATTACACAGGTAGGTCAGGATGCTTTTGGAGATTTTCTCGTAGAAACGTTAAAAAAAGCCGATGTCGATACGAACTATATTGTTCAAACAGATAAGGGTGAAACGAGTCTAGCTTTTGTTTCCCTGACAAGTGATGGAGGCCGAGATTTCTTATTTTATCGTCGCCACGCAGCAGATTTACTTTACAACAAAGAACAACTCCCACCTAATTTATTAACAGATCACGATATTGTTCATTTTTGTTCAGTTAATTTAGTGGAAAGCCCTATGAAACATGCACATATGGCATTGATTGAACAAGCCCATCAGGTAGGTAGTCTTGTTTCTTTTGATCCAAATGTTCGCTTGCCACTATGGAATGATGAGAAGGCATGTCGTCAAACCATTTTGGATTTTTTACCAAAGGCCCATATCGTTAAATTGTCCGAGGAGGAGCTTTTATTTTTAACAGCGATTGAGGATGAGGAAACAGCTGTCCATTCATTATTTCAGGGGAAAGTACAAGTAATTATAATTACTTGTGGCGCAGAAGGTGCAAGTCTTTATACTAAAAAGCTTCATGTAAAGATACCTGCTGACAAAGTTCATGCGGTTGATACTACTGGAGCGGGCGATGCTTTTATTGGTGCATTGTTAGCTATTCTCCTGAGCAAACAGATTACAGTGATCAATCTAGTCGAATTTTGTAAGGAGCAGGCTATTCCCCTTCTTACTTTCGCAAATCGATATGCAGGAGCTTCGACCGAAAAACATGGTGCCATTGCTTCTTACCTGACTAAGCGTGAATTGCCATTTAAAGATAATATGTTTTTTTAAATATTTCGCAACTTATTTCGAGGAGGAGAACTGGTGAACTCTATTTCAAAAAAACGAACAAAAGCATTTCTAATCGATATTGCTATTTCGTCGGCTGTCACAGCTGGCGTGGAGTATATCCTCCGAAAAAAGGTAAAAAACGAGGCGATTCATGCCATCGTTACACCGACAGTCGTTATGTGGTCACTTGAATTAGCACAATTACGTAAAAAAGGGCAAACAGTTGGCTACAAAAAAATGGGACTAGTTCTCGAAAATAAAATTGGGACTAGGGTGACTTCCTCCCAAATTATAAAACGAATAGCTTACCGTGACTCAATTAGCACATTCGATTACTTGAAAAATCCAAAAGCATTCGAACAACAAAATGGACAACTTCTTCCCCACGATAGCTTCTCAGGCACTATTGTTAAGGAAATCTAGCAAAATAAGGCTACTCAAAAATAACTTGGGTAGCCTGTTTTATTAAAAGGAGAGGATACACTTGAAATTAGATCATGTTGTTGAGGTTTTACTTGAAAGTCTAAAGGATGATCATTATATTGAAGCTGTATTTTTAAGAGGATCGATGGCTAGAGAAGAGCATGATGAATTTTCGGATATCGATATTTATTGCGTTGTGAATGAAGAAAACGTCGAAGCTTTTTTGCCCAACCGCAATCAACATATTGAAGCTTATAAGAAAACAATTTTTGTAGATGATATCTATATTATTGCTCCTCAGCTATTAGTCATATATGAAGATATGATTCATATCGATTTATTTACAGTAACTTCCTCTGAAATAAGTGAAAACGATGCGATTAAAATTTTATTTGATCCAAATGGGATCCTTACAGCAAAACAAAAGAATACTACTTTGTCATTAACTCCACTCGAATTTCAAGATGCTGTAGATGATACTGTCTGGTATTTGTATCAATATTATTGGAGTGCTCAACGTGGAAATGAGATTTGGAGTGTTCATTTACTGCGGAATAGTTTAGAACACTTCGCAAAAGTACTACTGCATAAGTATTGTCCTGAGCGGGCTTTACTTGGACTTAAAACGTTGTCTAATTCATTACCCACTGACCCATTACATGAAATAGTAGATATCATGAATTGTATGAGCCTTGTAACTCATGAGATGGCAGTAAAGAAATTAGTGAACGCCTTCAACAATGAATCAGATTGGATTTTTGAAAATGTGCCGAATAAAGAAAAAATTAAGCCATTATGGGGAAAAATAAAAGCGCTATTGCATTAAAATAAAATAGCAAACTAACATTAAACCTAGTTTGCTATTTTTTAAAATGAAAAATAAATACCACTACACCCTATTAAATTGTTTTTTCATTAAAATATGTGGGATGCCACAATCCATAAATTCTTCACCTTCACGCTTATAGCCTAATTTTTCATAAAAGCCTTCTGCATAGGATTGTGCGTTTAATTTATATTTTGTTAAACCTTTTTCAAGTGCTATGTCCTCTAAACTTTGGATAATCACTTTTCCTAAACCAAATTTGCGGAATTCTATTAATATACATATACGCTCTAGTTTGCCATAGCCATCAACAACTCGCAGTCTGCCTGTGCCAACAGGTTGTTCGTTATAGTACACAAGAGTATGATCACATGCTGCATCTAGTGTATCGAATTCATCAAATTCTTCTTCCTCTGGAACCTCTTGTTCCTCTATAAAAACTTTTTGGCGAATAGCAAATGCTGTTTGTAAATCTTGTTCATCTGTAATTTTTTTCGTGTTCATTTTAATATTCCTCCTTGTTTTTCAGAGCGTGCTCTCCGTTGGTAGACTTTGTTTTCCGGCGATAGAACCGTCTACTTCGCCGCTAAATCTGCTTGTTGCGCCGCTAAAGCCGTCCACTCCGCAACTAGAACCGCTTTGCAGAACCTCCACCTGTAGATAAGAAGTGAAATTTCCTTGCATGGATGATAATATATAGTATAGAGCATTTTTTATTGCAAATACAATAATTTTTTCGGAGGCAATCAATGAAGGAAATTTTGCGAGATATTGGTGCGATTGCAAGGGCACTTGATTCCATTAGTAATATTGAGTTTAAAGAACTTGATTTAACAAAGGGACAATATTTGTATGTCACCCGCATCTGTGAAAACCCTGGTATTATTCAGGAAAAGGTAGCTGAACTATTGAAGGTAGATCGCACAACCGCCTCCCGAGCGATTCAAAAGTTGGAGACAAAAGGTTTTATAGAAAAGCGTAATGAAATTGGCAATAAGAAAAACAAACAGCTTTTCCCGACAGAGAAAAGTCTCAAGATTTATCCATTGTTAAAGCGAGAAGGTGACTATTCGAATGCTAGAGCATTAGATGGTTTTTCTTCTAATGAAATTGACAGTATTCACGACTTATTAATTCGTATTCGTCAAAATATTGAAACTGATTGGGAGTATGTAAAGAAAGGTCATACACGAAATTATTAAAGGTGATTCCATACGCTTCTGAGCATTTGGAAACGCCTTTCTTTGCATCAGAATCCCTTTTATATACAGCGATCATAAATAATGTCGAAGTGAGCTCCCTCCCCCTACGTTCAGTGCCTTTAAGTGTAGTATGATCGCTTCACGCCATACATCCGTCCGCCCCCTATCCCCGAGATCCCTTATTCACCGACTTAACTCTTTTATTCTATTAATGTTGAAATTTTCTGATTAATCAAACATAATTATTGTACATTCGAAGGGTAGGTGCTTATTATGTCGAAACATCCTCTACTTGTACGTGATGTATTAAAGCGAAAGCATTTTGAATCTGCCAAGCTAATCGCAGGACAACAAGGCCTAAATCGACAAGTACTATGGACACATATTTTAGAAATAAAAGATTTTGATACTTTAATAAATGGTGGTGAGCTCATTTTAACAACTGGTGTAGGTTTACAGTTAGAGCGTGAAACACAAATTGCTTATTTACAAAATCTTATCCGTAACGGTGCTGCAGGTCTTTGTATTGAAATTGGTGATTATTTTGACTATGTCCCTGTAGAACTGGTTACAATGGCTAATACTCATGATTTTCCTATCATCATTTTTGAAGAGGTTGTAAGATTTATCGATATTACGCAGGATCTACATACGTACATTATTAATCATCACCAACAAGCATTAACACAGCTAGATGCAATATCAAAGACTTTTATGGAATTGTCGTTAATGCCAAATGGTATATTAAAAATTTTACAGGTGCTTCATCAAGATACCGATGCATTATTTTTATTTGTCTCCGAAGATACAAAAAGCTTCTATTATCCAATAGAAGCCAAAAAGTATTTACAAGTTATGGAGGAGCATTGTCAGCAACTAGAATTACAAGAACCCATCCAACGACTATCCATTGACAAAGATCATTTCGTTATCATTCCAGTCAATGGACTAGGACAAGTATGGGGCTATTTATGTATGCATTCTGCACTGCCGAAGCCAAGTGATTATACATTGTTAAATCTTGAACGTGCAACGATGTCGATTGCCCAAATTTTGATGCGTAATCGAATGCTACAGGAGCGGCAGCAAAGTCGTGAGGATGAATTTATCCTCGCCTTAATACAAGGAGAACCTATTGATCTTCAGTATTATCAAAGTTATTTGCCACTGGAAAGTCGCAACCTATTTTATCGCGTAGTCGTGTTTAATATGCTTGATTATGCCAATACCTTTTCAGAGGAAGATTGGCAAGAAATACAGCTACAAAATGTTATGTTTGTTCGTTCCATCCTAAAAAAACTTGGCTTTTTCCCTACCGTTTCTGTACGACAGCATGAAATTATTATCCTTGCATTTTACATTGCAGCAGATAATATGGAGGAAAATCGTGACTCTTTCAACCAAGCTATACAGCAGATTATTGTTCGAAAAACACCACAGCTTTTCGAGCAAATAACCCTTACCTTTGGCATAAGCAATGTTTATCAATCCATAAATAGCGTACAACAAGGCTATAAAGAGGCAAAAACAACCATTCAAATGCAACACAATGAACTTACTTCTTCTATTTACTACAAGGATTTAGGTGTTTACAGATTGTTATTACATCAGGATCATGCTGTCCTTTTGCAATACGTAAAAGATTATTTACAAGAAATACTATTGATTGATCAAAAGAATGGTAACGACCTTTATCAAACGCTCTGTGTTTATTTAGCATGCAATGGTGCCAAAAATGATACTGCTGAACAATTATTCATTGTCCGCCAAACACTCTATAAACGAATTGAACGACTAGAAAATATTTTAGGTGCTGATTTTTTACAGGCCCCACATCGTCTCAATATAGAAATAGCGGTGAAGGCCTTTGAATTATTGAAAAAAACAGCACCTGATATTTTACGCTTTTGAACGCGGATCCATAAAATCGCGTAATGCATTGCTAAGCATATACAAACCTAATACAAGTACTGTAATGGCTCCCCCTGGCGCATAAGTATACCAAGGGGCTCCAACTAAATAAGCTTGTGAGTCTTTTAACATTCGTCCCCAGCTAGGGTTTGGTGGCTGCACGCCAAGCCCTAAATAACTCAGTGCCGCTTCAGCAAGCATCGCAGTCGCAAAAGTTACAGTTGCGGCGACGATAATCTGCGATGAAATATTGGGTAATATATGGCGAAACATAATGCTATAAGGTTTTACGCCGATTAACTTTGCAGCTAAGACATATTCATTGTCACGATGTTGGACGAAACCACTACGTGTAATCCTGGCAATGGCCGGTATGGCTATAATGCCTAATGCAATAGCTGTATTAACAATCCCTGGTCCAAATACCGCTACGAGCATTAAAGCTAATATTATTCCTGGAAAAGCCATTAGTGCATCCATCATGCGCATAAAGATTTCATCGATCCAGCCACCTACATACCCCGCTATACCACCAATTAAAATACCAAAAATTGTTCCGATAGATACCGTTAGTAGACCGACTGCAAAGGCCGTTTGTGTTCCTTTCATCATACGGCTAAAAATATCACGACCAAATTCATCCGTACCAAAAAGATAATCACTACTTGGGCTTTGTAATTTTTGAGGTATATTCATCGAGTTTACATCATGTGGTGTATAAAAAAAGCTGATAATCATTATGATTAGAAAACCGACAATGACTAGTAGACCAATGATTAAATTGATATTTTTCATGTACCTTTGTATATTCTTCATCGTATCCACCTCTCATCGTAATCGGATTCTAGGATCTAACACAGAATATAAAATATCGACCATAAAATTGATCATGACCACTGCTACCGTAATATACATAACGATTCCCTGTACTAATGGAAAGTCACGATTACTAATTGCCGTGATGAGGAGTTGACCGACACCCGGTAGTGAAAATACTTGCTCCACAATAATTGTCCCTGCAACAACTTCAGCCATGATCAATCCAAATACCGTTAATATTGGAATCATCGAATTTTTTAAGACATGCTTATACATAACATTTTGCTCAGACATCCCTTTACTACGAACCGTACGCACATAATCGAGCTGAACTTGCTCTAAAATAGCCGTACGCACATAGCGGAAATTGACCGCAATTTGTGGAATCGCAATTGTTAACGCTGGCAGAACGAGTGTACTTAACGCTCCTGTTACACTTTGCGTCCACGGAATATACCCACTTATTTTAAAGAAGCTGAACTGCATGCCAATATACAAAATGAGTATCATCCCAAGCCAGAAAGAAGGAATGGCCATGCCAACTTGCGTCACTGTCGACAACGACACATCACTAAACTTATTTTGTCTTCTCGCTGCAAACATACCCAGTGGTAAGGAAATGAGTAGCACAATTAAGAGAGTGAGCCCAGCCAATGACATCGTTACAGGTAGTCTATCAAACAGTAATTCTTTTACTGGCATTGAAAAACGAATGGAATTTCCTAATTCCCCTGTCAATAATCCCTTCATCCAATCTGTATATTGCACGTAAAGGGGGCGATTCAAGCCAAGCTCTGATCGCAAATTTTCAATTTGTGTGGGATCCGCTTCAGTGCCTAACATTGTCCGAACCGGATCACCAGGTAAAATTTGAAAAACACCGAATGTAATGATCGACACTAGAAGGATGGTTGTTATTAACAGGATGAATCGACGTAATATATACATCATCTAGCTCTCATCCCTTTCTAGTTAGAAAATTTAACCTCAGACATATCATGGAACCAGAATGGATAGTTCTTTAACCCAGTAACGTTTTTATTAGAACCCCAAACAATTTGATAATCTGCGATGTAAACCGCTACTGCCTGCTCAGCTAAAATTTCCTGTGCACGATGGTAATAGTCAATTTGTTTTGCCTGATCTCTTTCTTTTAAAACATTTGCCATAATTTTGTCGTATTCATTATTTCTAAATTTGAAGAAGTTTTCACTATCATTTGATGAAATGTAATCATTTAAAATATCATAGGCAGAGGCACGACCTGTTAAATCGATCGTTGTCATTTGATAGTCGCGACCAAAGTAAACTCGGTCTAGCCAAATGCCCCACTCTACTACTTCAATTTCCACATCAATACCGATTTCCTTTAAATTAGCCGCTACGATTTGCGCGATATTTGAATACATATCATTATGCGAAGACACTGTAATTTTCGTTTTAAAGCCATTAGGATATCCCGCTTCTGCTAATAATGCTTTGGCTTTTTCCACATCACGCTTATACATATTTTCTAAGCCTTTCTTTTGATAGTCCCCCATCGCCGGACTCATATTTGAACCAAGTGGTACAGCATAGCCTGCAAATACTGAATCGATAATATCGGACTTATTAATAGCGTAGTTAATTGCTTGACGGACCTTTACATTATCAAAAGGAGCTTTCGTTTCATTAAATGTAACGATTAATGATGAGTTATTATTTTGATGAGATAAGTTATAGTTATTTTCTACTTCACTTACGCGCTGCCAAGGTACACTCGTTAAATCGACTTCATTGGCCATTAAACTCATAATCGCCGCTTGATCATCCGATTGGAAGGTAAACGTCACTTTATTCAAGTATGGTAACCCTTCCTTCCAGTAGTGTTCATTTTTCTTCAATTCTAAATTAGAGCCTGGAGAGTATTTTACATAAGCAAATGGTCCAGTACCTATTGGGTTTTCATTATGTTTTCCATCATTGCTTTTTGGTAAGATGGCTGATTGTCGAGCAGTTAATGAATATAAGAAGTTAGAGTTTGGCTCCTTTAGCTTAATCACAAATGTATTGGCATCTGGTGCTTCCGTTGACGCAACATTATCAAAACTGTTTGACATCTTTTCGCCACCGTTTTTCCCCATTAAACGATCAAATGAATACTGAATATCCTCAACAGTTAAATCCTCACCATTATGAAATTTCACACCCGGACGAATTTTGAATGTATATGTTAAACCATCGTCAGATATTGCATAGCTTTCGGCTAACCCTTCTTTTAAAGTACCATCTGTTTCAGGTGCCATTAGTCCTTCAAAAATATTGAGTATCATTTGGTACGAAATAGATGCTGTTGCTTTATGTGGATCTAAAAAATCTGGGTCATCATTTATACGTACCACGATGTCTTGAGGTAAATCTGCTTCGGATTTCTCTTTAGAACTTTCATCTTTTTTGTCATCATTTGAACAGGCACTTACTAGTAAAACTACTATCAATGTCAACAACAGCATCAACCACTTGTTCTTCAGTCTCATGTCCTTTCCTCCTATTCATTATGTGCTCATTATTTGAATGCTTTTATAGCTTTCTACTTCAACTAATTTATCAGCAGCTTTAATGCCAGCAATGATCGCTTCCTCCATAGCTCTTGTAGCCAAATGGCCCAAATAGTCAACTGGATATGTTTTATCTCCTGTACCCAGCACGAAAATCGTATCTCCATCCAGCATTGTGTGAACAGGATAAATCGTCCGTGCGAGGGCATTTTGTGTAAGCTGGGCTATTTTTTTCGCCTCTGCTTTTGTCAGCCTGGCATTCACTGCAATGACACCGATTGTCGTATTCGTACCAGATAACCCTTCTGATTGCACATACTCCTCTAAATAAGTACAGCAATCAATCCATTCCCCTGTTTTCGGATTCCTTGCACCTGCTAGCGTTTCTCTCGTATTTGGATCTTTTACATCCCCAACAGCGTTGACAGCAACGATTGCCCCAACTACAACACCCTCTTTACCAGCTATAGAGGTACTACCTAGCCCCCCTTTCATACAAAATTGAGGGCCTGCCAATTTCCCTACAGTCGCACCATAACCGGCTCCAGTATTACCATTTGCAAATGGACCAACAACCGCACTCTTAGCCGCTTCATAGCCCATTGGAGCAGTAGGTCTTGTCTTTGGATCACCGATAAATAAATCGAATAGCACAGCACTAGGAACAATTGGAATGGTAGCAATACCTGCATCCACACCAATACCCTGTTCCTCTAAAAATTGCATGACTCCGGTCGCAGCATCCAATCCGAAAGCACTTCCTCCGGACAAGCAAATCCCATGTACATGATCAATTTCGTTAATAGGATCAAGTGCATCCGTCTCTCGAGTGCCTGGTGCTGAGCCTCTTACATCGACACCGCAAACTGCACCATTTTCCACTAAAATCGCTGTACAGCCTGTTATGCCTTCACTATTTTCTGCATGCCCAACTTTAACTCCTGGCACATCTGTAATATTTCCAAACATCAAACACACCTCACTCCACAAAAAAGACTTAATTTTCAGTTTACTTATCATATAAAAAGCATGCTACCCGTTGATGGTTATTTTCTTCCTGAAGCACAGGCCGTTCCTGATGACATCTGTCCATGACATAGGGACAACGTGTATGAAACACACAGCCTACTGGAGGATTCATAGGGCTTGGCAATTCACCCTGTAACGATATTTCTTGTTTCGGTTGATCAAAATTGATAACTGGGATCGCTGATAGCAACGCCTGCGTATATGGATGCAGAGGATTCGCATATAATTCTTTCTTTGTGCCAATTTCCACTACCCTCCCTAAATACAACACAGCCACCCGATCACTAATATGTTTCACAACACTTAAATCATGTGAAATAAATAAATAGGTCAAATGAAATTCATCCTGTAAATCCATCATTAAGTTTAAGACCTGTGACTGCACCGAAACATCTAGTGCAGATACAGGCTCATCCGCAATAATGAACTCTGGATGAATAGCAAGCGCCCGCGCAATCCCGATTCGTTGTCTTTGACCGCCGGAAAATTCATGAGGGAACTTTTGCATAGCATCTTCTGGGAGACCTACCTTTTGTAAAAGCTCCTTCACACGTTCTTTGCGTTGCTCTTTCGTTAATGTTAATTGCAGCTTCATCGGTTCTTCAATAATGGTACCTATGCGCATACGAGGATTGAGTGATGCAAAAGGATCCTGAAAAATCATTTGCATTTGATTGCGAAAAGTTTGCAACTTATTGCCCTTTAACTGCTGAATGGGCTGTCCTTTATAGAAAATTTCTCCCTCGGTCGGTTCGACGAGTTTTAAAATAGTTCGGCCAAACGTCGATTTTCCGGAGCCGGATTCTCCTACAATGCCAAGCGTCTCGCCACGGAAAATTTCAAGTGAAATATCATCAACTGCTTTAATGACTTTTTTCTCTTCCTTCATCGACTTACGTTTCACAGGAAAGTAGGCTTTTAAATGATTAATTTCAAGCAAAACTTCTTTCTTCGTCATGATCAAGCGCTCCCTTCTCCGTAAATAAATGACAGCGCACTTTATGTTCATCTTGAATATGGATTACCTCTGGTAGCACCTCATGGCATTGTTCCATCGCAAATGGACAGCGCGGTGCAAAGCGACAGCCCTCTGGTAACGCATAAGCTGGTGGAACAGTGCCTGGGATTGACGGCAACCTTTTAACATCTGTGTCTAGATTAGGCATTGTTTTTAAAAGAGCAGTTGTATATGGATGCTTTGGATTCATAAAAAGCTCTCGCACTGGTGCTTCTTCTACGATTTGTCCCGCATACATGACCATAACGCGATCTGCCGTTTCTGCTACAACGCTCATATCATGCGTAATAAATAATATAGCCGAATGATGTTCTTCCTTCATCTTCATCATAAGCTTTAAAATTTGTGCTTGTACGGTTACATCAAGTGCCGTTGTTGGCTCATCCGCAATCAGCAGCTGAGGGTTATTAGACATGGCTATTGCAATCATGACACGCTGGCGCATACCACCTGATAATTGGTGCGGATATTCAGCAATAACCTTTTCCGCATTGGCAATACCAACTTCTTTTAACAGCTGTAGAGATTTCTCCCATGCCTCTTTTTTTGAAATCTTTTGGTGTCTACATATTCCTTCCATCATTTGATTACCGATTGTGAAAACTGGATCTAATGACGTCATCGGCTCTTGAAAAATCATACTAATTTCATTGCCTCTTATGTTACTCATCTCTTTATTTTTATAGTCTAAGAGATTTTTACCATTCAATTTAATCGTACCAGCTGAAATTTCTCCTGGTGGTATGGGCAGTAACCGTATAATGGATAGCGATGTAATACTTTTACCACTACCAGATTCACCTACAAGCGCAACCGTTTCTCCCTTACGGATCGTAAAGCTCACATCATCAACAACTTTTGCCTCTTTACCATTTTTTAAATGGAATTTTATTTTTAAATGATTTACCTCTAGTAGCACTTGATTTTCTTTTGGCTGATCCATATGCATCCCTCCGTTTATCACATTTGATTTGGTGGTGCATAGCGTATCGCGATATTTTTCATTTGCGTATAATTTCTCAACGCGACAAAACCTTTTTCTCGACCAATGCCGCTCTTTTTATAGCCACCAAACGGCATTTGAATTCCGCCTGCTGCTCCATAGTTATTAACAAACACTTGTCCAGCTTTTACACGGCTTGCGACATAATGTGCAGTATCTAAATCCTTCGACCAAACCCCTGCAACTAAACCGTAGTCTGTATTATTTGCCAAGGCAATTGCTTCCTCAACGGTCTTAAATGTCAATACCGTCAACACCGGTCCGAAAATTTCCTCCTGTGCAAGTGTATCGTTAGCTTCTACCCCTGCAAGTATTGTTGGTTCAACATAATATCCTTTTTCATAACCCGCAATCGTCAGTGTCTCACCACCAGTAATCACAAAACCATTTTCCTTCGCCTTTTGCAACAGTGTTGAAATCTTCGTATATTGCCGTTCATTTAGAAGTGGACCCATATCAACGTCTGCTTCACCCGGACCAACTCTTAAAGCTTGAAATTTCTGCACTAATTGAGCAATGAATTTTTCTTTGGCACTTTCTTCAATTAGTAATCTAGCCCCTGCAGAGCATGTTTGCCCGGCATTCTGAATAATGGCACGTACAACACCATCAAGTGCTTGCTCCATGTTGGCGTCCGCAAAAACAATATTTGGTGATTTCCCACCAAGCTCTAACGTTACAGGTACAACATTTTCAGCAGCTGATTTCATCACTGCTATGCCTGTTGGAACAGAGCCTGTAAACGTAATATGATTGATATCAGGATGAGATGTTAAATAGGGTCCTACATCACGACCTAAGCCTGTAATATGCTGAAAAATACCCCTCGGCAATTTATCCGCAAACCATTCCGTTATAGCATGAGTAGTCAATGGCGTATCTTCCGCACTTTTGACAATTACTGCATTGCCAGTAGCAATTGCAGCTGCTACACTTCTCGCTGTGATTTGAATAGGATAATTCCAAGGCACGATATGTACGGTAATTCCAACAGGCTCTAACACTACCGCATTTAAAATGCCGTCTTCAACAGGAATCGTGTCACCCATCACTTTATCAGCAGCACCCCCATAAAACTCAAAATAGCGTGCTGCTGCTTCAATATCGGCTCTTGCTTGTGTTAACGGCTTACCTACATCACGACATTCTAATAAACTCCATTCCTCTGCATGCTTGCGTATATAGTGCGCAAGTTCCACAAGTAGCTGTCCCCGTTCATAGGCCTTTATTTTCCGCCACTCTTCACTTTCAAACGCTACACGCGCAGCACATACAGCTTCGTCGACATGCGTTTTACTTGCATTCGTAATTTGGGCAATGACTTCACCAGTAGAGGGGTCCATAACATCTAATAAGGCCTCTTCCATAGCACTGTAAACCCATTCACCATTTATAAACATCGGAATTTTTTTCACCCTTATCCCTCCTATAGTCCGCGACCACCGTCTACATGTAAGGTCGTTCCTGTAACCACGCTAGCTACTTCAGAGAGTAAATAACTTACTGCTCCTGCAATGTCTGATGGATTCACTAAACGTCCAAGCGGGACCGATTGAACAAAGACACTTTGCTTTGTTTGCTCGATATCTGCTCCTTGTGCCGTAAATTGACCAAGCATCTGTGTATCGGCAGGCCCTGGGTGAATCGTATTAACACGTATTTGAAACGGTGCTAGTTCAATAGCCAAAGCACGTGTAAAACTCTCCGCAGCCCCTTTAGAAGCAATATAAGCTTGTAACCCTGGGCGTGGACGTACAGCAGAAATGGAAGCGATTGTGACAATTGAACCTGTGCGTCGCTCTTTCATGTATGGAACGACTGCCTTTGTTGTAATAAATAAACTTTTAACATTGACATCCATTAATCGATTCCACTCGTCCATCGTTACTTGCTCAAGCGGTGTTGCTGACTGCGCTATACCTAGTGCATTGACAAGGCCATCAATACGTCCATACTTGTCAAAAACCTGCTTGAACACATCGTTCACGCGCTCCTCTTGCAAGGCATTGACTTCAAAGCATTGAAAGGTATCCTGCACTAAATCACTTAAAGAAGCTACTGATAAATCGAGCCCAACTGCTATATTGCCCTTCGCAAGCTGTTCCTGAATAATGGCTTTCCCCATACCGCCCCCTGCACCTGTGACGATGACGACCTGTTGCTCTACTGCCATGCTATACACCCCTTGTCGCTAAATTCAGTTTTATAATCTCCTGACAAATCGCATCACCCATTTGTGCTGTTGTCGCCTGTCCACCAATATCTGCAGTTTTCACAACACCTTCTCGAAGCACCGTCTCAATCGCATGAACAATTAGCTGTTCTATATCCCGTCTTCCGATATGTCCAAGTAACAAAGCAAGTGACCAAATTTGTGCGATTGGGTTTGCTATGCCCTTTCCTGCGATATTTGGTGCTGACCCATGCACAGGCTCAAACATTGATGGGAATTCTTTTTCCGGATTTAAATTTGCTGATGGAGACAACCCAAGACCACCAACAATAGCTGACCCTAAATCTGATAAAATATCTCCGAATAAATTGGAGGCAACTACAACCTGAAAATCTTGCGGTCTCTCTACAAAATAAGCTACTAAAGCATCGATATAGATAGATTCTAACTCTAGTGCTGGTGAGCTTTGTGCTAGAATTCTCTTAGCATGCTCATCCCAGAACTTCATTGAATGGATAATGGCATTCGATTTTGTCGCACTCGTAATTTTTGTTTTGCCATTTTTATAGGCATAATCACAGGCCGCTTGGACAATTTTTTCAATACCGATCCGTGTCATAATCGTATTTTGAATCGTCATTTCCTGCGGTTGATTATGATAAATTCGCCCACCACTATTGGAATATTCCCCCTCTGCGTTTTCCCGGAAGATCACAAAATCAATATCCCTTCCGTTGGCAAGCGGTGAGGCTATGCCAGGTAGTGATTTAATCGGACGGAAATTAACATATTGCTGGAAGCTTTTTCGTATCGGCATAATTAATTCCCATACTGTCACGTCATCCGGAACACGAGCATCTCCAATAGCCCCGAATAAAATTGCATCGTATTCTTTTAATATGTCTAATGCATTGTCTGGCATCATTTGACCGTGCTTGAGGTAATAATCTGAACTCCAAGGAAAAATTGTTGTTTCTATTTGTAAAGACGAATCGTGTTCCTGAAGAGAACTTAGTACCTTTAGTGCTTCTTCCATAACTTCCTTTCCAATGCCATCACCAGGAATTACTGCGACTTTTGTGTGAGTCATTGTGCATCACCTGCTAAAAACTTTAATGCCGCCAAACGGTAAATGGCTGTTGTTTCTGCTAATTCTTCGATATCGACATATTCATCAATTTGATGGGGAATATCACGATCACCCGCTCCAACGGTAACGATTGGTACTCCATGCACATGAAGGAACGTTCCATCCGTAGCCCCTGGTACACCGTTATATTTCGGCTCTTTTTCCGTTACTTCAGCGACTGCCTCATAAATGGCTTGTACAACAGGATTCTCCTTCGCTGTTGCTGTTGCAGGACGGTTATCAAGCACTGTTAGCTCCACTTTAAAATCTGGATCATCTGCTTGCAGACGTTTAATAATGGCATCAATTTTACCTAGAAGCTCCTCATGATCCTGTGCAGGGACTGTACGAATATCAAGCGTTGTCATACAGTGATCAGGAATGACATTAATTTGTGCATCTCCTTTTACAGGCGCTCGTAAAATCGTTGGTGTAATAGATGGCCAATTAAGCATCGGATCACGTCCTAATCGTGCTTGCTCTTCTTTTTCTAATTTTTCAAGCTCTACAATAAAACGTGCCATGCGCCAGTTCGGATTAATGCCACTCCAAGAAATTGCACCGTGCGCCATTTTACCGAAGATATCTACTTTCAAACGTATTGCCCCGCGCTGTGCAATACAGACATTGTTTTCCTCTGGCTCACAGATAATCGCCCCATCCACATTATCTGCCCAGCCATTTTTTATAAAATGTTTAATCCCAAGCATCAATCCTTCTTCATCGCACGGAATACATAAAATAATCTTGCCTGTAAATTCCTCCTGATCCAGTAACAACGACTGACAAGCTGTAATCATACACGCAAGATTTCCTTTTGTATCATTTGTACCTCGGCCATACATTCGACCATCAATAATTTCTGCACCGAATGGATCGTACGTCCATGCTTCACGATTTCCTTCGGTAACGACATCTGTGTGTCCTTCAAAGAGTAGTGTTTTTCCTGGCTTACCCGAATCAATAATACCAATAACATTCGGCCTTCCTGGCACAACCTCCTCTACATGTGTTTCTATCCCGATCTCACGTAAATATTGAGCGACAAAATTCGCGACTTCTTGTTCATTGCCATTTGGATCATCTTCTCGATAAACGCTATCTATTCGTACTAGCTTTTGTGTAAGCTCAATAACTGCTTCTCGGTCGCGCATATAAGATTCCGTTGTCTTTAAACTTGTTACTGTCATTCAAATGCCTCCTTGTTTTATAGAATATTCTAGAGATCATTTATGCCTCCGCATAATTGCGTCCGGAATCGGCTTTGTCTTGGGCCTGCAGATGTTTTTTGCGCGAAAGCGAAGCGACAGCAACACAGCACCGATGCAGGTCAGTTAGCCTTTATCGCATGGATGCGATGGTTTTAGGCTAACATCCTCTAAGAACTCTTTTCCGATTCCATGACATCCGCCGGAGACTTTGGGCCAACAGATGTTTTTTGTGCGAAAGCGTAGTGCTAACGCAGCGGCAGCAAAAGGGCTTCATTCTGTGCGAAAGCGTAGTGAAACGAAGCGCAGCAACAACATGATGTTGGTCACTCAGTCGTTGCCACAGGACGTGGCGTTCTTAGACTGAGTTCCTCTATTTTAGCAGGCGTTTGGACATCTGCTAAAAGAAGTTAAATCATTTTAACATTGTCCTATTAGACAAGTATTAGACACTTTGTTAATAATACATAGAATGCTATTAACGTTTTGTTTAGTAGTAAAAAGCTAAAAAACAACAAAATTATCTACCTTATGTTGTTTTTCGATATAAAAAGATCGAACATTTACCATAATGTGGGATTGATTTTCGTTCCGGCTGGGCGCTTTTCTGGAGCGTCCGATTTTCACCACAATCAACTTATTCGCATGGCATAGGTTTTATCAAAATGTCATCTCATTTTTAGGTGATAAAAATATAAATAGCTTTTAGTTTTAAGCTGTTTCCGAAAAGATTGTTGCTATTCAACTGACGGAGCAGGTTAGTGCAGCGAGGAAGTATGATAAAATCAAACATACTATGCATTTAAGGTGGTTAAAATGAAATGAATAAAGTTTTTGTCGTAGATGGGAATAATTTTTCAAGCTTTGAGGAATTTTGTAAGGAGTTTTCGAGAGTTGTTCTTTCTGGAAAGTTTGAGTGGAACGGAACCCTCGCTGCATTTAATGATATTTTGCGTGGTGGCTTTGGTGAAATTGAATTTAATGAAGATTATACAATTATTTGGACAAATTCCGATAAATCTAAAAGTGATTTAGGATATGAAGAAACAATAATTAAACTCAATGAAAATTTGGAAAGATGCCATCCAAGTAATAAAAAATATATGCTACAAGAAATAAAGGATGCGAAAATGAACAAGGGTCCAACTATATTTGACTCAATAAAAGAAATAATCCTTGATCACGAAAATGTAACATTGATATTAGAATAATCCTTATTAAAATAAACGGTGCTTTAGTACAAGATTGCAGAGCTGTTCAGGCAGCTCTTTTTTCTTATTCTAGTAACGATGCAGGTTAGTTTAACAAGAAAAACTAAGATAAAGGTATTTGTATGCTGCTTATTGAAGTAATATTAAGCTTATCAAAGGAGGCTTCCTTATGACTTATTTGAAAAATAATGGATTTAAATTTCTAAATTTCATTAATATACCAGAAACAGATATAAAAAAATACCAGCCTCTATCGGGTTCTTTTGCCGTAGTAAAGTGCGAAGGAAAGTTTCTCCTTTGCTATAACACTTGGCGTAAACAATGGGAACTACCTTCTGGAGGTAGAGAGAATAACGAAACGTCAAAGGAATGTGGCATTAGAGAACTTTACGAGGAAACTGGACAATTAGTTACAAACTTAGAATTTAAAGGATTAATCAAAGCCGAAAATTCATTAGATGGCAACATAAAATATAATCCTGTGTACTTTACTACAATGGAAAAACTACAACCATTTATAGAGAATGAGGAAACATCAGAAATAAAACTTTGGGATTTAAATGAGGAAATAGGTTATATTGATTCAGTTGATATAAATATATTTGATTATCTTTAAACAAAGATAGTGAGCAATGGCTTCTTGAACTAACGGAGTAGGTATTTTTTTTAGATACCAATATAACTACAAGAAGAATTAGGATAATTAAGAGGTTTTTTATGCAAAAAATCGGAATTGAAAAAGCAAACTATAAACCAACATTAAAAATTTTAAAAGATTTATATAACTATAATTCTATTTTTGAATAAAAAAGTAAGTCAGAAATTTTTGAAATGTTAACTCCTTATAATAACAAGTTAGTCATTTTTAAAAATAAGACAGAAATTATAAACTGCTTCAACTAACGAGTAGCTTTACTTAAATACGGGGAAATGAAATTATGAAAAAACATTGTTGTGAGGATATGACTTTTCATGCAAATTTCAAGTGTGAAATACATGAGAATCCGTTTGAATGTCCTGATAAAATAATCATTTTTTATGAACAAAATAATGACTACGGTTTGATAATACATGATGGGTACATGATGGTGGGATGTTCGATTATTAGCATTGATTTTTGTCCTTGGTGTGGTTCGAAACTTTGATTTTTAAATACTTCCTTCTTTAACTATCGAGGTGCTATAGTTGAGGAAGAAGATAGCCAAACCAGATGTAACAAACTTTGAGAAAACCGCCTAGTTTTAAAAACATTGTGCTACGGCATTTGAAGATTTAGGACAAATTAGAACTTCCTAAAGAATTGTAGTCTTGCAAGCGACTTATCGACATTTTGCCGGCTGGAAAAGTGAATTTTAGGGGGGATTTTACTTTTCAGAAAAAGCAACAATAAAAGAAAACCAGCGTCTCTGTTGAACTACATTCATAGCAGAGAGCTGGTTTATTTCTTTTATCCACATTATCGGGTCACTGATTAAAGTTTCTCATTATTGCTGGCGAGACTCTGTCATTTGTTTCCAAACAGAACCTTTTGCTTCCTCACCCTGTTCGATGCGGGCAATCGCCATTTTTACTTGTAGCTTTACTTCAAACTCTTTATCTTCTGCAGCAGCCTTTAATGCTGCTAATGAGTTCTCAGTGCCTACCTCATATAAGTACATAGCTGCACGCCAACGAACAAGTTTGTTTTTATCCTGTAATGCTTGTTGCATCGCGTCTTCAAATTCTACGAAGCCGAGGTCACTCATACAATCTCCTGCAGTTCGACGGACCGCTGCACTTTTATCCTGTAATGCCTTTTCCAAATATGGCACGACTGCTACATCTTCAATCATTCCTAAATAAACGGTTGCTAGTCGACGGATAGACATTTGCTCATCTTGTAACGCCAAATCTAAAAGCGGTAAATCATCTAGCTCTGGATCTGCCATTTGGTCAAGCAATTGGAAACGTTTTTCCCATTCTGGTTGCTTAAACTGTTCAACAGTAATTTTTAGTTTAGCTGGCTTCTTAATAGTTTTCTCAGAATCATTAATTGTTGCTACAATCTCAGTTAAACGTTCCTCAGAATATGTCACATCGATTTCTTGTTTTACTGCTTCCGCAATTTCCTCGAGCTCTCCATAACGTACGCCATAGTCGATCCATTTACGTTGGAAAATATAATTTTCATCAACTGCTGTCTCAAGAATTTTATTAAAAGCTTCCACAAAGCGCTCACCACAGCTTACGCGGTGCTCACGTTGATTATCAAATACCTTTACTTGAAGTGGTACTTGCTTATAAAATTGCACATGAACGTACACTTCACCATAAAATTCATTGGCTACTTGTTCTTTGTTTACTTCCTGTACGTCTTCACCTAACACTTGGCGAATGCTTGCTAAAATACCTTCCCATGCATACTTTGCGTTACGCTCAACAGCGAAGAAGTCTGCTACATGATAAACTCCTTTAACACCTTCGATTGCTAAAATCGCTGCTGCTTCACCAGTTGCTTCATTTTTATTATCCTTTGTAAAATTATAGCTTTTGCCAAAAGGTAACTCTGTATCAACGACAATCTTCATAGAATTAGGACTTGGTGTCGGTTCAATTGTAATAATCTTCATGTCTATTGCTCCTTATCCATTTACGATTTCATCTAAATATGACCATCTTTCAATAAGGTGTTCATATTGTGCATTTAACTCATCTAGCTTCGCCGTTAATTCCTGTAGCTTTGTAAAATCAGCACCAGCGTTGGCGATACCTTCTTCTGTCACCATAATCGCTGTTTCCGTCTTTTCAATTTCATCAGCAATCGTTTCCCATTCTTTTTGCTCTTTAAAGGATAATTTTTTCTTGTCCGATTTAGGTTTTTCAGTCTTAGTTTTTTCGACTTTTGGCGACTCTACCTTTACAGCGGCTTCCTGTTCACACTTTTGTAAATATTCACTGTAAATATCAAGCGTCTCATTAACATGCCCAAGACCATCTAAAATCCACAGCTTTTTCGCAATTCGATCTAAGAAAAAGCGATCGTGGGATATAGTAATAACGACTCCAGGGAAATGCTCAATGAAATCCTCTAGTACACCTAATGTTTCAATATCCAAATCATTTGTAGGCTCATCTAGTAACAGTACGTTTGGTTGCTCCATTAATAATCGTAATAAATGCAGACGTTTACGCTCGCCACCCGATAATTTACCGATAGGTGTACCGTGTGCATGAAGTGGGAATAAGAAACGCTCCAACATTTGAGCAGCCGAATAGCGTACACCCTCTGCATCTGTAATATCATTGGAAGCTTCGCGGATATATTCAATCATGCGCTCATTTTCATTCATTTTTGGTAAAGTTTGTTTAAAATGCGCTAACTTCACTGTCGAACCAACAAGAATTTCACCAACATCAGGTGTAAGCTCTCCTGATAACATGTTCAATAATGTTGATTTTCCTACACCATTGGCTCCGATAATTCCAATACGATCGCCCTGCTGCAGTAAAAATGAAAAGTTTTCGAGGATTTTTTGATCGCCAAAAGCCTTTGAAATATTTTCAGCCTCTAAAACCTTCCGGCCAAGACGAGTTGTTGCTAAGCCAATTTCAAGAGAAATATCCTCAGATTTACGCTCTAAGTTATCCTCTAACTGCTCAAAGCGCTGGATACGTGCCTTTTGCTTCGTAGAACGCGCTTTTGCTCCACGACGAATCCATTTTAATTCTGAGCGATAGCGGTTGCGGTCTTTTTGTGCGGAGGCTGCTTTCATTTCTTCACGAATAGCACGTGCTTCTAAATAATCCCCATAATTCCCAGTATGTCGGTATAATGTTTGATCAGCTAGCTCGTAAATATGAGTAGACAGCTCATCTAAAAAATAACGATCATGGGTAATAAATATCACTGCTCCCTTTAATCGTAACACCATTTCCTGCAGCCACTCTGTTGACTGCACATCTAAATGGTTGGTAGGCTCGTCTAATAAATAAAGATCTGCCGGCTCAATTAAAACTTTAGCTAAAGCAACGCGCTTTTGTTGACCGCCTGACAGTGTTAATACTTCTTTATCAAACATTTCAATTCCAAGCTTCGTAAGGGCTGTCTTAGCAAGTGCATTGACATCCCATGCCTGCTCTTCATCCATACGATGTTGCAAGCTAAATAACGTTTTTTGTAAACTTTCTGAAGTCGGATTTAATGCAAGTGCAGCAACCGTTTCCTCATATTCACGATTCAGTTTTAAAATAGGTGAATCCCCTGCAAACACTGCCTGTAACACAGTTTCACCACCATTAAAAGTAGGCTCCTGTGGTAAATATGCAACACGATATTTATTTGGGCGGTCAACTTCCATTGAATCCGCTTCGATTTCATTTGCTAAAATAGAAAGCAATGTGGATTTACCAGTACCATTAATACCAATTAGCCCAGCTCGCTCCCCTTCATAAATTGTAAATTCAATATTTTGAAAGAGCGTTTTATCGCCCACTGTTTTCGTTAAATTTTGTACAATTAAATGACTCATTACACTTGTCCATCTCTTTCATTTAGGTGTTGTTTAGTGTCCATACTACTTTTATATGTAGTTTATTATTGATATCCATTTTTATCATAACACCAAATGACAGGTAAACAAAGGACAACAAACTCTTCTTACCTATCTAAAAAACGCCTCTCCATTAAATCCAAATGAAGAAGCGTTAAAAATCTCAAAAAAATATCCGGATAGAATATTTTCTATCCGGATACAGAAGCTAACTCACCAATAACCAAGAAGCTTCCACCATAGTCCTCCTACTATAACAAAAATCAGGATAGTAACTACGGAAACTACAAATCCAACTGTCCACCATTTCTTTTGGTCAATATAGCCTGCACCAAAGAAGACCGGTGCTGGACCAGAACCATAATGAGTAGTGGCGCCAAATAAATTACTAAATGCCGCTAATAATATAGCTGCCAACATAGCAGGTGCTCCCGCTTGCAACATAACAGATAAAAATGCTGCATACATCGCACTAATATGCGCAGTGGAACTCGCAAAGAAATAATGAGAATAGAAATAGACTAAAGCTAATATGACAACCGCCCATATCCAGCTATATCCAGATACAAGTCCACCAACTTCATTACTAAACCACGGAATCAACCCTAGTTTGTTCATAAAAGATGCCATCATAAATAGCGTTGCAAACCAAATTAGTGTGTCCCATGCTCCTTCTTCCTTTTTAATATCTGCCCATGTTAATACATCTAACAATAACAGCAATGAAAGTCCTATAAGAGCTGCTGTAGTAGCACTAATGCCTAAGTAGTCTCCGCCAATCCATAACGATAACACAGCAACAAATACTACGATCATTCGTTTTTCGGAACTTTTCAGAGGACCGAATTCTTCCAGCTTCTTTTTAGCGATAGCTGCTGCCTCTGGTGTTTCCTTGATTTCAGGCGGATAAATTTTATAAATAACATAAGGAACAACGATTAAAGCGGTTAGCCCCGGGACAATCATGGCTACTGCCCAACCAAACCAAGTAATAGTTACTCCAGCTGAATCACTTGCTAGCTTAACAATTAAAGGATTCGCTGCCATGGCTGTCATAAACATAGCAGATGTTATTAAATTCCCTTGAAAACCTACCTTCAAAAGAAAGGCACCCATCTTACGCTCTGTCCCATCTTCTGGTTTAGATCCGAAGGTATGAGATAATGACTGGATGATTGGGAATATAACACCACCAGCACGAGCTGTATTACTAGGAATAGCAGGTGCTAATATTAAGTCACTTGCTAGTAATGAGTAGGACAGACTCAAAGTTTTTTTCCCAAAAAGACGAACAAATACATAGGCAATTCGTTCCCCTAGTCCCGTTTTAATAAATCCTCGAGAAATAAAGAAGGCAATAACGATTAGCCAAATCGTTGAATTACCAAAACCACTTAATGTCTCTTCAATAGTTAATGTATTTGTTATGGCAATCATAGCCATAGCAATAAATGATATTGCTCCCATTGGCAACGGTTTCGTTATAAATCCTATAATGGTCGCAACAAAAATAGCGAACAGATGCCACGCTTTTTCATCTACTCCTGAAGGCGCTGGACAAAACCAGATAGCCACGCCAACAGCAAGGGAAATGAGGAAAGGAATCCATTTGACTGCGCTTTTTGCTTCTTTCATGATGTTAAAACTCCTTTGACGATTACCCCAATGTATTTAAAAGGAGATTTCTCCCACGATCTAATATTCGAAAGAAAAATAGACCTAATTCAAGATCCCCATTGTCGAAAAAACATAAGTAATTATATATGTTTTATATAATGAATGAAAAGATTTTTAACTCATTACTAAGAAAAAAATGATCTCGGTTCAGAAATATTTCCCTTTTTGTTAATATTATTGGAAAAAAGTTACTTTAAGATTAGCATGTGCAATATCCATTGATAAGATACACGAAGTCTTTAGGTTTTACCCAAGTCGCTCCTTCAAGTTCATGCTTGGGAACCCTTCCTATGGCTACCCACCATATGATTATCCTTCAAACCGCTTCCCTCCATACAAACTTCCTGGGCTAGGTAAAACTTTTTAAACTGTATGAGAATAGCTGGAGCAATCCAAACTGATAGTAACAGTTACTGCGTTAAAACCCCATTAATTGAAAGGAGAATTCATAGATGCCACTTGTCACCGTATTTGGAGGAAAAACCTTTGAAGTAGAGGAAGGAAAAAAATTAGTATTAGCTCTTGAAGATAATAATATAAACATTTTTCATCAGTGTGGCGGAATAGCAAAATGCACAACTTGTAGAGTGGAGGTATTAGCTGGTGAATATAAGGATATTTCAAAAATAGAAAAACACGCCTTCTCTATTAAAAATATTGATGAGAATTTATATGAAGACTGTTTGCGGCTATCTTGTCAAATTCGAGTAATAGAAGACATTACAGTTCGGCCTATTTTAACCTTGGAAAATACACAGGGCGAAAGAGGTCCAAGACCAGCAGATTAACCAAATATCGATTATTAATTCAAACTTAAAAAAGATGCGTTAACAAAATGTGATAATTTAAGTTACTTTAATTTATCCAATATAGGAAATTCGAAAACGCTGTCTTAATTTTTTATTCAGTATATGTAAAATAAAGAAAGGCATTGGAAGAGGGTTAAATGTCTGTTAGGTTCCAATGCCAGTTTTTATTTATGCTATTTTTTATTAAATCAACAAACGCAACAATGAAGTATTATAAGAATTTAACCACTTTGAACAGGGCAGATAACCCCATTTCCATTTTCCGTTACTTACCCACGACCTGCTTGAAAAGAAGGGTATAAGGTCATTCCACCATCAGCAAATAGAGTGATTCCTGTTACGTAACTAGCTTGGGATGAAGCAAGCCATGCTGCTGTTGCTGCAATCTCCTCTGGTTTTCCGATATACCCCATTGGAACCATACTTTCCACATCTGCACGTTTTTCGGGATCGGCAAATTTCTCAGCATTAATAGGTGTATTAATCGCACCAGGCCCGATATTATTGATACGAATTCCTTTTGGGGCATATTCTAATGCTAATGTTTGTGACATCAGTTTAATGCCTCCTTTACTAGCCGCATAGTGAACAAACAAAGGCCATGGAATAACTTCGTGAACACTGGACATATTGATCACTGTCCCTTTAATATCATGTTCGACGAAGTACTTAATCGCTTCTCTACTTCCTAAAAATACACCTGTTAAATTCGTATTGATTACTTTATTCCAATCTTCAAGCGGCATTTCATGTGAGGGTACTGGATTTTCTATTCCAGCGTTATTAATCATTACATCGAGAGTTCCAAACTTATTCACGGCAGTCTGGACGAGGTTGATGACATCCCCTTCAACTGACACATCTCCTTTTACAGCTATCGCTTCCCCACCTGCTTTTTTCACTCCTTCAACAACAGCATTTGCCTCTTTTTCATTTGAGCGAAAATTCACGATAACTTTTGCTTTTTCCTCGCCAAAACGTAATGCCATTGCTTTTCCTAATCCTGTTGAAGCACCTGTAATAACAATAACTTTCCCTTCTAAATCTGGATACATTTAAGGTCCTCCTCGTTATACTTTCGCCATCCCTAACATAATTCCAACAGTAAATTGCTGTAAGCTGTCGTTTTGCTTTTTCTCACCTATGATAAAAAACTCGGCCCATACGGGTTTCCACCTGCTTAAAACATAATAGTAATATGAAACGAAGCAAAAACTTTTATACCATTGATATATAAAAGGTTACTTTAAAATAAGGCTGTTTTCTAAAAGATTGTTGCTGTTAAAGCATAAAAAAAGAGTTAATCTACAAAATGTGTAGAATCAACTCTGTATTTATGTTTGATATTTCGTAAATCGAATATTTAACTAAAGCCCCCGTTTATTCAACAAGGTTTTAGTATTTTTTCAAGTACAATAGGACCCGTTTTCTTTGTCTTTGTATTGACTGTCCGAACTTTGATACGAGTAGGTCGCATTATAGGAGAAACTTCATCCAAATTCCCAGCCCAAGTAGTTTCTCCATATTTAGTTAAAGGAGACAATGAGAAAATCCAACTTATTTCTTTCGGAATATATGCTAATACTTCATAACCATCATAACCCCCAAAACTAGATGGCTTTGGTAAATGAAGTGCGTGAACACTGAGACTTGTTCGTTCATCATTAAACTTTCTTTCAATATTATAAATCAGTGCTACTCCTCTGGCATTTTTAGGTACGTTTTTTGTTGGTTCAAGTATTGCTGAACAAGGTGGCAACTCTTCAATTTTATTCTCAGAGTGTGTTTGTGAAGGACGAATTACTAAAACGAAGATAAGGCTAAAAAGCAATTTTTTCATTTCTGATTCTCCTTAAATTTGTTTAGTATCATTATTCCCAAAACTCCATATTTATTGTATTTCAATCGCTCCTTGTTGAACTATCCTGCACCGTTAGTTGAAGAGCAACAATCTTTACGAAAACAGCTAAAATAAAGAAGAATCCATTTGAACATTTGTTCAAAATGGACTCTTCTTACATTTTGTAGATTGTATTTTAACGTAATTGCAAAATGATGCATATAGAGGTACCGTCAAAAAAATGCGGATTTACAACGCTCAGAAATCCGGATTAAAAGCCGAAATTAAACAACAACCAGTCGTTGGTTCAATACCTTCAACTGGCTGTAAAAAGGTTACTGTCTCAAAAATGACACTCAGTGCCGTACTGCTTGGTATATCATATACATAGCAGATAATTATTTGTGAAATTTTATTCGATCTTCAAGTGGTTGGAATTCTTTTTCGCCTGGTGTTACCGTTGGATTGCCAAAGGGCATTTGCGCAATAAGCTTCCAATTATTAGGGATATTCCATTCTTTTTTCACTTCATCATCAATTAGTGGATTATAATGTTGTAAAGAAGCTCCTAATCCCTCTGCTTCCAATCCTGCCCACAAAACTAATTGGTGCATACCTGATGCTTGATTTGACCAAATCGGAAAGTTTTCAGCATAGGCGGCAAATTGCTCTTGAAGTGATTTAACTACCGCTTCATCTTCTAAGAATAATACTGTACCATAACCTGCTTTAAAAGAATCCATTTTTTGTTGAGTGCCTGAAAAATCTCTATCTCCAACTACTTTTCTTAATACTTCAGTTGTGATATCCCACAATTTATTATGTGCCTCACCTGATAATACAACAATGCGTGCAGTTTGAGAATTGAATGCTGACGGAGTATATTTCACAGCAAATTCTACAATTTCTTTAATTCTTTCATCAGATATTTTTACCTCTTTATTAATTCCGTAGTAAGTACGTCTTTCTTTAAGTGTAGTATAAAAATCTTTTGTCATCATTTTCTTCCTCCAAATTTATTGAAATTGTTTTTACCCACATTGCATCTGTCGCCTAGAGATTTTTAGTTTTATTTCCTAAGACCTCGCCTAATTACAACAGGAACACCTGTCCATAATGAGCAATTTCCTTAATCCTTTCGACTATGTTCACTACTTTTACTATTTTAAATTAAACTAATTATAATATTATGATAAAAATATGTTATCCAAACAAACGAAAGAGTATTCAAAAATAAAAAATGTCTTATATAAAAAAAATCCCAAGCTTATTTGCACAACGCTATCTCACTTACTATTTTCAGAGCTATAGGATGATGCAACGGTTTTTTATGTAATATAGGTAACCTTATTTTCACACAATAATATTTGAGTAGATTTTACGTAAAAAAATTGAATCAAAAAATACTCCTTCCGAAGCAAATGAATGAATCAACATTATTTAACCCTAAAAATCCGTTGTCTATTGAAATAGACAACGGATTTTTTTAGTAGCGTGAGGTATTACTCACCTATTTCATTTTGTAATTGCTCTAAAAACTGTACCATAAATTGATGGCGTTCTTCAGCCATTTGCTTGCCCTTGTCAGTAATCATTAAATCCTTCAGCAATAATAGCTTCTCATAAAAATGGGTAACTGAGGATGTATTTTTATTGCGGTACTCCTCTTCTGTCATATCCGTACGTGCATTCTCTTCCTTGTCGTAAAGCTTTCGACCCTTAGCTCCACCAAAAGCAAATGTGCGCGCAATACCGATTGCTCCAATCGCATCTAAACGATCTGCATCTCGTACTATTTTTGCTTCGAGAGAAGTTGCTTCTAGCTCATTGCCACCATTATACGATACTTGTGCGATGCAATCTTGAATATGTTGCTTCTTCTCCTCGCTTAAAGACAGCTCGGCAATTAGCTTATTCTCTTGCTCCTTGCTATCGGTATACTTTTTATCACTAACATCATGCAACAGCACAGCAATTTCCACGACCTCTGCATCGGCTTCCGGTTCAGTTTGTAATATCGTTAACGCATTTTGATAAACACGTTCAATATGTTGAAAATCATGACTAGCATCAAATTGCTCGTAAATCCCTCGTACTTTGTCCATTAAATTGTTCATATTCTTAGTTCAGTCCCTTCATCCTTTATTATACGGTATTGCTTAGAATTGTTGGTAATTAAGTAACCTCTAAATTTAACAAAAAAATCAATTTGAGAAGTTGATTTCAATTGACTAATTTTTCAGAATATTGTAAGATAAATGTACAGAACAACTATTTTTGTTCTGTAGGCTCACTATTTCAGTGATGTACAAGAACTATGTTTTAACAGATTAAACAACTTCAGCGGGCTTTAAAATTGAATACTGTGTTGCAAGATGACGTGCGTAAAGTGAAAACCAATCATCTAAACAAATAAAAGTGAACACTTTCCCTTAGAAATTCTTTGTTTTAACCCGCATAGTGAATGTACATTTCGAGATAAGTGAACAAACAAGCTTTTCACGACCTAGAAAGCTTTGAGCATATGTAGCAAGCGTGTGATATTTTTATCATTAATCGATGTTACCTTCTTCTATTCATTATCTTGAATATGTATGAACGTAACTCCTCCCATTAATGGCAAATAGCATACCAATTTCTTGCCATTTTGCGAAAAGTCTAATCATCCAGAGTCGTGCTAACAAAACTAGAGAATTTTTTTGGCAACAATTTTTCCGAATTTTATTTAAGCCGTAATTGAAGTATTAAGTTATGAAGGAAGTAGGAACGATAGTTATGTTATGTAATACCAACCCGCTGAAGAAAAAATAAAAGCTGCCCATCTTATTTATTGTAGATGATGGCAGCTTTTATTTTTTCTTCAATTTCCATTTTAAAGACATATATCTCCTATCTCCCTTTTCCTTGCTACTTGTTATCCCTTACTCCCCTTCTAAAATATTCCTAAGGAAGAAATTCTGAACACGTGAGATTTTAGGGTCATGACGAGCTTTGTTAACCTTTTCGTTATTTGTCTTCACGACTTTGAATTAGCCTTTCTTTGATTTCTTCAATACGCTCCGTAGATAAGCCTGTTATTTTATGAATAAAATCAATATCCATGCCATTCGCTAAAAGTTTATTAGCGGTTTCTTCTTTTTCTTTTTCGATTCCTTTCTCTATTCCCAGTTGCTCTGCCATATGCTTTACATCCTCCAACTTTGCCTCTTCATCAAGGATAGACTTTAAGCGAGATTGATAAGCTATAACATCTTCCTGTGATAAACTTAGCTCTTCCCAAACATTAAATGCCTGTAATAAATGTTCGCCCTTCATCGCTAGTTCCTCCATTTCACGATATATTTTTTTATAGACCTTTTTCTTTCGTGCATCGACCATTCCTAATAACAATAACCAACGTGCTAAAATATCATCCAGTGGCTTAAGAAATCCCCTATGCCATTGTTCAAGGAATTTATTCATTTCAATAAAGTGCACTTCCAAAGCATCATCCTGTATAACTAATCGCTTTAATGTTTTATCCTCATATAAATGGAAGGTACTGTGATAATATGCACTTTGAGGAAACAATGTGAAGTTACATATATTAATAATAATCGTCGGTAGCAGTTTATGATACCCCATACCCTTTTGTCATTGTGATGTATAAAGTTGAGCCCAGTAAAATAATGTACGCTTAAACATATCGTGTTGATTAGACAATTGAATTTCAATATTAATCATTTGCTGATCCTGCGTTTTCACAACAATATCTAATCTTGACTGCTTATCATCTTTGTATTCGCCACCAATTTCTTATTTACCTACATCAAAGCCATTTTCCTTTGCTAATAAGTAATCAGTCACTAAACCCGATACAATGCGCACCCCATTCAACTGATGAATGACATTTCCCAATTTTTCTTCGTAATCAACTAAAGTATCAGCATACTAAAACAAGACAACTCATACGTTCTAGTATGAAAGGATGATCTTGCTGAAAAGCCTATTAGAAAATGTAAACCTGTTAGAAAACATATATCAAATATCTATAGCATTCCTTCTCTTATGTTCAATTTTTTCTGTAAGACTTTTAAAAAATCTAAAGCGTGAAAGAAAACTTTCTTTTTTTGAATATACAATGTATTTAATCATTCGAATTGCAATTTTTTTATGGTTAGCCAGTTTTCTCCTTCGTGAATATAGGGGCTATTAATTTTCTTCCCCTTTTTTCACAATAACTAATATGCTACGGCATTGTTCAGTTACATCCGATAACAAAAGTTAAAAAAGCTGCCCTTTATAACTTAAAGGAACAGCTTTTGCATTTATATATTCTTTTGTACTTCTTACTCTAGAACAACCCTACCGCATGTCCTTCATTATCAACATTCATACGCAAAGCGGCTGGTGCTTTTGGTAAACCTGGCATTGTCATAATATCCCCAGTTAAGCAAACTAGGAAGCCAGCACCAAGTTTAGGAATGACTTCGCGAATAGTGATTGTAAAGCCTTCTGGACGTCCTAAAAGACTTGGTTGGTCTGATAAAGAATATTGCGTTTTCGCCATACAAATCGGTAGTGAATCCCAACCGAATTTTTCAATTTGGGCAATTTGTTTTTTCGCTTGATCGGTAAATTGCACATCTTTCCCACCATAAACTTTTTGCACAATTGTACGTACTTTTTCCTCAATAGATTCTGTTATGTCATATAATGGAGAAAAATTGTTTTTTTCATCAAGAACAGCTAGCACTTGTTCAGCTAAGCCTAGACCACCCTTTCCGCCTTCCTCCCAGACATTAGTACGTGCGATACGAACATGATTTTCTTGACACCAATTCAGGACTGCTTCTAACTCAGCCTCTGTGTCCGTAATAAAACGATTTAAAGCAATAATCGGCTCAACGCCAAATGTACGAATCGTCTCAACATGTTTGGCTAAATTTTCGATTCCTTGTAAAAGGGCATCAACGTTTTCTCCAACTAGTGACGTTTTCGCTACACCGCCATGCATTTTTAATGCACGAATTGTAGCTACGATTACAACTGCACTTGGTTTAAAGCCTGCTTTACGCGCTTTAATATTCATAAATTTTTCAGCGCCTAAATCTGAACCAAAGCCCGCTTCTGTCACAACGATATCTGCCAGCTTACGAGCTGTTTGTGTCGCCATAATCGAGTTACAGCCGTGTGCGATGTTGGCAAATGGTCCACCGTGAATAATGGCAGGTGTCCCCTCAAGCGTTTGCACTAAGTTTGGTTTGAAGGCATCTTTTAATAATAATGTTAATGCCCCTTCCACTTGAAGATCACGCACGAATACAGGCTCACGGTCAAATGTATAACCGATTACGATACTTGCTAAACGTTCACGTAAATCTTCAATACTTGTAGCTAAACAGAAAACTGCCATTATTTCTGATGCAACTGTAATGTCAAAGCCGTCCTCACGTGGCATCCCTTGAACAGGACCACCGAGACCCACAACAACTTTACGAAGGGCGCGATCATTTAAATCCATTACACGCTTCCAAATTATACGGCGAGGGTCAATGTTTAAAGCATTTCCTTGATGGATATGATTATCAATAAAGGCTGATAATGCATTATTCGCAGTCGTAATCGCGTGAAGGTCACCAGTGAAATGCAAGTTAATATCTTCCATCGGCACAACCTGTGCATATCCACCACCTGTTGCTCCACCTTTTACACCCATTACAGGGCCGAGTGATGGCTCACGTAAAGCAACAACAACATTTTTATTTAATTGATGAAGTGCATCAGCAAGCCCAACCGTTACAGTTGATTTCCCTTCACCCGCTGGAGTTGGACTAATAGCTGTTACCAATACAACCTTTGCATCCTCACCATGTGCTGTTATTTTTAATGGATCAATTTTTGCTTTGTAGCGACCATACTGTTCAAGTGCATCCTCTGGAATACCTGCAGCTTTCGCTATTTGAGTAATAGGTTGCATAACCGCTTGATTCGCGATTTCTAGATCTGTTAGAGGTTGTTTTTTCGTTGTCATTTGGCATCCTACTTTCTATGTCGATCAATTATGCCTCGGCATAATTGCGTCCGGAATCGGCTTTGTGCGTACACAAAGAATTCCTTTCCGATTCTGTGACATCCGCCGGAGGCCTTAACTTCTTGCTGAAAGAAGTTAATTCCATTATAGACTTTATTGTAAAAAAAATCATAGTAAGTTATTCAAGTATTTCGACAATCAATTGACAACATTGCTCAATTCATGTATGTTCTAAATGAAAATGCATTTTTTCACATTTTCACAATTTATGTCACGACTTAATTGATTTTATTCTACATTCAAGCGCATGGGAGGCGAATGCTTATGCAACAGGGAATCGTAAAGTGGTTCAATAATGAAAAAGGTTATGGCTTTATAGAATGTGATGATGGAGAAGATGTATTTGTACATTTTACGGGAATCCAAGAGGAAGGCTTCCGTACACTTGAAGAAGGTCAAAAGGTATCATTTGAAGTGGTGGAAGGCAATCGAGGGCCACAGGCGTCAAATGTTGTAAAAGTATAAACTCAAAGGAGCTGTTCGATGGATGAACGGCTCCTTTTTTCAAATGCTCTTAAATGTACTATCGCTATAAACACTATAACTTCAGCGATTGATCCAATAAAAAGCTCCGGGAAAAACTAGCGTTTCCTTCGTTCTGTCAGTATCCATAAGTGTTACCCCAAACGCCCCTTCATTTAAATGACCTAGTGTCATAGTAGCTGCAGCGACTTTGTCATAAAAATCCAGGCGAATATTTGGTAAATGTAAGGAGATAAACTGTTCTTGTTGTTCAGGCTCTGGTAGTTGTAATACTTTCCTCCATAAATTCACTGTTGCTTGCACATCTTTCACATAAAATTGGACAGATTCCATCGATATAGTTTGATTCGTATCAATGGCTCCATTTGCTTTTAATTGTGCAATACGTTCCTCATCTGTATCAGTCCACTCAATCAAAAATGGAAAATCAATTGCCTGCTCTGGCTTCCCAAAATGCAATAGCTTCCATTCTACTACAGAGCCATCTGGTCTTGTACGACTACAAGCATCTGGTCCATATACTTCAAATCCAAGTGAACGTAAACGTTGTGCCTCTTCTTCAATATTTTTTGTACGTAATGCAATTCTTGAAAAACCATAGCGCTCGTTAGCACGTTTAAACGTATAATGTAAGGAATAAGGTGATTTCACTGCATTTTCAAATAAATTACGATCATAAATTGCTATTTGCTCAATATAGTTTAATCCAAAATAGCTTAACGTATTGTATGTCCCCCACATTGTATGTTGACCACCGTTAACTGTATGGATATTACGTTTATTTAAGAAAATCTTTGTATTTTCTGGTGATTGAACTTGATGAACTAGATGGTCAAAATATAAAGTCATGACTGAACCCCCTTTTTTCTCTATTATATACTTTACCTGTTAGTTTTGTTGGTTTAAAATAAAATTTAGAATATTATAATTATTAGAACTTACTATATTTTATGATATCTTTTTTAAAATGCCCGGCAACAAAAGGATTTCAATGCTAGTAGTTCATCAAAAAAGATTTTTTATTTTCGTAAATCAATGAAGAGGTGATTAGAATGACAGACAAAGTAGCTGCTTTTAAACTAGCATTAGGTAATTATCCAACAGGTGTTACGGTTGTCACTGCTTGTAATGACATAGGTGAACCTATTGGCTTAACTGTCAATTCCTTTGCGTCAGTTTCCATAGATCCACTCCTTATTTTATGGTCGCTCGATAAAAAATCACAGCTACATCCATATTTTACAGTGGCTCAAAAGTTTGCTGTAAATATTTTAGCGAGCAATCAAGAACAATTATGTACGCTATTTTCAAGTAAAATCCCAGATCGTTTCGCCCAGGCTAAATGGTCAAACTCAGCTTTAGGTCTACCGGTTTTACATGATACTGCGGCCATTTTACAATGCAAAACATCTCAGCAAATCGATGCTGGAGATCATACGATATTTATCGGGCAGGTCCTAGAAATTGAGAATGCACAGAAGGAACCCTTACTTTACCATCGCAGACATATTGGTGAAATCCCAAATAGTTTTTATGATTAGGCTTTGGCAAAAATATATACGCAAAAAACAGGATGATTGGTCGTAATCATCCTGTTTTTTTGACGTATCTTTCCGCTCTTTATCGAAATAATAAGTTTGATTGATGAAAAAGTAAGAGATGAGGTGTATTACAAATGTTTAAAAAAATCCTTTTCATGATATCTATTATTTTTTTATTTTCTACAAATGAATGGGTAACTGCAAATTTCGAAAACCCTCCTCCTTCCTTTGAGGAAAAATTCGCTGAAGGTGGATATAAATCCGTAGAAGAGTCCGTTAAGGAATTTGAAAATCATTGTAAATGTGCGGTAAAGTTACCCCAAATTATGCCACCGATTTCCTTCACACATCAATTTGGGAAATTTTACGAAGATAAAAAATATAATATGAATGATGCATTGAGTCTTATGTTTGTTAATAAAGAAATAAAAGGAAATATTTACAAAATTGAGATTCGATCAATAGAAAATAAAATAAACTTCAAAGACAAATTGAACTTTAAAGGTAAAGAATATACTCTTCAAGATGGTACAAAAGCTATTTATTTTGAAAACCAACTATTTAACTTTTTTGTTTTCGAAATAAATAATTTGCAATATTTACTCGGTATTTATAAAGAAATATCTAATACCGATACACCTTACACATTAATTAAAATAGCTAACTCTATAAAATAACCTATGCTGTTGCGAAAATGGCCACATAAAACGAAGGAAATAATTTTTGTGGCCTTCTATACAGTTTACTTTTTCTGTGGAAATCTTTGCTTTTCAAGTCTGTTAATTTGCACAATGACACCATCTTGAATCGTAATGTGTACTTCTCCAAACTCCAAATTTTGAATCGCCTTTGCAATTGCCTCTAGTTTTTTGTCATCTACCTTTACCTGTTGAGTCATCCGATACACCCCTTCTTTTAACATATTTTGAGGCCAACTCATCAATCATAGCCCACTTATCCCTTAGATAGCTCTGTTGGATTTGACCTACAATATTTGTTGTCAAAGCTTCTTTTTAGGCCTAGTTGTCGGTATTTCGTTTCATGCAAATAATTCTATAATTCAGAAAACCCATTGTCAATATAAATATTACAAAACTTAGTTGTTTACTAAGAAATAAAGGAATATGAAGTATGTCTATAGTTATGCCAGTAAGTATCACTATAGACTTTACGGGGGAAAAAATAAAAACTGCGCAGATCAATTTGCCTCTACACAGTTTTTGTTTTAATCATTTTATAAAAGATCCATTAATGCTTTCGCTGTCTTTTGCTTGCCCATAACCTTTATCGGTTCGCCTTTAGCCGGTACAATCCAGTGTGGCTCATCTCCACCATATAAAGACTGTGAGCTATTTGCTACCATAAACTGAGCGTTGGCCGATTCCATTCGTAGGCGTGCACGGGACAGTAAAAATTCCTCGTCATCTGTTGCCTCAAGTTTAAAGCCCACTAATGTAACTTTTGGCTGCCACCCTTTAATTTGACCTAATACTTTAGGTGCCTTTTTAAAGTGAATGATAGGTGGCTCATCAGATGGCATTTTACCTACTTCCTCCATTAAATTCCCAGATTGATCATACACTTTGTCAATGAGCCAATCAGAACCTGCAGCTGCCATAATAACGATATCTACTTGTTCTTCCTGAACAGCATGTCGAATTTTCTCACCTAAATCTTCAATACCTTCAAATCGAATGTTACGCATTTTATCTTTGTTCTCAGGAAGCTGTGCAAAATAACCATGCATATACAATACGTTTGCCCCAGCCTCTAGTGCTGCTTCAGCTAAATAACAGCCCATCGACCCTTTCGATAAATTCGTATGCCCACGCACACGATCCCATTTTTCAAGTGTTCCCCCACTTGTAATGAGTACGGTCTTACCTCGTAATGTCCCCATACACTCACCTTTTTTCTAATCAATTTCACCTTGGCGTAATTGTAGCTGTCGCTTTGCTTTCGCTACAGATAAACAATGCGACCGGATTTTGAATTGTGCCTAGGCCTGCACGAGGGCCGACACGATGTCGGTCATTTCGGTAATGCCACAGGACGTGGCGTTTTTACCGATGCAGGTCAGTTAGCCGTTTTCGCAGGATGCGAAGATTTTAGGCTAACATCCTTATATTCATTCCTTTGAAAATCCGTGACATCCGCCGGAGGCTTTGGGCCAACATGTTTTTCGCGCGAAAGCGTAGTACTAACGCAGCATCAGCAGCGTAATGTTGGTCAATCAGTCGTGTGTTGTTGCTGACGCTTCGCTTTCGCACAGATAAATTGCCACAGGACGTGGCTCTCTTAGGCTAAGTTCCTCTATTTCAGTAAGTGTTTGGACACACACTGAAAAAGTAATCAAAATTGCATTCATCTCACCACCTTTAGAGGTGGGAATCTTCTGTACCTGTCGCTACGCTTTCGGTACAAAAAAGATCTGCTGAAGATAAATATACAAATACTATTTTAACGTAATGCTATGTTATGCTTCAATGTTGTTTTTATAAGGTTGGAGTTAAATTAATACTATTTCATATTTTGCTCTTTTAACCAGGAACTTAATATCTCAGCAAATTTCTTGGTCACTGGTGATGCCTGATTTTTCATAGCTATTCCTATTGTGCGATAGCCACCTTGTTTTAAAGGTATAGCTTTTATCGTAGGAGGCAAGTTATACGTCACTAATTTCGGTAAAATACTAATTCCAAGCTGGTGAGCAATCATCGAAATGATCCCTACCTCTTCTGATAGTTCAAAGCGAATATTTGGCTTTACGTGATATTGCTCTAACAGTTCTTTTACATCATTAGTGCCTTTATATGAAGTCATGATAAATGGCATGTCTTCTAGTTCAACAATATCAATTTCGGCTTTATTATAAAGTGGACTTTTATCGGAGACAATACACAGCAATGGATCCTGCTGAAGTTCGGTAAACTGAAACTGCTTAGATTTTTGACCATTTAAAAATCCCGCATCAACCTCTCCACTCAATAGCCATTGTTCAATTTCATAATAATCTCCCTCGCGCAATTCGACTTGGATACCAGGAAATTGATTGTCCATAATACGAACAATTTCCGGCATCCAGTTTGAAGAAATACTTGAAATTACACCAATTCTCACTTTCCCTCGAGTAACGCCAAGTATATGTGCAGCTTCTTGCTGTAACAGTTCTTGTGCATCGAGGACATGTCTCATTGCTCTTAGCATTACATTACCTTCACTTGTTAACGTGACACCTGCTCGACTTCTGTGAATGAGTGGAAAGCCGAAATCCTTTTCTAAGCTTGAAACAGCATGACTTACAGCAGATTGGGTTAATCCCAATGCTTCCGCTGCTTTTGTAAAGCTAGCTACCTCAGCCACTTTATTCAAAATCTCATATTTGACTAAACTCATCGCCTTGTCCTCTATATACATGAATTTTTTTAATACTAACCATTATAAACATTCGTTTTACTAATCACAACACAAGATATATAGTAAATTTTAGTATAAAAACTGTTTTAGTACACAGATTGTAGGTGAGCATAATGAGTATCCAAGGAAAAGCAAATTTATTGATGGTTATAGTGACAATGTTCTGGGGCTTATCTTATACTTTTATGGTAATGGGGCTTGAAACATTGGCTGTTTATAATGTGGTGGCATTGCGTTGTATCATCGCATTTTTCGTAGCTGGTATTATCTTTTATAAACGTATGATTAAAGTCGATGTTAAAACATTAAAATATGCAGCTATACAAGGGTTTCTATTATTCATTGTGTTCGTTCTAAGTTTATTCGGACTAGAAACTACATCGGTATCAAATGCTGGTTTTATTTTAAGTCTAACAGTTATCTTAGTGCCTATTTTCAGCAGTTTTATTGAAAAGAAATTACCTTCAAGAGCAGTTAGCTTTGCGATTATTTGCACAATGATTGGGATTACAGTTTTAACGGCACATGGTTCATTTACCTTTCAAAAAGGGGATATTTTAATAGCCATCGCCGCACTATGTTATTCGTTTTATTTACTGTTAAACAGTTCATTTACACGGAGCGTTGAATCAATTTCTTATGGCATTTACCAGCTTGGTTTTGCTGGACTTTATGCACTTGTATTAACATTCATTTTCGAAACGCCAACACTTCCAAATACAACGACTTCTTGGATTGCTATTATAGGACTTGGTGTCATTTGTAGTGCATTTTGCTTCGTAGGTCAAACTGTTGCACAACAGTTTACCTCTGCTACACATACAGGACTAATATTTTCCTTAGAGCCAATTTTCGCAGCGATGTTTGCCATGATGTTTATTGGTGAAGGAATAACGGTAAAAATAGTAATTGGTGGTAGCTTTATTCTAATTGGTAATCTTGTTGCCCAATTAGAGCATCTCCATGTTTTACGCTTTATTAAAAAACATGAACATGAAAAAGCTATAAATTAATTCTTACAACAAAAATAAACAGAGTGATGCATGTGCACTCACTCTGTTTATTTTATAACTTACTTATTGTTCAAAAGGAAACTCTCCCTGTCACACGTGAATCAAGACGAATAACAATCATCTTACTATACATTATGTCGTCATAGGTTCAGTTGAATGCTCAGCAAATAATACGATGACACCCTGTTCAACGAGATGAGCATAGTAAGCTGTTTGACCTTCCGTAAGATCAAATCGCTTAAATCCTTCTTTTACAGCCGATTCACCGGTAAACCAAGACTTAATTTGATCAACCCAATTCCCAACCTCATGTGTTTTAACATTAGCATCCCATTTCACACCTTCAAATTTACTTGGATCCTTTGCAATAACGTAAATATCCTCTATTTGATATGCATCTAATTGCATACTTTCTAAAATATGAAGCATTTCTTCCCTTGTATGGGCCACTTCAATTTTTTGGTTTTGTTCATTTATCATGCTCAATTCCTCCTAATTTGTATGGCTTACTTGGTATCTACCCTTCCTATTCAAGAAAAAAACCTTTTTACCTATTCTTTTAACGAACTGTAATATTTGTAATATCTCTGTAATACATATTCACCTTTTGAAACAATGGTCTTAAACTTTCAAATATCAAAAAATAGGCAACGGAAGTGAATTAAGAAGTCCCATCGCCTATCATTTACTTGTGGTTATTAATGTCCGAGGAAGGCTTTCAGCATCCATGTATGCTTTTCTAGGGACTGATACATAGCATTTAGTATATCCTCTGTTCGATCGTCCCCTTCTTCTGCCGCAAGCTCCATTGTTGAATTTAAAGCTTTCATAAGTGTTTGGAAATCGGCAATGGTTGTAGCCACCATTTCCTCTGTCGTCTCATTCCCTTTTGCTTCCTCTACAAAGGACAGCTCAAGATGTTCTTTTAACGTAGCAACTGGTTTTCCATCTTTCGAAAGAATACGTTCTGCAATTTCATCTAGATTTAACGTTGTTTCATTATATAATTCTTCAAATTTTGCATGTAGTGTAAAGAAAGCATTCCCCGTTACATACCAATGATAATTGTGCAATTTCGTATAAAGTACAGACCATGTAGCTACAAGTTTATTCAATTGTTTGTTTAAGTTTTGTGACATTATTTCTCCTCCAATGTGCCAGTTGTTCTAGCCTTTAGTATGCGTTGCAAAGTATGCTTGCTATACACACATTTTTTCATTGAAAAAAATTCTAAGGTCATCTGTAGATACAAAAAATACAAAACCAAAACATTTTCCACTACATAGCCAGCCCTAAAAAACAGATGGATTACATTAATTGGACGTTTAAAAATCACAACAAACCTATAAGAGATTATCATACAATTTGACTACTTCAGTTCCTTACGAATTTCTTTTATCTTTGTTATTGAAAGCTTTGAAACTTTTGCAATCCACTCATCGTCAGCACCTGTTTCAATCAAACCAGTAATTATTTGTTTCCTCCCTTGCTCAAATCCTTGCTTGAAACCTTCTTTGAAACCTTGCTCAAATCCTTCTTGCCTGACTATTTCCAATACTCCAGCAAGTGTCGGCGGTAGATCTTCTTTAAATAGATGCAAAATCTCTTCCTCCCCCTCTTTTACCTTTCATATCTCTTCCAAGCTACCCAAACATATTTTTTGTAGTTTCATTTGTCTTTCAACATTAGTGTCTAGATCTAATACTTTTTAATTATTTCAGTTCCTTACGAATTTCTTTTATCTTTGTCACTGGAAGCTTTGAAACTTCAGCAATCCATTCATCGTCAGCACCCGTTTCAATCAAACCGCTGATTATTTGTTTAATGGCTTGTTCAATTCCTTGTTCAATTCCTTCCTGTCTTTCTAATTCCAAAACTCCAGCAAGTGTCGGCGGTAAACCTTCTTTATTTAGATGCAAAATTTCTTCCTCCCCTTTAATTTCGTCTTTTACATCTCTTAAAAGCTGCTCAGACATAGATTTTGGTAGCTTTAATAAATAATCAATGAAGTAAAGAAGCGCACGTATCTCTGTCCGTTCAACATTACTTAATAACCATACTTCTCTTAGTAATGCTCTTTTGTAAGCACTACGATGGCTCATTTCGTTTTTTGTTTGATTTAAATAAATTGATGCTAGTAAAGCTTTACTAAACAGCTTCGGTGATTTTTTCAATTCTTCTTCATCAAAATCTGACACGACAAACTTGTTAAATGTATAAGTTATTTCTGTACCATAATATCTTTCATGATACTGATTCGTGCTTTTGGTACTCGTATCTGTAAAGATTGCAATGGCCACAATCTTCTTACCATAACGATCACTGATACGATAAAAATACTCAAACATTCGCTTCGCAAAATGCACTTCATCTACTGCTTGTATCTCTGTATGGACAAGAATCCATTGCTCTGCCCCACTCTTTAGATGAACCTTCGCAATTTGATCAGCTACCTTGCGCCCTTGACGATGTTCAATTATTTCTTTGAAAAGCTCTTGCTGTAAAAACTCCACTTGCTTAGAAAAATCAACTTCTGCATGTAAGTCTGGCAAAAAGAACAACAAAAAATCTTCAAACAAATCCGCAATTAACTTCTTCCATAGATTATCTTGATTCACTTGACTAAGCTTATATACATCTGGTTTCTCCCAAACTAGCTGCATTATAACTACATCCCCCCTTTAACTTTAAATCTATTATAGCTATTACGAACAAAGTTTCCACTCTATTGTTATATTTTTAAGAACATTGAAACTATTTTCTATAATTATTTCACTTTCCGAAATAGTTTCGTTATAATGGAATCACTTACTAAAAAGGGGTGTTAATTAATGGAGGTATTGCCATTACGAAAAGATGTACCAGTAGAACAAACATGGGATTTAACAGTTTTACTTGAAAATGACGCGGATTTTGAACCTGCTCTAGCGAAGCTTGTGGAAGATGCAAAAAATTTCGAAAGCACGCATCAAGGTACAATTACGGATGCTCAAAAGGTAATTGATGTTTTAACAGCTTATGAAGCACTATATGAAAGCATAGTTCCTATTGGTACTTATGCAAGCTTAAATAATCAAGCTGATCATACAGATAATGAAGCCCAAATGCGTGCTGCAAAATATGGTACAGCAGTCGGAAAAATAAGTAGTACAATTTCTTTTGTACGCAGTGAATTACTAGCACTAGATGAGTCTATTTTAGAAGAAGCTGCTACATTAAGCCCTAAATATAAAGTCTATATAGAGGAATTATTAAAACAAAAGCCTCATCAGCTACATCCAGAGGTAGAAAAAGCACTAGCTGCATTTAGCTCTACTTTTGATGCACCATATGAAACGTATAATACGACAAAGCTTGTAGATATGCATTTTGGAGAGTTTGAGGCCAATGGCGAAAAACATCCACTTAGTTTTGTATTATACGAAAATGATTGGGAGTTTGACGCTGATACAAATGTTCGCCGTGCAGCTTTCCAAGCATTTTCGAATAAGTTGCGCGATTATCAGCACACAACTGCAAAAATTTATAACACTCACATTCAACAAGAAAAAACTATGGCTGATTTACGAGGTTTTGATTCTGTCATTGACTATTTATTATTTGATCAAGATGTTGATCGTACGCTTTATAATCGTCAAATAGATCTGATTACGAAAGAGCTTTCTCCGCATATGCGCCGCTACGCAAAGCTTATTCAACAAGCAAACGGCATTGAAAAAATGACATTTGCTGATTTAAAGATTGCCCTTGATTCAGACTATGATCCGAAATTAACAATGGCTGAAGCAAAAGAATATGTTGAAAAAGCATTAGACGTTTTGGGTGAAGATTACAAAGAGATGCTCGAAAAGGCGTTTAACGAACGCTGGATTGATTATGCACCTAACAAAGGTAAATCGACTGGGGCATTCTGTTCAAGTCCATATGGTAGTCATCCGTATATTTTAATGTCTTGGAATGAACGTATGAATGAGGTATTTACTTTAATTCATGAGCTTGGGCACGCAGGGCATTTTGTGAATGCACATGCCAATCAATCTTATTTTAACAGTCGTCCTTCGTTATACTTTATCGAGGCACCATCAACAATGAATGAAATGCTACTAGCTAATTATTTATTAACCCATAACGATGATCTTCGCTTCAAACGTTGGGTAATTTCAAATATTGTATCCAAAACGTATTATCATAACTTCGTCACACATTTACTTGAGGCAGCTTATCAACGAAAAGTATATGAATTAATCGACGCTGGAGAAGCTGTGAATGCTACTGTTTTAAATCAATTAAAACGCTCTGTATTAGAAGATTTCTGGGGTGACACTGTCGATATTACTGAGGGTGCAGAGCTTACTTGGATGCGTCAACCGCACTATTATATGGGCCTATATCCATACACATATAGCGCTGGCTTAACAATTTCTACACAAGTATCTAAGCGTATCTTAAAAGAAGGTAAGACTGCTGTAGATGAATGGCTAGCAGTCCTTCAAGCTGGAGGTACGAAATCACCTGTAGAGCTAGCTCAAATGGCAGGTGTCGATGTTACAACAGACCAGCCGCTACGAGATACGATTGCTTATATTGGTCAACTTATTGATGAACTAGAACGATTGACGACTGAAATGGAAGCTGTCAAAGGCTAAACAAAGCGAGAACCATCTACGCTATTTCTAAAGCGTAGATGGTTTTCTTTTTTTTAGGTTCTAAGCAGGAAAATACATACATATACTAGAATCAGGCCGTCCTTCTATGTTTTTTGATATTTCTAAATAGACAATCATTTTTCTTCGTACAAATGTACCGTTATTATTAATTGTATGCAATTTATTTAGCAAAATTCTACTAACAATTTTCAAAGGAAGTGTTTCTAATTATGGTAAAACGTAATGATCCATGCCCATGCGGTAGCGGCAAAAAATATAAAAAATGTTGTGAAGGTAAACAACAGGTTACCGTAGAAGCTGTAGCAATCGAAGAATTAGAGCGTGTACTACAAACATTTTACTTAGAATATCCTGAACGTAAAGATGTTCGTGCCTATATAGAGCATGTAGGTACATGGCAACCTAAATTAGAGAGCGTACTGCAAAGAGAGCTGATTGAGGCGATCGCGTTAGACGACTTCTTCTTCCACCAAGACCCCTCTATTTGGAAAGGTTACTTAAAGAAAACAAAGAAAAAAACGGTAAGACCTTCTACGGTAAAAGTGTTAGAAGGCTGGTCACAACCTCGTCTATTTGTTGGTTCCGTGTCAGTTGTAGAAGAAAAATATTTCAAGGCTACACATGTGTTAACAAATGAAGAGATTAATATTCGTCGTGAAAATGACAAACCAATCCCTGAAGGTATGCATGTCTTTGCATTCATCTTACCAGATGGTACAAAAAAATCAGAGCATTATTTAGCTGTCTCAACGCTTATCTTCTTCCCAGAAGATCATGCTAAAGTATTTGAGCAATTCAAGAAAAATTTTGAGGCTTCTGAGAAAAAGGCTGGAGCATTCTTAAAAGAAGAGCATTTATCCTTCTGGGAATTACTTGTGTCAAACGGTTATAAAGGCGAGGAGTTCACGAACTTTGAGAGCAATGTAATCACACAGGTAAAAGATTTCCTTGAGCAAAATGAGCGTGAAACAGCTCCTATGTTAGAGCTTTTAGAGGACTATTTAATTGAAGGACAACCATCTGCGCGCAAAGAGGCGGCCATTGCTGCCGGCGCAATTCGATATGGTCAAGAAAAAGAGCTATTCGAGCCGTTATCACTGACTGTAAAAGAAATTGCGGCGACGTTCGATATTTCAGCTTCCTCTCTCACAAAATACTACCAAGACTTAAGTAGCTATGCTGCAACTAAATAATGCTTAAAATAGCGCAACACACTCTATGCAATTTTAGAGTGTGTTGCGCATTTTAGTTTACATAGAAAAAAGCTACCTTTATTATCGGCAATGAGCCAACAATAAAGGTAGCTTTTTCCACGGTAACCAACCATCACTATCATTTCCGAACATATTGTTATTTATGCATCGAATTTAGTAAATATGATTATTTATTGAGCAAAAATGAAATAAGCTTTATTTTATTTAAACATAGTCTGTTTAGTTCCTATGATTACTTTGCCATAGTTGTAAAACATTTCTGTAATGGTTTAAAACATTATTTACTATACACCTTCAAGAGCTCTTCTCCGAGAAATTGTAGTCGCTCTCCTACAGTGCAAGCTTCAATACAGAAACGGTGAGCTCCAGGTTTACCACGATCTTTTCGTAATTGCTTTATGACTAAGCAATCAGCACAATACGTATCATGTAGTTCATCAATATCTTTCATAACCGTCACTTTATCCAAATTGAACTCTCGCTCCTTTCACGTCCAAATTTCGCTTCTTACTATTATGAAGTGAACATTTTGAACAAGCAACTATTTTGTTTAACCATTTAGCAAATCTCTTTTGTAGCGACAGGTAAATAAGTTCCCCACCTCTATAGGTAGTGAGATAAAAGCGGATTTGAGCTACTTTTCTTTTCAGCAGGTGATCCAAAGCCTCCGGCGGATGTCACGGAATCGGAAAGGAGTTCTTAGAGGATGTTAGCCTAAAACCATCGCATCCATGCGATAACGGCTAACTGACCTGCATCGGTAAAAACGCCACGTCTTGTGGCATTACCGAAATGACCGACATCGTGTCGGCCCTCGTGCAGGCAAGACAAAGCCGATTCCGGACGCAATTATGCCGAGGCATAATTGATCATCAACTAAGATATTGTGAAAAAGCACTATTGATGTACAATTAATGTATAATCTAAATCAAAAAGTAGGGATTTTATGTTAGAAGTATATATAGATGCTGCTAGTGCAGGTAATCCTGGCCCAAGTGGTATTGGGATATTTATTAAAGGAGAAGGCCATCATATACAAATCAGTGAGTATATAGGGCAAACTAATAACCACATTGCCGAGTTTACTGCCTTAGTTCGCGGTCTTGAGGAAGCACGAAAGCTTGGTTCAAACCTAGTCTCAGTGCGCTCAGATTCAAAAATTGTTGTTGCCTCTATGGAAAAAGAATATGTGAAAAATGAGGAATTTAAACCTTATCTTGAGCAGGCACTTACACTTGTGAGTAGCTTCGATTTATTTTTCATCAAATGGATTCCAGATACGCAAAACAAAGCAGCAGATGCACTTGCACGTAAAGCGATTCAAAATGAAAAAAATTAATTTATAGGGACTGCCTCTTGTCTTACCAAGAGTCGGTCTCCTCCTTTCACTTCATTCAGATACTTAATATCCCCCAATATTTTAATTTTTATCATCTTCATTTTCATATATAAACAAAATATATGCCATGCTCATAAGGAATCGCCAAGTCCTCATCCAATTAACTTACATACTTGGCATATATATATAAATATCTCCCCTGATTTTTGATGATAAGCCATAAATCAATATATTTTCCAATTATTATTAGTATAATTTGTATCCTCAATGTTATTTTATTGACATACTATTGTAATATTACAATGTTAATATCATATATGTATTAAGTTTTTAAAGTTATTAGGAGGATACATATTATGAAAAAGAATAAAAAGTATAGATGGGGATTGAAATTAGCTACATTGGCTTTAAGTTCATCTGTACTTTTTTCAACAATTGACACAGCATCAGCGGCAACTTATACAGTAAAATCTGGTGATTCTTTATGGAAGATTGCCAATCAGTATGGTGTTACTTATCAAACATTGATGAAATGGAATAACTTATCTTCTACGACAATTCGCGTTGGACAAAAGTTAAACCTCAATACCCCACTCACATCAGCAACAATATCAACACCTACACCTAAACCAACAGCTGCAGCTAAACCAACAGTTACACCTAAACCAACAACTAACCTAGTGCAAGTTGCTAAAAAACAATTAGGCGTAAAATATACATTTGGTGGAAGTAAACCGAGTACAGGTTTTGATTGCTCAGGCTACGTCACTTACGTATATAATAATGCTGGTATTTCGACAGCTCGTAAGTCTGCAGCAGGTTTTTACAGTACAGCTAAAAAAGTAAGTTCACCTCAAGTAGGTGATCTAGTATTCTTCGCTAATACATATAAAGCTGGTATTTCACATGTAGGCATTTATATTGGAAATGGTCAAATGATTAGCGCAAGTGACGGTGGTGTTTCTATTGCTAACATTAATAGCTCTTATTGGAAAACACACTTTGCTGGATATGGTCGTATATAGTGAATAAAAAAAACAGTTGGGATTCCCCAACTGTTTTTTCTTTATACATGTGCTACTTTTTTCGATTTTATTTTTGCTAAACGTAGTAAATAAATGATAAAGACTACAACTAGCAAGCCTGCTCCAGTTAGATAAACAGAAGAATAGCCTGCTTGCACGGCCACCATTCCTAAAATGTATGAGCCAAGCGCAATGCCAAGGTCAAACATCGTAAAGAACGTTGCTGTTGCATAACCACTGCGTGTATGTGATGTAGATTGTATAGCTAATGCTTGTAAGCTTGTAGTTACTGCCCCATAGCCTAATCCAATAAAGATGGCTGCAAATAAAAATAATGCTGGTCCTGAGACAAATGCGAGCATAACAAGACCGATAGCAAAGAGTATAATACCAGGTATAATAACAAACTGCGGCCCTTTTGTATCATAAAGTTTACCTGTATATGGACGTGTAATAAGCATTGCTGCTGCAAATACTGCATAAAATAGACTCGCTACAGCCATTAAATCTTTTTGCTGTGCGTAGACTGATAAAAACGATAAAATACTCGAATATGAAAAAGCTACTAAACTAGCAATCGCCGCAACTGGAAGTGCACGACGTTCAAATAAATCATCAAATTTAAATGTCAATTTACCCTGATGTTCAGGCTTGGATAAATCATCAGTTTTTATCGTTACAGCTAGGATGCCCCCTGCTAATATACAAATACTCATCACAATAAATAATACATTGAAGCTACTATATTGAATAAGTAGCAAACCGATAAATGGTCCAATAACTACTGCTAAGTTAGTAGACATTGCGAAATAGCCTAGACCTGTACCTTTTCGATTGGCTGGCACTATATCTGCAGCTAAAGAGCCAGCAGCTGTTGTAATAATACTAAAGAAAATCCCTTGAATAAAACGTAGTCCTAGTAAAAGTCCAAAAGGATGAATAAATAAATATAAAACTGTACATAAAAAATACCCTATAATTGAAATAACTAAAAGCTTTTTCTTCCCAAAAACATCTAATAGTTTACCCGAAAAAGGACGAACGAAAATGGCTGATAATAAAAATCCTGATATTAACAATCCCGCTTCCTTGTCTGTCTGGTGCAACTCACCAATCGCATATAGCGGCAAAGTCGTTACCAATCCATAAAAAACAAAAAAGACCGAGATATTTGTTAAAAAGAGACTAATAAACCGCTTCGTCCATATTTTTGTATTCCCCTCTTGCTGCACGTCTATCAACCTTTCATTTTTTCCAATAAAATTATAAATTGCTGTTGTTCCTCGACAGTCAATGCCCCTACCATTTCTTCCTCAAAAACTAAGATGGTTTTAGTGATAGCAGGCAAATGTTCCTCTGCAAATGGTGATAAAGTAACGATTTTTTCACGTTTATCTTCACCTTCAATTCTAAGCACCCAACCTAAAGTCTCGAGTCGAGTAATTGCTCTAGTTATACTCGGTGCCTCAACGTTTAAATACTTCCAAATTTGTGTTAATGTCATTGGCCCATGATTATGTAAGCAATATAAAATAGCCCATTGTGAGCTATACAAGTTATGCTGTTTCAGTACTTCATTTAAACAATTCGTTAAATAACGACTTTTTTGGAATAAAGCATGAAAGATAGGATTCATGTTAGCAACCTCCTAATTTATTTACCTAGCTAAATAAATACTATACTCTTCATTTTTTTCGTTGTAAAGCAAGTTGTTTGAAGGTGCATTGTAGGAGCAATGATCCCCAGCCGACTGTCGTATGATTCATTATTATCAGCGATTCTCTCCGATGTACTAAATATCAGAAGGGAATTTTTTGAAAGTGTCGAATTAAGCTAATAGATTACAAATAAAAGGAGATGGAAGCATGGGGAAAAAGGTATTAATACTTGCAGGAGACGCAGTTGAAGCTTTAGAAATTTTTTATCCTTATTACCGTTGTCTTGAGGCTGGCTATGATGTAACGATTGCAGCACCATCCGCGAAGAAATTACAGACTGTATTGCACGATTTTGTTGATGGTGTCGATACATACATCGAGCGTACAGCATATGGCTTAGAAGCACACGCATCCTTTGCAGAAGTAGATCCAGCACAATTTGACGGGCTCATCATTCCTGGTGGACGAGCGCCAGAGTACATTCGTTTAAATGAACATGTTCCAGCACTAGTGAGCCATTTCTTTGAAACAAATAAACCAATCGCTGCTGTATGTCACGCAGCTCAAATTTTCGCGACCATTCCAGAAGTTCTGAAAGGACGTGAACTAACAGCCTATATTGCATGCAAGCCCGAAGTTCAAGTAGCTGGAGCGACGTATATCGATACTAATCTTCACACAGACGGCAATTTAATTAGTGGTCATGCATGGCCAGATTTACCTGGATTAATGCGAGAATTTATTAAAAAGCTAGAAAGCTAACGGAATGAGGATGCCCGAAAGTAGGCATCCTCGTATTTTATGGAGTGGTTTCTTGGAATTCAATTTTCACTACTTTATTTGTATTGGTTACATATTTGATTCGAACATGTACACCGAATTCCTTGTCACTTTGTTTTAGCCAAAGTTTAAATTTTTCAATAGTGGAGTCTTCAACAACCTCGCTTCCCTCATGCAAATAATCGAGGATTTTTGCTTGAGGGTACTTTGCATGTGTCTCTTTTATCGCTACTTTTCCCCATTGAGCATGAGCTGGTATCCCCTGTTGAGCATAAGTAATTGTTGGGGTGTTTATGAATGCAGCAAACAATACAAGAAAAATGCCAAGTTTCACACAAAATTTCCACAAGTTAATCAACCTTTCATATTCTTTTGGTATAAAGTAGCCAAAACTGCAAAAAATAAGTGCTCCTTAAGTATTCTCAACCTTAAGGAGCAGTTTTTGTTATTTTTTACTGGATTGTTTTGGTTGTTGAGGATTGTTATGAATTACTTGATTAAATTCTGCTGAATATTCTTCACGATCATTTCTTTTATGTGTATCTTCTTTCTTTTTCTTTTTAAAGCTCGTTTTATTCTTCTTTGCCATTATTTAAGCCTCCATACTTTGGTTATTTGTTTTTGTTGGACTGCTGATTTTTCTTATGGTTCGTTTTATTATCTTTATTTTTTGCTTTCGCATCAAATTCTGCAGCGAATTCTTCATTGAGATTGTCATTCGGGTTATTGTTATTACTATTTGATTTATCGAGGTCTATTTTTTTGTAGGTATCAAAGGGATTTTGCGTTCTAACATTCATTGTTTTATTGTTGTTTTTGTTGTTTTCATTGGTGTTTCTATTGGCCACGGATCTTCACCTCCTACATGTAATGTGCTCAGGATAGAAGGTTTTATGCTTTGGGGATTACTACAGACATTGCTAAAACTTTTACAGTATAAAAAAATGTACATCACTAATATTAATTAGTAATGTACATTTCATTAACTTCCTAGAAAAAGAAATAAACCCGAAACCTATATATATCAAGGGTTTCGGGTGGTTTAGAGAAGTGGATTATTTGCGTTAATTTATATTTTGTGAACAATCATATTCTCCCTTTTTCACATAAATTGATCATAGGTTTCCTTACGAGCATGATCATAGAGCCTTGCATATAGTTGCGTATGCTGCATTTCCTCATGGCCGAGGAGAACCTCGATGCATGAGAGCAGCATTCCCTTCATAGCTAAATGAGATGCAAAGGTATGTCGCAATGTGTGGGGGGTAATTTTCATACCTAACTGGTCTCCATACTCGGCTAATTTTTTTTGGACAGTCCTATGGCAGATTGGTCCTTTTCCAGTTGTATTCACGAATACATTGGGCATATCGTCTTCTCTCCCTTTTAGATACCTGGATAGTTGTTCCCCACATTCTCGTGTAAAAAGAACAATTCGAGACTTTTTACGTTTACCTTTTGTAATTACAATTGACCGTTCGGACCAGTTAATGTCTTCCTTTTTCATGGCAGATAATTCACTAATTCGTATGCCTGTAGTATACAAGATTTCAACTACAACTCGATAATACTGGGCATCTTTTGCCAATTCCCTTAAACGGGTCACTTGTTCCATGAAGTCTGACGGACAGCGATTTTGTATCTCCCTGTCCGTTATGCTTTTCTGTCTCTCCTTGCCACTTGTATTCTCAGCCCTCTTAGTGTCTCCTATGGGATTCACCATTTCTTCCACTAAGTAAGTCCTTCTTTGGATTGTCTGCTTCATCGAACAAGTGAAATTCGAGTTTATTCCACACTTCTTCATAGTTCGGTCCTTCCCATGTAAACGGTACTATGACCTCTGCTGACTTCTGATGGTTCAGCTACTTATCGCTAAGTAGGTTACAAAGTGTACTTTGCATTTCCATCAGAACTCCCCGGGTAAGCGTATGCACTTTCACACCATCTATCCGCCTCATTTACTCGATATGACCTTCGACAGAATGGACTTTGTGTTGTTATGCACACTCATCCAATCATACCTAGCCTTATATGAGATTCGTGTTCCTCGGACCGGTGTTTTGCCTCCAGATTCCGCTTCGCCACGGACACCCTTGCTCTTGGCTAACCTCTACTTCTGTCTTCGGGGTTCGGGACTTGCACCCTATAGTTCATACGCATGCCGGGCGCACATAAAAGAGTCTTTAAGACTCTCTCAATAGTTGTGAATATTTAGTTTTGAAAACCTAGTATTTCTTTTATTCAAGTATTTCTTCAATATAAGTTCTTAATTAAAAATGTTTTGATTTTTCTATCTATGAAGCTTGTTAAGTCGTCATTAAATTGTAATATTTTCCTTTTTGTTATTTATTTGGTAGTATATCAAGTAATTCTTTTGATTCTCCTTTTGATAATTTAGTATATTTCACATCATTTTCTACCAGAATCACTTGTTCATTTGAATTTACATAGATTAAATAATAAGAAGACTTCAATTCCTTATCAGAGTCTATAAAATCAAAAGACATTCTGTACTTTAATAGTCCAAATGATTCTTCACTTTTTTCTTTCCATTTAACTTTATTTAGAATTTTATTTATTATCGAAACTTGATCTTTATCTAGGATTTCTAAACTCTCTTTAAAATCCCCATTTTCATTAGCTATCTCTAAAATAATTTTCTTTGCATCATTAGAACATCCAACACATAAAAAAATCAATGCAAATGAAATAATAATTATTTTTTTTAACACAAAAATCCCCCCCTTCTAATTGTATTTCTTATTAAATTTTAACACTATTGACTTTTATTCTCAATTTACATTAATATGGTATTGTTGTTATATTATGTAAACAGGAGATGATTGTATGAAGAGGAAATTTTCGTTTTTAGCTTTATGTTTTGGAATCTTTTTTTGTTTTCAAGTACCTGAAGGACAAGCTTATGAATTAAATAGCAAAAAATTTAGTAATCCAAAAGATGCATTTTATTGGATAGACCCTACTTTTGATAGTTACAAATTAGGTGGTGAAGTTAAAAGTGGAATTTTAGCGTGGAATGCGCTCCCTGAAATCAATTTTACAAAAAAAGTAGCTACTGCATCTGGTGTAGAAGCAAGTGTTGAATACTTGGATAAATATAATGGAGATACTTATGGTCAAAGTTTTGGTAGTGGGCGAATCACTATTTATAAAAAATGGCGTGAAGAGTTAAATTCAACTCAAAGAATTGAAACTGTAGTTCATGAAGTTGGTCATGAGGCAGGATTAGGTCACACACAAGAAAAAAATGATGAAATAGCAGTTATGAGAAAATTAGGCTTTAATAACAAAGCTTATCCTTTAAAAGATGACAAAGCTGGAATCGCAAAAAAATATTGAAAGGAAGGTTAAAAAATGAAGAAAAATTTTTTCATGATTAGTGCCGGATTAATAGTTTTATTTAGTGGTAGTTTTCTTATTTCAGAAGGATTTTCTATAGAAGATACTAATGAAAATAAAATTATTTCAGAAGATTCTCCTTCAAAGCCTAAAAGAATTGATGGCGAAGCTAAAACGAATGGCTTCATTGATTTGAATGAATTAGCGGAAAAATCACCTATTATTGTTAAAGGAACTAAACTAGAGGATGTGCGAACAGAAGTATTTAAATCTAAAATAGATGAAGCCGTAATTGGTGGATATACAGTTGCAGATTTTGAAATTACTGAAGTTGTAAAAAATGCGACTACCAATGATAAAATTAATCTAGAGCAAACTATTCCTATTGCAGAATTAAATTTTGAATCAGAAGGTACTATTTACAGCGTTAATGGGTATGAAAAAATGAATAAAGGTGATGAATATTTACTATTTCTAACAGACGAACAAGATGAAGTATTTGCTACAAGTGGTGTTACAGTTGGTAAAGTCCCATTGGACTCTAATGAATTAGAAATTTATGAAGAAAACTTAGATGATTCAGAACTGAAATTAATTGAAAGTATTTTTAATGATGCTAGAATAGAATTCAATAACTAAATAAAATATGTTAAATCTTCAATTCATTTAAATAGAGAAAAAGCGTGTTCCAAAACTTTTTTTATAATACGCTTTTTCTCTACTTTTTTAAGTGGTTATTTAATTTTGTATTTTAAAGCTCATTAACTTCAAAATTAAATCCTTTAAATGAAACGATTCTTAATGATCCTGTGCTTGTTTTCTCAAGATACTGTACCTTACAGAATAATCTTGGTTCTAGCCACATTACATCTCGTTCCACGCTACCTATTATCTGTTTAGCTATTTCTCTAAATGCTCTTTTTTCATCAGGTTTAAAGCCAAACTCCACATTCGCAACAGGTCTATAATTACCATTTCTTAATTGCGTACCTACTATCATTGTAAATGGATTTTCTTTATAGCCTAATATAATAGTGTCCATTACTTTAAAGTGTTTATATTTTAACCAACTATGCGAACGATGCTTAGCTTTGTAGGTAGAATTGCTTCGCTTTCCTACGATACCTTCCATACCCTTTTCTTTGGTCAACTGAAAGATATCATTACCGTTACCCATAACTGAAGGTGTAATCAACAAATTATTTGAAGGTGCAATTATCGATGAAAGCATTTCTTTCCGTTCTGCCAATGGTTTATTCATAACGGATTTATCAGTCGATAATATGTCGAATGCGATAAACGTAGTAGGATGAGTTATCGCAGCTTGTTCAATTTTTTCTTTATTAGAAAGTCTACCTCGATATGCAAAATCATCAAATACAGATACCCCATTTCGTAAAACTACACCTTCACAATCAATGATTGCTTCATGTTCCTGAATTGATTGTCCTGCAGCTTGTAATTAGCAGTTACATTATTTCCATGACGAGTATACGCTTCTATTCGATCATTTTGTTTATGCAAAAGGATGCGCCAACCATCCCATTTTATATCGTAAATCCATTCAGGATCATCCATTATTTCATTATTGTTACCCATCGAGAGCAACATAGGTTTTATTGGAGTAAACAACATTGTATCATCTCCTTATCTATAATTATCTCATGATTGAACGTTCAAAAACATAAGAAATACAAGGTACTTATGGTAATTAAAAAAAGAGAGTCAACAAGACTCTCTCAATTTGATTCTATTTGTTTAATATTGCTCTAATTTCAGATAATGACTGATCACGAACCAATTTACCATTTACGAATACATCTTCTAATAAATCATCATCGTAGATTGATTCATTGTATAATCCATCAACGTAAGAAATACTTCCGTTTGATTCATAAACTTTAACTTTGCCGCGCAGACTACGTTTAGTTCCATCATCTGTCTTAGGATCTTTGAATAATAACTTTTCTTCACCATTAATAACTGCATAAGTAGCCTTCATTGCAAATCCAAAAGAATCTCGTGTATTGTATTGGAATGTATAAGAACCGATACCATAAACTACATTTGTTGATGCAAATCCTTTAGCTTCTAATCGCTCACAAATTTCTCAAAAGAGCGTTAATCTACATTATAGTTAGACAATTGTATATTCAGTTATATTTAATAATGCACCGACTGCACCTGAAAAACCGTGGTCATTTATAAAGACTGGTGTATGTTTTTTCGTACGTGTGTAATTGGCAATAACACGTGTAAGTTGATCGTTATTACTTAAAGTTGAACCGATATAAACGATATGTTGAGCATTTTTTTCTTCAGCATATTGAATACTAAGTGTTGTAATAACCTCACCTACAAGCCCTTGTACAGTTGCAATAATATCTTCTTTTGGATGTTTGACAGATTCAGTAATACCAACTTTCCCAAAATTACTAGCTGTCAATTGCCCATCAATAGGTGTGTCCATCCCTTGATAAATATCCTTTACTAGTAAATCAATTTCTTCTCGATTACCTTTAGTGGCCAGTTCTCTTATTTCATTATAATCCGTGATGCCAGTTGTAAGCGCTGACAATCCAATCAATGTTCCACCACCTACACCTGTTCCACCAACACGAATATGCGTATTATCTTCCATATAATGAATTGAAGTACCAGTACCAATATTAGTAATCATACTTCTTTCGAAGAAGTAGCCCTCTTTATGCAATAAAAATCGAACGCCCTTCAATGTGGCTTCAAACTCTACTATATAATGAATCGATTTCATTGTTTTGATGACATCCAGTAATTGTTCTGTACGCCCTCCCGTAACACCAATATCCTCAATATCTGGATGATTAATAATCCAATTCTGCACTGCTAGCAAATCATTTGACGGGAAAGTTATTAAAACGAGCTCATTATGCTCATCTAAATAAGCAACTTTTGTCAATGTTCCGCCTGCGTCAATACCTATAGCCTTTGGCATACCATTCTCCTTTGACTTTACGTACAATCTCTATTTCAGATGGTGAGATATATACTAGATTTTGCTTGTATTCAAGAGGCGTTTAAAAGCCAGTTGAATAACGTTCATGCCTCCACAAATGTCACGGATTTTGCAAGGAGTTATTGTGCCAAAATCCGATGTATTGTATTTCAATACCGAAAGCAAATCAACAGCTACAAATGTCTTCTGTGCGAAAGCGAAGCGTCAGCAGCAAATGTTTTCTGTGCGAAAGCGCAGCGGCAGCAACAAATGTCTTCTGCGCGAAAGCGAAGCGTCAGCAGCAATTACTCGAAAAGTGAAGTTGTATCTCTGTCCTTCCTAAACTTTAACGCTGTTGAAATAAATGTGCAATAACTTAGCAAACTTTCATGAAAAAAAGACGAAAAATATCAATTTTTTTCTATATAATCACACGATTTTCGTCGCATTTTTATAACTTTAACATTATTCTACTATAAAAACACAAAAGAAGTGAAAATGCAATGATACTCGATGCATCATCGATTCTAGCAAGTGGGTGTCGTTAAAAATTAAAAGTTGGGCGATAATTGCTGAAAGTGTTCCGATAAATGTCATGTGAAATTGCAACCCGATTATCTCCCCTCTCTTTGTCTTAATCTTTACCAATTGAAAATAGTTGAATATAAATTGAACAATCTGTTTTATCTTTCATCACTTTTACGATACGATATACTATAGATGTGTTACCATTTGAACGGAGGAATACAAGTGAAAGATCAAAAAAAACTTTATAAAGAAGCGATGCAGGTTTTAAAGGAAACTAGTCGCACTTTTTATATACCGATTACTTTTTTAAAAAATGATTTAAAATTGTCTGTGGCAGCCGCATATTTAGCAATGCGTGCTATAGACGAAATTGAGGATCATGAAAACCTATCTAATGACGTGAAATTCGATTTACTTAATGCAACAAGCGAGTTATTAAAGGAATCATTTAATGCTGAAGCTTATGAAGCATTATTAGCGCCATATGCAGATCAGCTACCTGAAGTATCTCTTCGTTTAGCAGATTGGCTAACGTTTTGTCCTGAAGGCTCACGTAAAATTGTCCAAGCTTCAACAAGTGAAATGGCGTTTGGGATGGCAAAATGGGCAAAAGCAAACTGGCAGGTGCATACGCGAGAGGATTTAGATGATTATACATACTACGTTGCAGGGCTTGTTGGGACAATGCTGTCCGAGCTTTGGGCGTGGGGTGCTGACATTCAAACAGATCGCGATTTAGCTATTGGCTATGGCCGCGGTCTCCAAGCAGTCAATATTTTACGCAATCAGCATGAGGATATGGATGAGCGCGGAGTAAGTTTCGTTCCTGATGGTTGGACTCGTGAAGATTTATTTGCATATGCGGAGGAAAATCTCGCAAAAGCTGATCTTTATATGAAAGATATTAATAAACGTACGGTATTATTATTCTGTCGTTTACCACTTGCATTAGCCCATAAAACATTGAAGGCCATGCAAGAAGGTCGTGAAAAAATGTCACGAGCAGAAGTAGAACAAACAGTCGAAGAAGTACAGGCTGACTAAAACTTTCACCATTTAAAAACAGCCTCAGTATGAGAAACTCTCATCCTGGGGCTGTTTTAGTTATACGGACTGGACTAGATTAACAATCATTTCATAACTAAAAAAGACTGAAAGCATCGTTAACAACATAAACACTACCTTTTCAGCTTTACTGCCCGTTTTTGTAGTAATGGGTAGACGTACTGAGATGGATACTGGGAAGAACAGCTTAACACCCTTCTTCGTCCCCATATCAAGGAAAATATGACTTGCCATCCCTAATAAAATACCTAGCGAAATGGATTCGTAAGGTATAAATGTATGTAGTAGCATCCAAATCAAAAATAAAAAAAGCAAACTATGTGTAAAGGAACGATGTCCAAACAGCGAATTCACAGTTTTTGATATGATGGGAAACTTCCTCCCGATTTTGCTGCCTCCATGGCAAATATCTGGAAGTAATGCACCGATAACGCCCGCCCCTACTAAAACAAGCGGATTATCATTAGAAATTTGTGCAAAAGCAAGACTTGCAGTGATGCCCCCGATAATATGTGTATTCCCTTGCATTATTTACTTCTGCTCCTTATATCTCTATATTTTTACCCTTCTTAATTTAACACACCTCAGCGCAAAAGGGAACATATATTCCGAACGTATAATCCCTTTTTTATTGACGAAATTAACTTTCATATCAAATTAAAAATATCAGAAACATTTCAGGTTCTTATTGTATATATAGGATACTTAGAGATAAAAATGAATAGTGGAGGTTATTTATGAAATCTATCAAAGGAATTTTGTTTATCATACTAATAATGAGTAGTAGTGCTTTACTGTGGTATTTTGCTACACCTATAGAGCCTATCCAGGCAGTTAACAGGCTCAGCCACATCATTGGAGGCATGGCCATCACAGGCTTCTTTCTTGTCTTTTTGTTAGCAACAAGAATGAAAATTTTTGAACGTTGGTTTCATGGACTAGAAAATGTTTATTTTTATCATAAATATGTAGCAATACTTTCACTAGTATTAGTGGTTATTCATGGTCAATTACAAGGTCTGGTCCCCCACTGGGATAAAGTACAAAGAACTTCACTCAGCGAATTTGCGAAAGAGCTAGGATCACTTGGGCAATATGGTTTCATAGCGCTAATTGTAATTGCGCTTTTTGCTAAATTTCTAAAATATGAGCACTGGCGGATCTTTCATCGGTTAATGCTTATCCCTTATACATTTGGAATTTATCATGCCTATTTTTCAAGCAGATACGATTTATTACAGCCTACACCTTTAGGAATTTTTACAGCAATAACTGCAACTATTGGATTTATGTCAGCATTATATATGCTGACGATGTATCAGGATATGTTTTTTAAATATAAAGGCAACATTACGGGGATTAAAAAATTGGGCTCCAATGTTATTGAACTGGAGCTAACACTTGATAAAAAATTACCATTTCGTCATGGACAATTTATTTTTATCAAGATTTTGCAAGATGGCATAGAAAAGGCGCCTCATCCCTTTTCAATTTCAGGTGGCGATGGAAAAATATTATTTGTCACTATAAAGGCGATTGGTGATTTCACAAAAAAAGTATATGATTCAGTTCAGCTGAATACACCAGTTACACTTGATGGTCCTTATGGTCATTTAAACTTTGAAAACGGAACACAACAACAAGTTTGGATAGCTGGTGGTATAGGCATTACTCCATTTTTATCTTATTTGCAATCACAGCCCGTAAATCGTGATATTGAGTTATTTTACACTTATCATGGTCAAAATGATGCTATCTATAAAGATTTTTTACAGGAGTATGCAGAAACTAATCAACAATTCAAAGTGAACTTTATTGATACTACCCAAATGGACAGGCTTTCATTTAAAAATTTTGCAGTGCCCCCGCAAACAAGTATTTTTATGTGTGGCCCTGAAAAAATGCTAAAACATTTTGCCAAGCAATTGAAATCCCGCAATAAAGATATAAGCGTTGACTTCGAGGCATTTAAATTTAAGTAATAATAATCAATTATGCCTCGGATTATCAATTATGCCTCGGCATAATTCCGCGACATCCGCTGAAAGAAGTTAATCAAAACTCTCTAAGGCGAGCGATTTACTTGGAATTCTAAAAAGAATATCGTATAGTAAAATATCATAAATATAAAGGAGATTTTTTAACGATGACTACAACTAAAAGTTATATAAATAAAGTAATGCACGATCGTAAATCTGTGCGTAAGTATGAGGCAAATTATAAAATTCCTCAATCAGATATAGAGGAATTACTTGTCGAGGCAACAACCGCTCCTTCATCAAGTAATTTACAACCTTGGCGCTTTTTAGTGATCCAAGATGAGGCAGTAAAAAAAGAACTACGTTTAATTGCTAATAACCAGGAGCAAGTAGAAACTGCGTCTGCCATCATTGCGGTATTAGGCGATACAGCAATGTACAATAATGTTGAAGAAGTCTATACAAAAAACTTCGAGCTTGGCTATATGGATGAAGCAACAAAAAACATGATGATCGAAAATTCATTAAAGATTTATTCTAATCTTCCTAAAGAAGTTCTAAAAAATATAGCTACATTTGATGCAGGCTTAATTTCTATGCAAATCATGCTTTTAGCAAAAGAAATGGGCTATGATACGGTTACAATGGGTGGCTTCAATAAAGAGGCTTTTGCGAAGCACTTTGAATTAACAGATAATCTAGTGCCGATCGTCTTAATCGCCATCGGAAAAGCAGCATCACCAGCTTATGGCTCTTCTCGTTTAGCGCTAAATGACATTGCAAAATTCATTTAATCGAGAGAGAAAGACTGTATCAATTACGCTTGGCTTGAAATGCCCACTGAATGAAGAAAAATGTTCTTTTTCGAATAAATATGATACACTATATATAGAATAAAAAAGACTGGATGCGTCAACATCCAGTCAAAGCAACAATCATGCCGCAATCATAGCGGCTGACCAAGTTAAAGTTGTAGCTATCGCCACCTTACTTAGCCGGCAGGGTGGCTATTTCTTTTTATTTTGAGAGACAATAATGCTAACCATCAGTGTCAGTACCGCAATTAGCAAAAGGCTACACTGCACAATCAAACTGAATGCTTCAAATACTGTCATCCGCCTCACCCCCTTTCAAAAGGGAGTTCAGCCGCCACCTGCATTATGAATTGTTGCTATTGTTAGTCTAACAATTTTACGAAATATATTCTATGAAAAATCCTCAGAAAATTTAATATTGCTACTCATTTGCGTAATTATTCTAAAACAACTCTAAAGAATAGTTTTGTACATTAATCTAAGCCTGACAATTTAGCTAATGACTCTTTCAAAAGCTGTAGCTCAGACAGTGACAACGTAACACCCTTCCCCATCTTTGTATGATCCTCCGACCAATCTCTAATATCGTATTTCGGTTCACGACCATTCCAGCTAATTAAATTCAATTCTTTTTTCCAGCCTTTATTGCCTTCCGATAATACCGCAACTGTTTCAACAATTTCGTATTTAACTTCTGCCATATTTATTCCTCCTTATTTTATCTGTAATAAGAACTATATATTGAAATAATAGGATAATCAAACGTGACAACACTTGAAATAATTACACTTCCTAAGAAACGTAAAATCCGTCAGAGTTATTCTATGTTCTTCCATAATAAAATCAAATTAATTTTTTAACTTATGTACCTTCCTCGGCTCCCATAACGTCGTATATCCGTTCATTATTGAGTAATCATATAAATCCACAAGTTTGCTATTTTCATATGTATAAAAATAAGTTGGTTCTCTAACAATTGACACTAAATTATAGTTTCTTTCGAACATGGACTCTAAATAAAATCTAGTTGTGATTTTGTCACTTTTATGCAAGTTACAATCATTACACGCCAACACTAAATTCCATAAATTATCATTTTGAATAAAGCTCCACGGAATGAAGTGATCGACGTGTGTTTTTCGACGATTAGTTGATAAATCACAATTACAATAGAAGCATCGATTTTGTTCAAATTGTGTAAGAACCTTGTAAAATGTTTCTAAAGAACTGCGCTTTGAAATGACTTCTACTTTCGAAAGCAACGCCATTGTACTTGTGACTTCATTCACTTTTTCAAGATATTTGGCTAAATGATAATTTGTTAGATTTATTAAAACCCGCTGGTATTTTTTCATGAATTGATAGACAGGATTGTTGAAACGAAAATGTGCATGTTTGATGTCAAATTCATAGAATACCCCTGCTGTATCTCCGTAAAATGCGCCGATAACGTTCTGCTTACAATCACGCTTCACCTCATTGACGATTTTTAGTTGCAACGAATCTAAAAGCTGATCGAATTGCCATTCTGGAGGGATAGCATTGTCATTAGCATATTTCTGTAAGATGGTTTGGGCACGAGCAGGTTTATTTTTATTAGGTGATTGTGCTAACTTGTGATGAATTACCAGATTCCAATATATATTTGTGAAAGAATAAAATATTTGATCATAACTGAGTACTAACTTCTCGTCTACATTGTATAAATTTTCAAGCAATGCTTTAAAAAACACATATTTATAAGAAGTTGCGACTGATGAACGATAGTAAAAATTATTCAGATGTTGCCAAATCTGATCCTCAGTTACATATTGTTCACGTATTTCACCGACCTTTAAATCATGCGACATACTGCTTCCCCCTACTCCTTCACCTCAATTAAATATATACCTTTCGAAAATCCTCCGCGTTGGCTCTTCTTCTGAGTACGTATTTGTTCTAATTGTTCGTAGGACACGTCGTACATTTGTATAGCTGTATGTACTAATTCTAAAATATCCGCAAGTTCCTCAACGGCCTCTTTTGGTGAGGCTGCCTCTAGAAATTCTAATGCTTCTTCTTGCATTTTCACTTTTATTTCCTCTAAGTGTTCTCCTTGTTCTAATACTCTTATGCTACATGTTTTACCCTCTTCTTCAATTACTTGAGGAAATCAATTATGCCTCGGCATAATTGCGTCCGGAATCGGCTTTGTGCTTGCACAAAGAACTCCTTCCCGATTCCGTGACATCCGCCAGAGGCTTTAACTTCTTTCAGCGGATGTTTGGACACCCGCTAAAAAGTGAATTAAAACCGCATTCATCTCACCGCCTATAAAGGTAGGTGACTTCTGCTGAAAGAAGTTAAATCACGTACTAATTTATTGTATATTGGCATGCTTATAGTCCCCTTTTAACACACGATTATTTTCCATATTTCTGCTGAATCGTTTGAATATGTTGTTTTTTGATTTCATTAGATACTTGCATTTGAGGTACAAGCTTATTGTAAATTGCTTGAATATCTTCTTGTGAGAAAAACTGTTTTGCAGTTTGCTTTTGCGTTTGGATAAAACGCCTTAAATCCTCTCGTTTTATAACATGTACATTTTGGGAAGTTACTCCCACTTTTTTCAATGTACAGCGTTCGCTAAAGACAATGACTGAATGAATTGCTTCTTTCGGAAGGTCTAAAAAATCTTGAATTGCACGGATATGCGTAGCATTTTGCCGGATCGGATTGAAAAATTTATATTTTTTCTTATTCGGCATCGTTTGTGTCCATTGCTGTTGTGTTTCATTACCAAAAATCCAGCCACTATAGTTTTTTGATTCAATCACATATAGACCAGTTCGATCAATATAAAGCAAATCAATTTCCGTTAATTCATCTGAATTTCTCTTGGGAATATATACATTTAATAATTGTCTATGACTTTGTAAGGCATGCCTCTCAATAATTTTCGATGTTAAGTACTCACCATTTCTCCCTTTATCGAGTTTAACTGCAAAGAAATTATTTTTTGTCAGTTTATAATAGACACTTTTCCGATAATTTTTTTCCATAAGGTAAAAGCTTATCACTATCAATATAAAAATTATAATTAGCATCACTTACTCTCCTCTCTCTTATTTCTTTTACTTCATATAAGCCAAAAATCCTAAAACTATTATACCAATACTTATGAGGATATTTTTAGCATTTTTTACATTAGTGCTCAAATATTCATCAAGATAGTTTCTTGTAGAATTTAAATTTATTTGTAAGCTGTCTTGTTCAAGCACTGATTTTTTGTGACGTCTACAACAATTGGCTACTAGTTTGCCAACCTCTTTTTTTGATCCAACAATCATTTATCAAAAAATGAACATTAATGCAATATTTACATCTATTCAAATAGTGCAAATACATCATTAACATTAAATTCCGGATATAATTAACTGTAGATTTATGACTTTAGTATTGTTATTATTGTGAAGTATTTTTTTGGAAAGGAGGTTTTTATATGTACGATTCTTCATATTACAATGATTTCGATGATTTAGATTTGGCATTCCTCTTTATTATGTTAATTTGTATTGCATTGATAAGTATCGCAAGCTATGTAATTAATTCACTTATTTATTACCAGGCATCTAAAGCAAATGGCTTTAGCAAACAAGCTTATATTGCTTGGATTCCAATTGCTGGTGTTTATAGCCTTTTCTTATTAACAGCAAAGGGTGATGATGACGCAACAATTCGTTCAGCAGCAATAAAGAATGTTATTATTTACGCTGTATTAACAATTGTTTCATTAATTCCGTATCTGTTTCTGGATATAATTGCTTCAATAGGTCTTCTTGGCTTTATTTTCCACTTCACATATCGCCTCTTCTATCGTTGGACTGGCGGAACTGGGAAAGCTGTACTTTATACGATTTTATCGTTCATCACATTAGGACTATTCTATGCTATTTACGGCTTAATAAAAATGAATAAACCTTTCGTTGCATAATACATATGCAAGTACAAAAACCTCTTTACACTTTTCAAAGGTGTAAAGAGGTTTTCTAGTTATTCACGTAATTTTACACTATAGTGTCTCATGGACTTAGGGATACCTTTTAATGCAAGTACCCCACTATAGACTAAAAATCTTATTCTACATTCTAAAAAGAAGACACTAGGAAGCTCTTCTATTAAAGGTAATAGTTCCGCAATCACTGTCCCCGTCTTTATAAAATCTTTTGTTGCTTGTTCGTTATGTAGCCTTTCTATCCTCTCTATAATAAGTGGATCAAAATAATTTTCTGGAACCCCTTTTATTTCATTATTAATCCATAAGCGCAGAATATCGTTAGTTTGCGATAATGTTTCCCATTCATTTTGGAAAATAAGACGGTCCTGGATAGTTAATGGCTTTTTTTCTTCTATGTTGATAAAAAGCTGTGCTAATTGCTGTGAACTAAGATGACTTGTCGCACAATTAGCCTTACTATGTTCTGTTGTATTAATGAGAAAAATCTCATTTGATTTATCTCGCAATAAATAGAGGAAAAAACGAAGCCCACATTGTTCATCGGCATTATTACCATACCAAATATAGATTGGAACATGATTAGAAATATCTTCTATTTCACGCAAAGTATTTATAAACTTATTTTGATAAACATCTTCCTGTCCATCATTAATATTTTCAAATAACCAATTATTTCGGAATGTTTGACCTCGTTTCTCCTCTAGCTTCCACAATGGTCCAATTGAAAAGCAATCAGGGAATCCAATCACATGTTTAGGTGGTGGTAGTGCTACTCTCACTGAACCAGCAGCAGATTCAGAGCTCACAATATGAACTGCCTGCGTTGTTATTCGATGGTCCACAAAACGACGTTTTTGAATACAGTCATTGATAATTTCTACTATGTCGCTTAATTTATGTTGCTCAAGCCAGAACCCACACCCCTCAATTGCTTCACTTTCTTCATGGTTGAATGCTTCAAATTGATCATGATGCTGTAATTCATAAGCCTCCCATTCACTCCTATCTATCAAATCCGATGCGTTCAGATAATGATGTGTTTTAATTCGATAGACAAAAACCATATTTGATTCCAATAAAAAATAAATATATGGATAATTTACTTTCGATTCCATAACTCAGCCCCCTTATATAAAAATTTTACCATATTAAAAAATTGAGAACTATTCGTTGTATTTTCTACTCTCTTACGACACTTGATCTATCAAATTTTGAAAAAGAAGTTAGATAACAGAAAAAATATGCTATATTATAGTTAGAAAATTTCGAATTTCTAATTTTTAATACAAAGGGGTTTGATGATTGTGTATGAAAATATTTTAAGACATCCAGGACCTACGCCAATTCCGAAAAAGGTTCAGCTTGCGATGAGTCGCGATATTATAAGTCATCGAAGCAATGAATTTGTAGAGCTTTACCGTGAAACAATTGAATTAGTAAAACCTGTTTTTGGGACAAAGCAGGATATTTTACTCCTTCCATCAGGTGGTACAGCTGCTTTAGAGGCTGCGGCGGTTAACACTGTCTCTGCTGGTGAAAATGTAGTTGTCATCACTGTTGGAGCATTCGGAGACTATTTCATTTCGATTTGTGAGAAATACGGCTTTCATGTACATAAGCTTGAAAAAGAATGGGGGCAAGCTTGCACAGCTAAGGAGTTACGAGAATTCTTGCAGCCGTTGAAAGATATTAAAGCTGTTTTTGTCACATACAATGAAACTTCCACTGGTATCTTAAACCCAATTGCTGAATTAGCACAAGTTGTACGTGAGGAAACGGATGCATTATGTATTGTCGATGGTGTAAGTTGCCTAGGTGGAGCTCCTGCAGAAATGGATGCCTGGGGAATCGATATTCTTGTTACTGGATCTCAAAAAGCGATGATGCTACCTCCAGGACTTTCTCTTGTCAGCGTTAGTGATAGAGCTTGGAAAGTTATTGAAGAAAATAATACGCCTTCCTATTATTTAAACTTATTAAGCTATCGTAGCTGGGCAGAAAAAGGGATGACTCCAAACACGCCTACTGTGACACTTATTTCTGGACTGCATGAGGTTTGTAAACTTATAGAGGAAGAAGGAGGCTTTGAACATACAGTTGCCCGCCATGAACTAATGAAAAACATGGTGCGTCATGCTATGAATGCCCTTAATATTGAACTTCTCACTACGGATGAGCATGCTTCTCCGACCATTACAGCGATTATGGCACCAAAAGGGATTGCACTCGGTGACTTCTTGTCGCATTTAAAGCAACAATATCATTTAGATTTCGCTGGAGGACTCGGTCATTTGCAAGGGAAAATTTTCAGATTCGGCCATATGGGTTACTGCTTCCCAAGTGATATTTTACAGGCCGTTTCTTTAATGGAAGCTGCACTTCAAGACTTTGAATATGACTTTGAGCCAGGTGCAGGTGTACGGGCAGCACAGGAAGTATTTTTAACCGCTCAGCGAAAACAATTGCAGTTGTAAAGCTTTAACTAATGGAAAACCTCCAAATCTATGTATGATTTGGAGGTTTTATGATTACATTCACGAGGGCCAGGAGTCGCACAGCTTTCACACCAATTAATATATATCATGGCATAATAAGTCACGGCATGATCGACCGAATAATCTTTTAAAGCCAGAATTATGAATATGAGTGCATTTTCAATAGCTAAAAGTGTTATACTAATAAGCACGTTATAAATTGAGGAGTTAGAAAGAATGAAATATTTTAAACCACAAATGCAGCAACTTGTGAAAGAAAACCGTGAATTACATGATCGCCTAAAAGAGTTAATGTCCGAAATGGATTTGCAAAAAAATTATGCTTTAAAAGCTCTATATCACGCTGAAGTAGCAGACGGTGGACGCTATCAGCAAGATTATCAAGCGTTGGACTATTTATATAAATAACTTTAAAAGTAATAAACGCAAGAATGTTAATTCCAAATAGCATTCTTGCGTTTTCTTATTAACTAACTACCTTAATCATTAGTTCTTGCTACTTGCACTACCTTTGCCATGTATTCCTCACGCATTTCCATCGGCACCATACTTCCACCTGTTGCCCATACAAGATGGGTAGCTTGCTCCATCTTATCAACTAAATCATACTTTTCTAAATAACTTTGACCATTTTTCATTAAATGAATTGGTCCGAACATCCCTGCATGCGCAGATGGCTCTAAAAATAGACCTTCCGATTCCATCGCTAAACCGAGCGACGTAAATAATTCTTCATCTTTCACTGTATAACAACCACTAATATACGTCTCCATTACTTTACCAACGAATTTAGAAGCACGCCCGACTGCTAGACCATCTGCTTCTGTTTTATTGTCTAATCCAATATCTTCTACACTGATCTCATCATGTAAACCTGTCATCAAGCCGATTGTCATACAAGGGGATGCTACGGGCTCAGCGAAGAAGATGTGGGCATGTTCTCCAAAAATTTCACGTATCCCGTACGCAACTCCCCCCGGTCCTCCACCTACACCACATGGTAAATACACGAACAATGGATGGGCAGCATCTACAGTAATATTCGTCTTTTCAAACTGTGCTTTTAAACGCTTCGCCGCTACTGCATAGCCGGCAAATAGGTCCTTCGAATTTTCGTCATCAATAAAATGACACATAGGATCTTGTTCAGCCTCTCGACGACCTTGTTCTACAGCAACGCTATAATCTGCTTCATATTCAATAACTGTCGCACCTTTTTCACGCAGCAATGCTTTTTTCCACTCTTTTGCATCACTCGACATATGTACAACGACATTAAAGCCGAGTTTTTTGCCCATAATGCCGATACTCAATCCTAAATTACCTGTAGAACCTACGGCAATTGTATATTGCTGAAAGAACGATTGAAAGTCCTCTGTTGCCAACACGGCATAACTATCCTCTTTTGTTAGCTTGCCACTAGCGATTGCAAGCCGTTCTGCATGCCTTAATACTTCAAAAATACCACCACGGGCTTTAATAGAGCCGGAAATTGGCAAGGCATGATCGCACTTTAAGATAAATTGACCTGGTATTAAAACATCAAATTCCTTTTCAAGAGCTTTCTTCATGAAAGGTATATCTAGTAAAGATGATTCAATAAGCCCTTTGCTTTCCAAAAGCTCTGGAAATGCTAAAATTAAATAGGAAGAAAAGCGTTTAAGTGTTTCTTCTGCCTCCTCAACTTCCTCTATTGAAAAAAGAATTGTTTGCGCCTTTTTTTCTCGATTTGTATTTTCCCAAAGTACAGTATTATGATTTGCTAACTTATTTAGTCTCGGAAATTGATTAAATAGTTCGTGTTTACGCTCATTTTCCACCTTCAGATTCCTCCATTTTTTGAGTTATAATTGCTCGTTCACAAATTTGTCGAAATTTCAATTCGAACGAAATATTGTTTTCTTGTGTTCGTTTTTTAGGTCCTCTCGTACGTCCCCCAGCACGTCTAATTTTTTGTCCAACATGGCGCATGTCGAGCAAACGTTCGATATTTTCATTAGACATCTCTCGTCCATTTTGATCGATTGGATAACCGCCTCTCGCCAAAACCATAGCTGCTAAACCGTAATCCTGTGTAATGACAATATCGTGTTTTGAAAGCGCATTCACTAGCGTAAAATCAACCGAATCTGGACCTTTCGGAACCATAATTGTTATTACATTATCACGTTCGATACGGTGGGATGTATCGCAAAACAAGATTGTTTCAATCTCAAACTCAGATGATATAGATAGTGCTAAATCCACGACTGGACAGGCATCAGCGTCAATTAAAACCTTCACAATAAAGCATCATTCCTTTCTCATAATTAGATAGATCACTCAACTCATCATTATTTCGATATAATAAATTTTCACCCCTATTTGTTCAGTTTTTCACAAACTTTAGACTGTTGGAAAAAGTATTTTATTGAATAGTGTGAAAAATAGATATACGATAAAAATATCAAATAACTGGAGGTTTTTTACTATGACAACTACAACTGTAAGCAACGAACAATTAGCAAAAGAATACGTTGATGGCGTATTCGAGCAACTAAAACAACAAAATAGTTATCAAGCGGAGTTCTTACAAGCAGCTGAAGAAATTTTCATTTCATTAGTGCCTGTATTTGCACAACACCCTGAATATATTAAAGCCAATATCTTATCTCGTATCGTTGAGCCAGATCGTATCATTTCTTTCCGTGTAGCTTGGCAAGATGATAACAATGAAGTTCAAGTAAACCGTGGTTACCGTGTGCAATACAGCAACGTAATGGGGCCATACAAAGGCGGTCTTCGCTTCCACCCTTCGGTAAATGAATCAATTATCAAATTCTTAGGCTTTGAACAAATCTTTAAAAATGCTTTAACAGGTCAACCAATCGGTGGTGGTAAAGGTGGTTCAAACTTCGATCCTAAAGGTAAATCAGATTCGGAAATCATGCGTTTCTGTCAAGCATTCATGACTGAATTATACAGCCATATTGGTCCAGATGTCGATGTTCCAGCAGGTGATATCGGTGTTGGCGCTCGTGAAGTAGGTTTTTTATGGGGCCAATATAAGCGTTTAACAAAAGCAAGCGAATCTGGTGTATTAACTGGTAAAACTCCTGGCTACGGTGGTTCTTTAGCCCGCAAAGAGGCAACTGGTTATGGTACTGTATATTTTGTAAATGAAATGCTAAAAGATGTCAACGATTCATTCGAAGGTACAACAGTTGTAGTTTCTGGTTCTGGTAACGTTTCAACATATGCTATTGAAAAAGCACAAGCTTATGGCGCAAAAGTTATTGCTTGCTCTGACTCTTCAGGCTATGTTTACGACCCAGAAGGTTTAGATCTTGATGCAATTAAAGAAATTAAAGAAGTAAAAGGCGATCGTATCTCCACTTACTTAAACTATCGTCCAAATGCTACATTTACAGAAGGCTGCACTGGTATCTGGACGATCCCTTGTGACATCGCGCTTCCATGTGCTACACAAAATGAAATTAATGGCGATTCAGCTCGTATTTTAATCTCTAACGGCGTGAAAGCTATTGGTGAAGGTGCAAACATGCCATCAGATCTTGAAGCAATTAACGAATTCTTAAATGCTGGCGTATTATTTGGTCCTGCTAAAGCTGCTAATGCCGGAGGTGTTGCTGTATCTGCTCTTGAAATGGCGCAAGATTCAAGTCGTGTTTTCTGGTCATTTGAAAAAGTAGATGCTAAATTACATGAAATTATGAAAAATATTTATGCGGACAGTAAAGCAGCTGCCGAAAAATATGGTTACCCTGGGAACCTTGTAGTTGGCGCGAACATCGCTGGCTTCATAAAAGTTGCTGATGGTATGCTAGCTGAAGGCGTTTATTAATAATAATTTCAGAATCCTTTCAATCCACTTAAGGTGATAACAAACATTCGTTATCACCTTATTTTTCATTAGATAAGAAGTTGAAAAACACGAAAAATATCGTTTAAAACGAACATTTTTACTATTAAACTTTCAAAACATTCGTGTTATAATAATGAAGTACTACGAAATATTGGAGGGTTTTTTGTGGAATTATTGTATACAGGTAAAACGAAAAATGTGTTTCAATTAGAAGATGGTCATTACTTATTAAAATTTAAAGATGATGTAACTGGAGAGAACGGCGTATTCGACCCAGGTGCTAATACTGTTGGATTAACAATCGACGGTGCTGGTTTAGCTGGACTTCGCTTAACTTCTTATTTCTACTCAAAACTAAACGAACAAGGTGTTCCTACTCACTATGTTGATGCAAACTTCAACGATGCAACAATGACAGTAAAGCCTGCAACTGTTTTCGGTAAAGGTTTAGAGGTCATTTGCCGCTTCAAGGCAGTAGGCTCTTTCCTACGTCGCTATGGTGCATACGTAAAAGAAGGACAAGACTTAGATTCTTTTGTAGAAGTTACTATCAAAGATGATGATCGACTAGATCCTCCCATTTCTGAAGATGCTTTAGCCATGTTAAACCTGTTAACACACGAAGAATACGCAATTTTAAAGCAACGTACAATTGAAATCGCTAAATTTATTGCTACAAAGCTTGACAAAAAAGGGTTAACACTTTACGATATTAAACTTGAGTTTGGCCGCGATGCTAAAACAAATGAAATTTTATTAATCGATGAAATTTCAGGTGGTAATATGCGTGCTTACAAAGGCGAACAATACATAGAACCATTAGAACTTGAAAAAATTATGTTAGCTGAATAAAAAACCATTCTATTAAAATGCTATGCCTGACTAAATACGAGTAATCAAAAAGAGTCGCTTTCTTGCGGCTCTTTTTGTTGGTAAGATGTTTCTTCGAAACTTTTCATTCGTTCACTCGTATACTAATTATACGCATAATGCATTTATACTATTATTTTGGAGGTAATTTAATGGATGACTTTAATGAAACATCACAAGAAAGGCTAAAGATTAATCCATTTTTGTCTATTTGGTTGCATCCAAAGCAAACAACCCGTTACATGATAGAAGAAAAATCAATAGGTTTTGCTCTTCTTCTTTTGTCAATTGGTTATATTGGTGTTACACTTTCAGACCTTATTGATAAGATATCCGTGATAGACTTTTCTCCTTGGCTTATCTTACTATTTTGTGTTATTGCATCACCGATTTCAGGAATAATCGGTACAGCTTTTGTTGCACTCATCGCTTGGCTATTCGGTAAACTTTTTAAAGGAACAGGTACGTACTCACACTTATTCAAAGGGCTAAGTTTAACGGCTATTCCATCTATAGTCCTTATTCCTTTTTATTTAATTTGGTTATTTACATCACCTGAATCTTTAATGGATCCTAACTTCGCCGGGCCTTACCCTTGGGTTTTTTGGATTGCAATTTTATTATCGATTGTGGTTGCAATTTGGAACCTCATTATTACAGTAGGAATTGTTGCAGAAGCACACCAAATAACCAATTGGAGAGCGTTCTTTACACTCTATATTCCATGCATTATTCTCATTGCCCTCATTATTCTGGTGATTGTTCTCTTTGCAGTTATCGGCATTTTAGCCGGAACAATGTAAAAAATCTCCCCTCTCTCTATGAGAGTGGGAGATTTTTTCACATTAAACTGAAAGCACTGTATTTTGTTGGAATAGCTCCGACACACCAGACTCAACAGCTGCTCCACTTACAGCTTGGGAAACAATTTCAACAACCCGCTCATCTAATGATTTAGGTACAATATATTCCTCCGTTAATTCCTCATCACTTACAAGAGCGGCTATCGCTTCCACTGCAGCTATTTTCATAGCCTCATTAATATCTGTTGCTCGAACATCCAATGCCCCACGGAAAATACCAGGGAAAGCAAGCACATTGTTAATTTGATTTGGATAATCGGAGCGTCCTGTTCCCATAATACGTACACCCCATGCTTTAGCATTTTCATACGTAATTTCAGGATTTGGATTTGCTAGTGCAAACACGACTGGATCATCATTCATTGAAGCAATATGTGCTTCTGTTAATAAATTAGCAACCGATACGCCGATAAAGACATCAGCACCTTTAATGGCATCTTCCAATGTCCCATGTATTTTTCCAGGATTTGTTAAATGTGCCACTGTTTCTTTAATTGGATTCATACCTTCAGCGCGACCTTCATAAATGAGGCCTTTTGTATCGCACATATAAATATTTTTATAGCCCATTTGCACAAGAATACGTAAAATAGCAATACCCGCTGCTCCTGCACCATTAATTACGACCTTCATCGTTGCCACATCTTTCTTCACAATACGATTGGCATTAATCATCCCTGCACCTACTACAATCGCCGTTCCATGCTGATCATCATGGAATACGGGAATATCACATTCTTGGCGCAGACGATCTTCAATTTCAAAGCATCTTGGGGCTGAAATATCTTCTAAATTTACAGCACCAAAAGTAGGAGCAAGCGCCTTCACAATGCTGACGATTTCATCCGTATTCTTCGTATCTAAACAAATAGGAAAAGCATCAACATTGGCAAAACGCTTTAATAAAATAGCCTTCCCCTCCATTACTGGTAATGCTGCCTTCGGACCAATATCCCCTAACCCTAATACCGCCGTTCCATCTGAAACAACTGCCACCATGTTACCTTTCATTGTATAGTCGTAAACAAGTGATGGATTTCTCTCAATCTCTACACAAGGCGCAGCTACCCCTGGCGAATACGCAAGACTTAAATCATATGAATCTTGCACAGGCACCTTAGAAATCACCTCTAATTTCCCGCTATAATACTCGTGCATTTCTAAAGCCTTTTTCATAATGTCCATTCAATCCCATCCTTTTCTTTTCAAATTATTATATATTTCAGAATCATAATACTTTGTGAAAGTAAAGTCAACGAATTTTCTGTCAATTTTAGTTTTTCATCTAAATAGCGCTATCTATTCTCATCTCCGCTAATTTTATGCTTTGTTCTTAACTTCACAATCAATTATTATAATATAATATTCGCATCGATTAGCTTTATTAAAAATGTACAAATACCGCCATTAAGCCTGTTCAACTTTTCACATAGTATTTTTCTTGTGTAAATGAGAAATTTTTCACAAACTAATGTAAGCGTATCCATTGTTCCATCTGGTTCCGTCACATTTTCTTCACATTTTTTCACAAAGTTTTTTATTATGCATCCTCAAGTATTCTTTTTTTCCTTACTGAATCCCTCGATTAGCAAAAAAAGAGCCCTTATTTTAAGGACTCATGCGTAAATTGATTTATAAAAGCAGTGATAATATGTTTGGAAGACCACTGTTCTCCTGATACTTTTGTAATCGGATAATCACGAGAAAAGATAGCTTTTGTAATTTCATCAACTAAATAACCTTTAAGAAACAACTGCCTTATATTACTCTCCATATCTTCTAAATAAGCAATTTTTTCTTGTATTTTCGTTCGACCATCCGCTATAAAGCCTGCATGACAGCAATAAACTTCTTCGAAATCATAGTTTAATATTTTCTTCAAAGACGCCAAGGTATGTACGATATTTTCTTCATCAAGGACAACCTTAGTTTTCGTCTGTATATACAAATCTCCTGTAAACATAGCACCAGTTTCTCGATTGTAAAATGATACATGATCTGTCGTATGCCCTGGTGTTTCGATAACGTCCAATGTAGCTGATTTCGTTTGCAATGTATTGCTTATTGGTTGGGCAATAAACGCTGGTCGCTCCCCCCATAATGCCTGTCGATAAAATGGATACTCTCCATCCTTTGCACAAAGACTTACCGAATCACGGTGAACATAGATAGGTACACCCTTATGTTGCTGAATCCATGCTGCATTTCCTGAGTGATCCTCATGCGAATGAGTGAGCGCCAATTGTTCAATCGGTATTTCGTTAAAAAAGGATTGGAACTCCTGTGAAAGTGAATATGAGCCTGTATCAATTAGTAAGCCATCTACAAAAAAGCTATAAACACTCATTCCTATCCCCTGAACTGTCACTTTACCGTGAGCGCATTTCACATCACGATTTTGTTGAATCTCTATACTTTTCTCTCGTTCAAACATCCTTTCCCCCCCCTTTGTAAAAAGAGTGTAGCATAAAATGAATAATCAGTCATTTTATGAATAAATGCTACGCAAATGGAAAAGGAATCGTAAGTTGACGATTACTATCAAAACAGCCCCTTTTATTAATAGAGAGATTATAATTTTAAAGGGAAGCCCGAATTCAAAAAATGCATGGTTTTATACACATATTCTTAGCTAGATATAAGTACAATCACAATTACATTTTTAAAATCTTATCAAATTACTAGACTGTCGTTTAAACACTCGAGGGCTTTTTTGTTAGTGTAAATCCAAAACAATTGGATCAATTTGTTTTTTAATCCTTACAGTAGACGGCACTAATTTTAAATTAGCTGGGATTTGTTCGAAATTCTCAAACTGTAATTTGTAAACGGTACGATTATTTGTTCGCTCAGAATAATTTACATTTGTCCGGTTAGAAATAATTAAACGATCGTTAATGACCATCTCCCAACCAGCTGCACGAACTTTTTGATCACCTTCCGTAGAAATTTGTAAATGTAATGTACCTTGTTTGATTTCTAATGAATCAATTGTATATGTTACGTTATTCAATTTGAATGGCTGTAATTGTTTTGTATTCACTTCCGTCTCAAATAAATCGAACGCAGATGCTTCCATTTGAAACACTTCAAACGTTGCTGGGTTAGTATACTTTGGGACGGATATCGTGTATACCATTTCGCCCAATACATCTGTGTCGAAACCACTAGGACCTGAAAAGTCTGTAATCATTGGTTGTTCGCCAGTACGTCCATCACGTCTAGTAGTTAAAATTAATTTTCCTGCTTCATCTCGGATTTCAAATCGGACGTCTGTTGTTACTTTACCGAAAAAGTCATCTTGTGCATTGTCAAATTTCGGCATGTTCGCCACTTCTATATATTGGTATTTATTTAAATGATGTTTATATATATTATCTTGATCTCGCTGGTATTGTTCTTTAAATTTAACTCGATATTGAATATCAATGTTTTCCCCATTTCCGACAACTTTATCAATAGAAACATCCAAGAATGGCTCATTATAATTTAAGACTTGTTCACCATCTAAATGTTCTTCCTGCTCGCTACTATTCGTTTCTACTAAATGTGTTGGCTCATCAATCGGCTGTGCCACTTCAATCGGTGGACGATTCCAATAATAAAACGCAAAACTTAGCATAATAATAGCTGCACTGATTACAGTAATTTTTAAAGAATACCAAGATTTTTTACGCTTTGTATTCGTTTGAATACGTTGCATAATAGCATCACCTTGGCTATGTGTCATCATTGGCTTATTGAGCTGTGCAAATAATGTTTTTTGTTCATTTACTAATTGCTCATATTCACGTTGACAATTTTCACAGAATTGCAAATGAGCTTCCATTTTCTTTTGTTCAATCTCATCTAAAAAACCTTCTACATAATCTTCCAGCAAATTCGAATCACATTTCATAAAAATAACCTCCTTTTGTCATTGTGATTGACCTAAGCTTTCTTTTACTTCGGTGTAACTTATTTCGAACATCATTTAAAGAAATTTGAAGCACTTCGCTTATTTCATCGTAGCTTAGCTCATTTACATATTTCAGTAACAATACCATGTACTCTGTTTCATCCAACTGTTGAAGAAGCTTTTCTAACTGCTCATTTCTTTCATGTAACAACAATATTTTTTCAGGAAAACGATTATCCATTACATCACTGTCGATTCGTATCGTTTGTAACTTATGAACCCGTAAATAATCGAAACAATTATTGACTACAATTCGGTATAGCCACGCATTAAATGAGCCCGTTTTTTTATACTTATGTAAGCTATAAAATACTTTTATAAAAATATCTTGTACGATATCTTCAGCTACCGACTGATTTTTTACTATTCTTATGACAGTGATAAAAACTTTCTGCTCATAATGTTTTACAATATGTGCAAAATGATGACTTTCACCGTTCTTTACTCGTGTGATTACTTCATCCATCTCCATTTGTTTCACCTCCCTACTACTATAACGATAAAAATTGCATTTCCTCTCAAATTTTCCCTATATTTTTTCTCTAATTTCGAATTTAGGATTTGTTATTCAAACAAGCTCTCTCTGAAATGTTTGAGTCTGCTTACATTTAAAGCAATTAAACCTTCTCTTGCCCTCACTCCAAGAAAAAAACGCCCACCAAAGTGAGCGTTTCTTCCTCAATCATTTATTCATTTGTTCCTTTTTCTACATCATATTGTGTAATCCAGTCACTAAAGCTGCCTACATACAGTTGAATATTTTCATAACCTTCATCTGCTAGTACTGCATACAATGGTGATGCTGTAACACCGCTGCCACAATATACAACAACGTGCTCGTCTTGTGCAACCTTGCTGCGTAACTCATCATTGGCTTGTAGACGACCATCTGACTTTAATTGTTCCCAGTCAAAGTTTTTTGCTGTTGGAATATGCCCAGCTACCATATCAAGAGGCTCCACGTCACCACGGTAGCGAGCTGCGGCACGTGCATCTAGCAACGTCGCATTGACTTCTCCATCTACAATAGCTTTAACTGCTTCACGTGGAGCATATAGCTCATCTCGCCAAACAAATTCAATCGTAGTCGGTGGATATTTTATAATGTCTTTTGTGAAAGATATTTTTTCCTCGAGCGCAGGTGCACCACCATTCACAATCACTACATTTGGAAAGCCTGCATATGTCAGCATCCACCAAGCACGTGGTGCAAATGGCGCTGCCCCTTGATCGTAAACGACAATTTGATCTTCATAATTTAATCCTAATCCTTGAAATACTGCCGATAGCTTTTCCTTACTTGGCATAGGATGGCGGCCATCGCTAGACCCCATATCTGATAGATCCTGCTCTAGATCGATATAAATCGCTCCTGGTGCGTGTCCCTCTTCAAATATTTTATTCCCCGCCTCTTTGTTTTGTAAATCAAAGCGGGCATCTAAGAAACGGACTCCATCTAACTGAATTTCCTCAACTGATTTGAATACTTTTCCCAAATGAATCACCTCATGCGTATTGTAATTGTTCGTAAATAGCTTTCCAAGAAGCTAAACGACTTTCTTCCTGAAGTGCAAGTCTTTCTGTTGCAATTTGTTCAAGTGCCTGATGGTAAATATGCAGACGTAATTTCTCTGCTTCCTCAGCAATATAGGTAATAGCCCATGTCATGAGGGATACTTTCTGTGAATCTAAATAGTTTTGCGCATCTGGTTTTGTTAATACTTCAAGCGCCTCACTTAGCTTCACTTTTTCATTCTTCTCAAAGAATGCCTTTTGATTGCGGAAGTGTGATTTAACACCTGAATATTTCACAATATCTGTAAATGGTCCTTCAAAATCAAGTAAATCTGGCTCAGAAGATTCAAACGCTAAGAATGAGAAGCTACGGTTTAATTCTTTCAGCTCACGTACTTCATCTTTAAAGCGTAATTGCATCTTCTTACTAATAAACTGTGATAAACGGAAGTTTGTTACACGCATTTCTTGTGTAAAGTCAAAACGTAAACTTTGCATTACTTCTTTTAAAGCATGCTCTAATGCTTGCTGAGCTGGCATTGCTGAAAATGTTGAAGGATTGTAGCCTTCCTTAAAGAACTCTGGGTAACGATAATACACACGCTGAAGAACATAATACAATAATTCATCAAGCTCTTGCTTCGTTTCACTTTCTAACATGCTTGTATTAAGCGTATTAAACTTCGATGTTATATGCTGTTCAAGAGTTGTTAATTCCTCTAAACGCTCATCCTTACGCTTTAAGTTCTCTTCTGTCTGCGCTATTAAGTCACCTAAACGTTGTTCCGTTTTATCGACTTCCTCTGCAAGTGCCTGAACAGCCAATGCACTTAATTCATCATTTAAGAATGTGTGGAAGGCATCTTCGAAAGGTGGCATACCTGATGTTAAATCAGCACCCTCTACTTTTTCCTTTAATGCCAATAAGCTCGACACACCGTAAAGTCGAGGGAAGCGAATGCCAAAGCGTTGTAGCTCTGAACGCACATAACCTTTTACATCTTCCTGCTCTTCTTCTGTTGTCGCTAAATCAATCGCATTGACGATAAAGAACATTTTATCAAGTTCGAAGGCATCCTTCACACGCCCTAGCTGAATTAAAAACTCACGGTCAGCTTTAGCAAAAGCATGATTATAATAAGTAATAAACAAGATTGCATCAGCATTACGAATATATTCAAACGCAACACCTGTATGACGCGCATTAATAGAATCTGCTCCTGGTGTGTCAACAAGTGTCACACCCATGCGTGTTAACGGACTATCATAATAGAAATCAATATTATCGACAAAGCATGATTTATTTTCTTGCGCAACAAATTTTTCGAACTCTTCACGGTTAACACGTAATACTTTTCCAAGCTCAGACTTAAATGTTGGGAACCCTTCTTTATATGCACGAATAAATGATTTATGCACATTTAGGCGTTCGTCCGATAGCTGTACCGCAAGTCCTTCATCTGCACGATTAAATGCCTCTTCTAAAGAAGAAACTGATAATCCAACTGCTGCATATGAAGCTTGAATATCCTCTAGCATTTGGTCAGCTGTTTTTAATAGTACATCTGCTGTTTCATGCGGATGCTCTGGTGTCACAGGACGAATTTTATTAATAGCCGCTGTTGTAGGGTTTGGTGATACAGGTAAAACTTTAGCACCCATTAACGCATTAGAGAACGAAGATTTCCCTGCACTAAATGCACCGAAAAGCGCGATTGTGAAATCTTTTTTCTGTAATCGTTCTACTTTATTTTCTAAGTAAGTTGCTACTTCCGCAAAGCCTTGTACATCTTTTACCGAGTTTGCCGTATGAAGTGCACGCTTCACTACACCTTCAATAGGAAGGCTAGTTGCGCTAACTGCTTGCTGTGCCTCTTCCTGTTGTAATGCTTCTTCTTTTGGCTTTAACATCGATTCATCAAACAATCGAATATCTGCTAAATCTCGCTTAAAGGCTTGATCCCAATTTGTAAGCTGTTGATTTGCTAGCTGACGTATTTCATTGCTTGCCTGGTGCATAATACTTGCACTATATTGCTGATAGCCCTCGATTTCAAGCACTGCCTGAATAGCATCAACTTTCGCTTGCATCCCAGCCATTTTTAATTTAGATGGAGCAGCTGTTTCAGTAGCCACTGCTTCTAAAGTTGTTGCTTGTGCATCCTTCCAATTATCTGTTTCCTGGATGAAGTAGCGTTTTGTTGCCTCTGCTACACGGTTAGCGAAGTTTAATACGGCATCTCCAGTTAATATGGCACCAGCTTGTACCTGCTGCTCAATAAGAGAGAATGGTAATTCAAAGGCGTAGGCATCAATAGCGGTAGCACGTTCTTCATTTAATGCACTAACATCCTTTAACACCTTTTTCATTAGCCCTTTTAAATGTCCAGTAATCTGTGCATGCACAACATTTTGATAGGCACTATAGGCATCCTCTTTACGGCGGTTACGCTCTTCCTCTGTTTTTTTCTTAGCAGTAAATAAGCCCCCTACCTTGAAACCATCCTGCTGACTCTCTAAATACAGACGTAATTTATCGCGTAAATCAGCTGGCATAATGGCAGCATTCGCAAGAAGTTCTTTACGTTGGTCCTCGAACGTTTCATTCCATGCTTCAATCGAGAACAATTCAACTTGACGATTTAGCTTATTGTATTGCTCTAAAATATCTTTATGGTTTGCCCAGTCATCGGCACTTAATACATCTTCATCGATGTCTAAACGATCTTCTCTTTCTTCTGTTAAATAAGTGTCGTGCTCACTTTGTAATAAACGCAGCGTATTTGATGCTGTCTTTACAAGTTGATCCTGCCAATCATTCATACTATCCATAACAATTTTCTTAACAGCTTTAAAATCGTTATAAGGGTGCTCAGGCTCTCTTAATGAAGTGAAAAATACACCTTTTGGTACTACACCCCAAGCCGCAAAGGAATTGTGAACTGTTGCCTTAAATTCCTCAAAGCTTAATTCATTTTCATTATGCTTATCAATCATGTTTACAATTAAATAAACGTTTGGATTGTACTTCATTAATTGCTTTGTAAATTGAAAATTCAATTCTGATTGCACGTGATTGTAGTCCATTGTATAAAATACGATATCAGCAATATGAAGGGCTGACTCTGTTGACATACGGTGTGCATCATCTGTTGAGTCGACACCTGGCGTATCCATAACTGTGACGCCTAATGGTAATGTCGATGTACTATGACCAATTTCAATTTGAGACACTAGATCCCCATTTTTACTAAGCTCTTTCACTGTTTTAAAATCATAACCTGCTTCAAATTTTACAGGTTTTTCATTGTGCATATAGACAATCGCAAAGTCTTCATCTGATTTATGGACTTTGACGATATTGGCACTCGTTGGAATAGGACTTGACGCAAGTAAATCTTCACCTGATAGCGCGTTAATCATACTCGACTTACCAGCAGAGAAATGACCAGCAAAGCCGATAACATATTCTTTTTGCTGTATTTTACGTGCAAAAAGTGATGTCTTATCCATACGCTCTGTATCACCATTATGCTGATAAATTATGTATTGTAACGACGCTTGCTTTAATAGCGCCTCCAACTGTTGTTCAAAATCATTCATAAAACCAGTAACCCCTTTATTTATATTAATCAATTTCGCCTTGGCGTAATTGCCGCTGTCGCACAGATAAACAATGCGTCCGGATTTTGAATTGTGCGAGCACAATTCACTCCTTTAAAAATCCGTGACATCCGCCGGAGGCTTAATCTTCATTCAGTACTGTTTAGAAAGGAACTATATCCTGATTCATCTTACCACTTTAGAGGTGGTAGTTTTTCTGAATGAAGATAGTCATAAATAGTATTCTACCTTATTCGACAAACAAAGTATAACACTAATTTACTTTGAAAAGCATATATATAAAGGTTTCAGACGCCATATTCATCCATATCGCCCTGTTTAACCAAAAAAATGCTTTATCCAGGCTCACTATCAAAACGTGGGGTTGATTTCATACGTTTTAACAAAATGTCATTCTCAATTTGTAGTGATGGGCCAATATTTTTAAAAAAACTACTAATTTCTATTTCAAAATGGTTGCACAACTAAGCAATTTATAATTTTCTTCATATTTTAAGTTAAGGCAAATTAAGTTTTAAAAAAGTTTAATGTGTGATTGCAGTACTAATAATAGTGAAAATTACAAAGTGAACTTGGGGAAAAAATAATTAAATGGGGTGATAAAAAAATGGTGAACTTTAGGAATCACCAAAAACTCGAGCAAAAATGTGGGTGTGAAGATCGGTTTATTTGGCCTCGTATAAAAGCTAGTACTCTTCCTCCGGTAGACCCTCCTCCAGTCATTGAACCTAATGGGAATATCATTCCAACAGTAAATAGATATTTCTATATTGCTACATCAGATATTAATTTAACGAATGGGGCGACTCTATTTGCTAGTCAATTTTGGGGTGATGATGGGAACACAGCAATTGAATTTAAGATTTTTAATCCGAATGGCTACGTTAATCTTTACATCAATGCCGTAATGCAGGAAGGTGGAATTTACACTATAACTCCAACCTCCTTAACTTTAAGTCCTGATAATTCAACAATTTATAAAGGTACTCCAATCATCATAGAATCATTAGGATTTTCTACAATGTAAGTAACATACCTGAAAGGGGGTGAAAATAAGTGGCACTTTCTATTATTAATATTCATGTCAATGTTACAGGTACTTCGGCTAGATTTTTCAATGTTTTAGCTGCACCCTTAACGATCTCTGATGGTACAACGGTTGCCTCTACTACCTTTTTAAATGATAGCGGTTCTGCTGCAACTACTTTCCCAATCGTAACAAATGGGTACCATAATTTATATATAAATGGGGTGCTTCAGGAAGGTGGTTCTTACTCAGTTTCTGCAACAGAATTAACATTCCATACTGTTACAGGCACTTTACCAGCAGGAACACCAATTATTGTTGAGGCTGTTGAATTAGTGACTACACTTTAATCGCCTTAAGTAAATCAAAGATACTTTGTTTCATAAATAAAAAAATGGATGCCTTAAAATATTTTAGGGCATCCATAAATACAAAACGATTTGTGTGTTGGCTAATTCACATCGTATGAGGAAAATCAAACATTCGTTGTACGAATTGTCTCCTCGATACAAAGCCTAATAGAAGTTATTAAATCTTGAATATTCCATCCCGGTATTTTCCCATGCTGAATCGCCAAATCAAATGATGCAGGAATATGAATAAATCCAGCGCGGACCCCTTTATGTTGCTTTGCGTAAACTAGCCCCTCATACATAATATTGTTGCATAAATAAGTACCCGCGGTATTTGATATTTCTGCTGGATACCCTTCTTTGCCTAATCTATTCACCATATTTCTAATAGGTAAATTCGTTATATACGCGTCTTCACCACCATCATAAATGCTTTCATCTGCTGGTGTATAACCATTGTTATCCGCTTCACCATCTTTAATATTAATCGCAATTCGCTCTGGCGTTATTTTAAAACGTCCTCCAGCTAATCCTAAGGAAATAATGATTTGTGGTTGTATCTCGGCAATATATTGTTTCAGTTGCTGAGCAGATTGCTGAAAATCCACAGACAGAATGCGTCCTACAATTTCATAGCCATCCATCACTTCTCCATGTAAATTTTCTACAATTTGCATTGTAGGATTAATTTTATACTCAAGAAATGGTACAAATCCTGTTAATAATATTTTTGTCATTGTCTTCACCTAATTTCTCTAGGACGTCGCTGTATCGTCCATCCATTTTTATTTACTGGTAGCTGATACTGTAACCTTAATGATTACTGATTAAACGAATGAATCACTTACCCTATTTGTATTGATATACGGTTTTGTTTAATTCTACAAAAATACTATTCTCATTTACAATATATTTCAGAAAAAAACAAATAATCCTTTTCTTTTTATTACATTGAAAGGATTAAAGATAAATATTATTCAAAAAAAGCATGGTCTCAAAATTACTCGGACCATGCTCTATCTGTATAAAAAATTGAAATTCTATTATTTTAAATGTGCAGTCGTCTGTTTCATGACGTGTGTTCCCACTCCAATATAGATAACCACTGCCGCTCCAATAAATACAAATGTCATCGCTGACCGCTCCTTTTTATATAAAAATTTTTATTCGAAAAGACTTTAACGTCCATTTATTGATTTTGAAAATCATTCTCATTAATATAATATAAATTTCCCATTAATTCGTCAAGACATACTTTCATCTTACCCATTTAACATGGTAAGATGTAGAAAAGTCGGAAAAAGGATGCGGTAATGATGAGTAATTCGAAGTACTTTCAAACTATTTTAAACGGGACAATTCACGCTTTAAAATCGATCCTACCTATGGATATAGAGGTGAAAACACCTAGTATTATTTCTGAACCATTTCAACAACAGCAAATGGGTGTTTTAATTGGTTTAATAGGAGATTTAAAGGGCCGTGTAATCATTGATTCCTCTCCTGAAATTTTTAGTGGCATCGGCAATACAATGTTTGGTATGCCTCTTGAAGGAGAAATGTTGGAATCCTTTACAGGGGAATTCGGAAATATGATTGCAGGAAATTTATGCACTACTGTAGGACAAGAAAGCTTAGAAATTGATATCACACCGCCAACAGTGATGGTTGGCAACACAAAGTTATACGGCTTTGAAAAGGCATTTGTACTCCCTGTTACAATTCCAAACGTTGGTCCGCTGACAGTTCTTTTAACAATTGAAGGAGAATAGAGTACTAGAATATCGAACTGTTCCAAATGATATATCCTATGCCAATACATTAAACATTTATGACCATGCTTTATCATTCTCTATAATTAACAATGGATGCTCCATTAGGCTCAAGTACAAATTTCAATTAGTAAAATTTTTCGAAAAATAAGAGTTTTTAATAATAATTCCTCTAATTCTAACCAATAAGTGGCTATCTCAATGACTATTGAGGTAGCTATTTTTTATTCCCTCCTCAATTTTTCACATTTTTTTCACATTTTTCGCCAAGATGTGTGATTTTTTTCACATCAAAAAGAAATTTATTTATATATCATGGCAATAAGAAAGACACAATAAAAGCGTAGGAGGAGCAAAAATGGCAAATAAAAAAAAGTCAGATGAAAATTTAAAAGGTTCACTCTATGCGGTATTTGGAGTAGGAATCATCATTATCTTGCTTTGGGTGTACTGCTTCGATTTGTTCATCAATCGTTTTTAACTTCCTTTCAGCGGGTTTCCACTGAAAGAAATTAAAGCCTCCGGCGGATGACACGCAATTATGCCGAGGCATAATTGATTCTACTAAGAAAGGACAGAGACATATGCACTTACATAAGTATGAGAAGTATTGGCTTGTGTTCGGAGTCGCTACTTTAGTAGCATTCCTTATCATTCTAGGCATCGGTGCATTCCATCAAGGCTCACATCCGAACAATGGTAAAAAAACACTAGATTATGAGAAAGTAAAAGAATTTGCACCCTTCGATAACCCGGGTGTACATAAAGTAGAAGGTAAAGATTGGGATTACGAAGTAGTTGTTTTAGCTTCAGCATTTAACTACAATCCTCCAGAAATTGAAGTGCCACTTGGAGCTAAAGTGAAATTTATTGCAACGAGTGCAGATGTAATGCACGGTTTTGAAGTTGCAGGTACAAATATTAATATGATGCTTGAACCAGGTTACATTTCTGAATATGTAACTACAGTAAATAAAGAAGGAGAGTTTTTAATCGTATGTAATGAATACTGTGGTACAGGACATACGATGATGCACTCTATGCTAAAGGTGGTGAAGCCAAATGAGTCTAAATAATAATTTGACGAAAGTGGATCGTCGTGATGCGAAGCTAGCGATGGCACATATTTACGTGGCATTCATCGCATTGTTATTAGGGGGTCTTGCAGGTTTATTACAAGTTTTCGTTCGTTCTGGTCAATTTACATTACCAGCAGGCATTGGTTACTATCAAGTTTTAACCGTACATGGTGTTTTACTCGGTCTTATTTTAACAACATTCTTTATTTTTGGTTTCCAAATTGCTAGTGTTAGCCGTACGTCAGGGACTTTTTCAGATGGTCAACGTCGCCTTGGCTGGATCGGCTTCTGGTTAATGACTATCGGTACAGCAGCAGCTGCAGTAATGGTTCTACTGAACGAAGCATCTGTTTTATATACGTTCTATGCTCCACTGAAAGCTCACTGGATATTCTATTTAGGCCTTACATTAGTCGTTGTTGGTTCTTGGGTTGGCGGCGCAGGTCAAGTTTTACGTTATGCACAGTGGCGTAAAGAAAACAAAGGTAGCGGACAACGAAGCCCATTATTATCATTTATGGTTGTTGTCAATAATTTAATGTGGTTCGTAGCAACTCTAGGTGTAGCTGTTTCTGTTCTATTCCAGTTACTTCCATGGTCCTTAGGCTTTATCGAACGTGTTGATGTAGCACTATCCCGTACATTGTTCTGGTATTTCGGTCATGCTCTCGTATACTTCTGGTTATTACCAGCATACATGGTTTGGTATGTCGTTATTCCGAAAGTTATTGGAGGGAAAATTTTCTCTGATTCTTTAGCAAGACTGTCATTTATGCTGTTTTTAATTTTTTCTGTACCAGTTGGGATCCATCACCAATTAACAGAGCCAGGTATTGATGGCACATGGAAATTCATACAAGTTGTTTTAACATTTGCGGTAATCGTACCATCCTTAATGACAGCCTTCTCGATGTTTGCAATGTTCGAATTACGTGGTCGTGAATTAGGTGGGAAAGGGCTTTACGGTTGGTTTAAAAAATTACCATGGAAAGATGCTCGTTTCTTCGTGCCATTTATCGGTATGTTAGCATTTATTCCTGGTGGCGCAGGCGGTATCATTAATGCTTCTTACCAAATGAACCAATTAATCCATAATACTATTTGGGTTACAGGGCACTTCCATTTAACGATTGCAACAACAGCCGTTTTAACTTATTTTGGTGCGGCATTTTGGTTAATTCCATATTTAACAGGTCGTACATTGACTAAATCTTTGAACAATCTTGGTAATTTTGCAGCTATTTTATGGGCTACTGGTATGACAATTATGTCTTCCGCTATGCATATCGCTGGTCTGATCGGTGCACCTCGTCGATCTGATTACTCTGAGTATGGCGGTGCTCAACAAGCTTATGATTGGATTCCTTATCAAATCGCTCAAGCTGTTGGTGGTACGATACTATTCATCGCTATCTTAATCATCCTTTATATTGTGGTGAAATTAGCATGGTTTGCACCAAAAGGCGAAGAGGAATTCCCAGTTGGTGAAGTACATGAAAACGGTGGTACTACTCCAGCTATCTTAGAGAACTTTAAAGTATGGCTTGTTATTTTAGTAGCATTAATTTTATTTGCCTATACTATTCCAATTATCGATATTATTTCTAATTCCCCTCCTGGCTCTAAAGGCTATAAGCTTTGGTAACAATCTCTTGCATCTTCATAAAAAGCGATTTCTCTACTCTGTAATATTAAAAACAAGTTATGATGATTTCTTACATCATAACTTGTTTTAATGTTGCACATTATATAAATATGTTATAAAAATGTACATTACTAAATTCAATTTTAGTAGTGTACATTTTTATTTTGCTTAACATTTCTACTAGGATTTAATAAAAGGGTTAACATTTATAATTGCAAGAAAAAAAGTTAATATAGAACAGGCGTTCTTTTTTTTGGAGGTGTTAGTAATTGTATTGGTATGAGTATTGTCCAAAACATATTGAAAGCAAATATGAATTATTGGTATTTAGAGATAACCAACCGTTCCTTCCCTTGTCGGATTATTACTTTGATTGTGTAGGGAGAATCGATAAGAGTTCTGCAACTTCTTATTTGAAATGTTTACTTCCCTTTTTCAAGTGGTTAGAGGAAGAAAGTAATTATCAAGGGCAACGAGTGGAATGGAATGATTCAGAGGAAAAGATACGAGTAGTTGTTGAGGAATATTTGAGGCATGAAATGAAGTGTAAGGTTCATGATAAAGATTCGTTTCGTTTGGTAAGTTTAACAAATAAAAGCCCAAACACAATTAGCCGTTTTTTATCAGCGTTAAAATCCTTTTATAAGTCTATGATTCATTTAAAACAATATACACATAGCAATCCATTAATGGATGGTCAAGCTTTCTTGCATAATTATAAAGAAGAATTAAAAGGTGTTCGAGATGGCAAACCAAGAATGCCTTCGGTGTCAGGAACAGAAGAACCTATATTTGATGAAGCGACATTAAGAAAGATTTCCCCTGAACGTGATGTAAACATCGCTAAAAAGAAGTATATGCAGCTTACAAAAGAAGAATTGGTAAATAGATTGATAGCAGTTGAACAATATGTTGCAGAAAATCAGAAGCGATGGGTTGCTAATCATTTTGAGCAGTTTAAATAGAAAGTTAATTGAGATACCAAAATAGCCTTGTTAGATTGTTTTAACAAGGCTACCTTTACTTTTTTGTTCAACTAAAGCACCATAGTTGAAGAGAAAAGTAAAGTTTATTCAACAATTGCGCTCGTTTGTTTAAGATTTTTTTGGTTACCTAATTCCACTTCAGGAGAAGATTTCTTATATCCCAATTTACCCTTTGTAAAAATAAGAATTATCAAAGCGAAAAGACCTAATCCTAGACAAACAGATAAATCAGATTCTTTCAAAGCCGGGTTAGTAAAATGAGGTTGTATAAAACTAAAAGTATTCAAACTAGCGTGAACCAAAATAACAATATACAAATTTCCTTGTTTGGAGTTGAACACCCAAGTTAAAATGATGGAAGCAGCTAGGCATAGCACGATAAAAATAGGTAAATCGTAATAAAGAAGAGAAATGTTTGAACCCGGACCTCTTCTTTGTGCTGCGGTTAAAAAATGAGGTAAATGCCAAAACGCCCAAAGAATTCCGAGCAATAGCGTTGCTTTTAATGATCCAAACTTAGATTGCATTCGAGGTAAAGCAAAACCACGCCAACCGATTTCTTCTGGAAACGGGCCACCAAAGAAGAAGACTACAACAAGATAAATCGGGTATGTTGCGTAAAATTGCGTTGTAAGCCCTTTAGAATTTGGAATCCCTCCGTTTAACATTACAAATCCCAAATATATCACAGTAGGAATGACGATAAGTGCAAAGAAGTACCATTTTAAACCTACTTTAAGTTTCCATATTCCTTTTGTAATAACTCTCCAAGCTCCTTTTCCTTCGAGAGTCCGAATCATAATATATGTAGCTAACATAGGACCAACGAAAGCATTAAGTCCAAAGAAAACATCGAAAATTTTAGCTTTGGGGATGATATTCCATTGAGATAAGATAAATGGAATTAATACAATCCACGAAAATAAATATGCCATAACAAAGAATGAAGTTAATGGATGAGATTTTAAAATTTCTTTTAGATTTCTTGAGGTACTTTTTGATTCTGTTAAAGGTTTCAGTACAAACCACTCCCTCGATTATAAAAGACTTTGATAGGTATAATATTGGTTTTTTGATCAATAACACCTCGTAAACCCACATTTCAGGTTAAATGTCTCCCTCATACTAAGATATGTTTAAAACAGCAGAGGTATTACCTCCTTGTTCAACTAAACTGCCCCGTTAGCCATCCATGTAGCGCAAAAACCAGCGCTACACCACAGAAAATGAAAGATGATTAAGTTCTTTCATGGGAGTTGAATAGCAACAATCTTTTCGAAAACAGCCATTAAAAAAGATAGATTAGACAATTTATCATTCACAAACGAGAAATAACTTGAAAATAAAGGAGTTTTACATTTTCATTTCGCCTAACGTTGCTTCTGGTTCTTCTTCAACTAAAGCACTCCGTTAGTTGAAGAAGAAGGTTGAATAAGAACAGAGACGCTTATTATACTCCGAAAACAACACTACTACCTGAATTTTCAGAATATTAACTTTATTGTGTTAACTCCATGTTATTACTTGCTATCATTTTCGCTTCAGTTCGTGTTATTTTGCCGCCTCGCTACACCCCACTTGAAATAAAATCAGACAGAATAATAGTGATAAAAAAGTTGATTCCTTTTTATTTTCAAAGTTATCCTCCTCGTATATTAGTAGTAAGAGCTCTTTCCGATAGAATTTCCAGTTGATCCGGACAACTGGGGAATCTGTTGGATTTCCTATAGGAGATAGTCGC
>NZ_JBGCCF010000006.1:0-203180 GCF_041262385.1 Lysinibacillus sp. RC46 | reverse complement strand
GTCACACCCGTTCCCATACCGAACACGGAAGTTAAGCTCTTTAGCGCCGATGGTAGTTGGGGGCTTCCCCCTGTGAGAGTAGGACGTCGCTAGGCGCAAAAAGTCGCTGCTGACAAACTCAGTAGTGGCTTTTTTTTATCCAAAAGAATAGTAAATATTAGCAATATATAAAGGAGACATTTCAACCAAGTGAATGGTGAAATGTCTCTTTATTATATTTTATACAGTTGTTGTTGCTGTTCGTAGTTCTATACGACGAATTTTACCAGAAGTTGTTTTTGGTAGCTCATCAATAAAGACAATACTACGAGGATATTTATAAGGTGCTGTTAATGCTTTAACGTGCTCCTGTAGTTCTTTTGTTAACTCCTCTTCATCACGATCTCTGAAGCTTTCTCGCAAGATGACAAAGGCTTTAACAATATGTCCTCTAATTTCATCTGGAGCTGCGACTACAGCACATTCTTGTACAGCTTCATGTTTATTTAAAGCATCCTCTACCTCAAATGGCCCAATTGTATAGCCTGATGAAATAATGATGTCATCTCCTCGACCTTCAAACCAGAAGTAGCCATCTTCATCGCATTTGGCTTGGTCACCAGTAATATACCAATCTCCACGGAAGGCAGCTTGTGTACGTTCAGGCTCACGATAGTACTCCTTAAATAGAGCAGGAGAAGATTTGTGTACTGCAATATCTCCAACTTCTCCAATCGGTGCCTCTTTGCCCTCATGATCTATAATACGGACAATATTGCCTGGAGTAGGAACACCCATTGAACCCGGACGTAAATCAATATTTTCAAGTGTGCCGATTAATAAAGTATTTTCCGTTTGGCCATAGCCGTCGCGCACTTTAAGACTGAAGTTATTCATAAATGTTTCGATGACTGGTCGATTTAATGGTTCACCAGCCGAAACAGCACTACGTAGAGAAGATAGATTATAGTCTTTTAAATTATCAATCTTCGCCATAATTCGATATTCCGTTGGAGTACAGCACAATACATTAACCTTTTCTTCTTGAAGCAGTTTAAGGTATGTTTTTGCATCAAATCCTCCGTGGTATACAAATGCAGTTGCGCCTAGCATAATAGTCGATAAAAATGGGCTCCAAATCCATTTTTGCCACCCTGGAGCAGCTGTAGCCCAAACTAAATCACCTTCACGTACACAAAGCCATTGTGAAGCGGCTGTTCTAATATGTGCATATCCCCATCCGTGTGAATGGACAACCCCTTTTGGTTTGCCAGTGGTGCCAGATGTATAAGAAAGAAATGCCATATCATCTCTTTTAGTAGCAGCTGCTGTAAATGTATCTGGCTGGGTACTTGCTAATTCATCTAAAGAGGTCCAATCACCAGTAGCAGTACCAATAACCAATTTATTATTTAAAGCCTCTACTGAAGAAGTAATACGATCTACCTCACTTGTGAACGCTTCATAAGCTATTACTGCCCTTGCAGAAGAGTGTTCCATACGATATTCTAAATCACTTGCACGTAACATTTCTGAACATGAAATAGGAACAATCCCAGCCTTTAGACAGCCAAGGAAGACAAAATAAGCTTCAGGCAGACGTGGAATAATAACTAATACGCGATCTCCTTTTTGAAGCCCCTTCTTCGTAAAGGCATGCGCGTATTGATTCATTTTTTGAACAAGTTCAACATAGGAAATTGTTTGACGCTCCTGCTGAGTATTTAGCCACCGTATAGCTTGGCGATCACTATCTTGAGAAAATTTCTCCAATTCCTCTGTAATATTATAGAATTCTGGTGCAATTAAATCGTTTGTTACCATGTGAACATTCCTCCCCCAAACAAATTTAATAGAAAATTCATAAAACTATTTCCATTTTAACAATTACAATAATATACAGCAAGAATATTTTGCGCACGAAATAGAAATATTGGATTTAATAGAGAACTATTAGGTTTCTAGTTACTGTATAGGAAGACTTCGACAAAAAATATAAAAATTTTCACAAAAAGTATTGCATAATTTATAATGCTTGCTATAATAATAAATGTACTTAAGAGGTTTTAAAAACCGAATTGAATAGTATTGTTCCGAAGTAGCTCAGTTGGTAGTAGCACCTGACTGTTAATCAGGTTGTCGCAGGTTCGAGTCCTGCCTTCGGAGCCATTTTTTTGCTCATTTTTAAAGATGGTGTTTACATAAAAAATATTAAAAAAAGTGTTGCATCGTACGATAAAAAATGTTATCATAATACTTGTCTTGTTTGAGACATTTAAAAAATGGCCCCTTGGTCAAGTGGTTAAGACACCGCCCTTTCACGGCGGTAACACGGGTTCGAATCCCGTAGGGGTCACCATTTTTAAAGCATTGTAGTAATGCAAAGGCTTAAAAAAACAAAAAAACTGTGAAGAAATGAACACCTGTTTCTATGGAGGATTAGCTCAGCTGGGAGAGCATCTGCCTTACAAGCAGAGGGTCGGCGGTTCGAGCCCGTCATCCTCCACCATAATGTGTTATTTCGGAGGGGTAGCGAAGTGGCTAAACGCGGCGGACTGTAAATCCGCTCCTTAGGGTTCGGCGGTTCGAATCCGTCCCCCTCCACCAGTTTTTTATAATGATTGGGGTATAGCCAAGCGGTAAGGCAACGGATTTTGATTCCGTCATGCCTAGGTTCGAATCCTAGTACCCCAGCCATTTTTATTGTTTGAGCCATTAGCTCAGTTGGTAGAGCATCTGACTTTTAATCAGAGGGTCGAAGGTTCGAGTCCTTCATGGCTCACTTTTATAAAATAAAAAGTGTAACATTAACTACAGATACTAATCTCTTGCTGAAAACAGCAGGAGATTTTTTTATGTTCTCTTTAATTGTATAAATATTCATGAAATTGTAAGGTTGAGCCAAGGAGGATGTAGGCTTTACAATAGTCATACAACTTAAAGGGGGTATGAAAAAATGAATAAACTAAATATTTCTATTATTGGTGTACCAACTGATTATGGGCAAACTCGCAGAGGGGTAGATATGGGGCCGAGTGCTATCCGTTACGCAGGTGTTGTAGAGCGCTTGAAGGCAATAGGGCATGTAGTACATGATCAAGGGGATATACGTGTTAGTCAAAAACAAGAAGGCACTATTGTTGATAAACAGCTACTTAATTTAGAGGAAGTTATCGATGTAAGTACATCTTTGGCGAAAAGTGTAAATGAAGCAATTGAACAAAAGGAGTTTCCACTTGTACTTGGTGGCGACCATAGTATTGCTATTGGCACTCTCGCAGGACTTGGTGAGCATTACAAAAATTTAGGTGTTATTTGGTTTGATGCGCATGCCGACTTAAACACACCTGAAACGACACCGTCTGGTAATATACATGGTATGCCATTAGCTGTAAGCATTGGACTTGGTCATGAACGGTTAGTGAAAATTCGTAATAATGTACCGAAAATTAAACCTGAAAATGTCATTATTATTGGAGCGCGTTCTGTAGATCCAGGAGAACGTGAATTAATTAGTCAGCAAGGAATCAAAGTATATACAATGCACGAGGTAGATCGTCTTGGAATGACGCGTGTAATGGAAGATGCTCTAGCTTATTTAAGGGAGCGTAATGTAGATGGTTTGCATTTATCACTAGATTTAGATGGTTTAGATCCACTTTATACTCCAGGAGTTGGGACACCTGTACCTGGTGGTATTACATATCGAGAAAGTCATTTGGCAATGGAAATGCTTCAGGAGTCAGGTATGCTAACATCTGCTGAATTCGTTGAGGTTAATCCAATTTTAGATGAGAAGAATAGAACTGCCGATGTTGCAGTAGCATTAATGGGTTCTTTATTTGGCGAAACATTAGTTTAAAGAAATTTGACAAAAAATTGCCTGTTGCCACAATGTATAAAAATCTTTTGCTATAATTAATAACAAAATGAAACTTTTCTTATCGATGTGCCGTATAGTATAAGACAGTTGTAAAGGTGGAGAAGTCAACACAATGGATGCGTTAGTAAACAAGAAAATTAAACAAGTGCTTAAAGGTGATCAAAACGCATTTGCAGATATTGTGAGTCTCTATCAGCACAAACTGTACCAAGTATGCTATAGGATGTTAGGGAACAAGCAAGAATCTGAGGACATTGCACAAGAAGCTTTTGTTCGTGCCTATATGAACTTGCATACTTTTGATCAGAAAAGAAAATTTGCGACGTGGCTATATCGCATAGCGACAAACCTTTGTATAGACCGTATTCGGAAGAAAAAGCCAGATTACTATTTAGATGCAGAAGTAGCTGGTACAGAAGGACTTAATATGTACTCGCAGATCGCAGCAGATGACCAGCTACCGGAAGAACAGATAGAGCAAATGGAACTGCAAGATCGCATTCAATATGAAATTGGACGTTTGCCTGATAAATATCGTTCAGTTATAGTATTGAAATATATTGAAGAATTATCATTACAGGAAATTAGCGAGATTTTAGATATGCCTCTTGGAACGGTGAAAACGAGGATTCACCGCGGACGTGAAGCATTACGAAAGCAATTAAACAATCTGTAGGAGGGGGAGCGTCATGAATACTTGTCCAGAGCATTTAATAGACTATATCCATGATTATTTAGATGGTGACATAAGTCGTGAGCATGAGCAAGAGTTAAAACGACATTTGCATACATGCAGTGATTGTAAACAGTTGATGCAGGAATTAAGTGAAACAATCGCCTTTGTGAAGAGCGCTTCCCACATTACATCACCTCCGCATTTTGAAGAAGCCGTGATGGCTCGTTTACCGAAACCTAAAAGTCGTGTAGGTATGCAAAAGTGGATTCGCCGACATCCACTCTTTGTGGCAGCAGCAGTTTTTTGTTTATTCATGAGTGCAACTTTACTAGGTAACTTCATGGATGACCGACAGTTCTCCGTGACTAAACAGCCAAACCTAGTTGTTGAAGGTCAAACGGTTATTGTGCCGAAGGGAGAAGTTGTAAAAGGTGACATTGTTGTTAAAAATGGTGATTTAATTGTTGAGGGTGAAGTGGATGGCAATGTCACTGTTATTAACGGACAGTATATGGCATCTTCGGCAGTTGTTTCGGGAAAAATAGAAGAAATTGACGAAGTATTCGAATGGCTTTGGTATACGATCAAAAATTCAGTAAAGTCTGCTGTAATATTCGAGGAGAAACAAGCAACTAAATAACACTCTATACGTCCTAATAGATAGTGCACGTGAGAGGCTGAAAGGTCTACTCTTTTGAGTAGACTTTTTATTTGAAAAAAGTTACATTTGATAAGAATGTGCTATACTTAAATGTGTATGGATTCGCAATGAAAAGTGGGGGATGCCACGTGCAAATTATCGAACATTTCGCTAATTTAACACCTGTGAATATTGTTATTAACTTATTAGATGTACTGCTCGTATGGTACGTTATTTATAAAATTTTAACCCTCATTAAAGGTACGAAGGCTGTCCAATTATTAAAAGGGATTTTCGTAATTATTATTGCGCGCCTTGCTACAGAATATTTAGGGTTAGAAACGTTAGGATGGATGTTACAACAAGTTATCGATTTCGGTTTCTTGGCGATTATTATCATTTTCCAACCTGAAATAAGACGAGGTCTTGAACAAATTGGTAGAGGGAAGTTATTCCAACGTTCAATTAATCAAGTTGAGGAAGAACAAACAAGGCTAATTGAGGCGATGAAGAAATCTGTTAGTTATATGGCCAAACGTCGTATAGGGGCGTTAATTTCTATTGAAAAAGAAACTGGTCTAAATGAATATATCGAAACGGGCATAGGACTAAATGCTGAGATTTCATCGGAGTTACTGATCAACATTTTTATACCTAATACACCGCTTCATGATGGAGCAGTAATTATGCAAAAAGATAAAATATCGGCGGCAGCCTGTTATTTACCGCTTTCTGAGAGTCCGTTTATCTCTAAAGAGCTTGGGACGCGCCACCGAGCTGCACTCGGCTTAAGTGAAGTGACAGATGCCATTACTATTGTCGTATCAGAAGAAACCGGTGCCATTAGTCTTACAATGAATGGTAATCTTCACCGAAATCTTTCTCTAGAGGAATTCGAAGGACTGTTACGTAAAATGTGGTTCGGATTAGCACAGGAGTCAGATGCAGCCTCTAAGTTAACTTGGAGGGGGAAAAAGAATGGATAAAATGATGGATAGCCCTTGGGTGTTACGAATCGTTGCACTATTTCTAGCCTTTTTGTTATTTTTCTCCGTTCGTACCGAATTATCTCCTAAAAATAAAACAATAACGAGTGAGCAAACAGTAGTAATTCGCGATGTGCCAGTAGATGTTTTTTATGACGATAAGAACCTTATTGTAACGGGGATACCAAAGACGGTAAACGTTACTATAAAAGGTCCAACGCCACTCGCTTTAAAAGCTCAAACTTCGAGAGATTTTTCTATATTTGCGGATTTGAGTAAATTACTCATAGGTGAGCATAATGTTAAACTACAATACGAAAATATTTCTGATAAGTTGCAAGTTACATTAGACCCAGCAACTGTTAAGGTAAACATTGAGGAAAAGGTCACACAAGAGTTTCGTGTTGACCCTGAGCTAAATACTCGTTTAATTGAAGAAGGGTATATTTTAAATGGCATGGCTGCTAATCCAGCTACGGTGTATATTACAGGTGCCAAAAGTGCAATTGAAAATATTAGCTATGTAAAAGCTACCGTAACGGGTGAACAAGGCTTGAAAGAACCGTTCTCACAAGTAGCGGCAGTTAAAGTACTAGATCGTGATTTAAATAAGTTAGACGTGACGATTGAACCGGAGACTGTGAAGGTACAAGTAGATATTGGAGCTTACAGTAGAGAGTTACCGGTTGTGCTGAAGGAAATAGGAAAAGCGGAGAATGGTATTACCGTCAACCAATTAACAATTAGTCCTACAAAGGTGAGAGTATACGGTAGGAAATCTATCATAGATGCTTTAACTGCAATACCAGTAGAGGTTGATTTATCAAAAATTACAGAATCAAAAACTTATGAATTTGATGTGAAATTGCCCGAAGGTGTGACAAAAATATCTGATACGAAAATTAAAGTGAAGGCCGATATTACGAAGGCAGAGCAGGAAAAAACAACAACGACAACAACTACTACCACTCCTGCTCCTACACCTACTCCTTCGCTACCTTCGCCACCTTCAGAGGAGACTAACACTCCTTCTGATAACAACACGCCGCCTACTGATAAAACAGAAGAAGATATTGATTCTTAAACAATAACTGACTATAATTTTATTTTGATTCAGTAGAGATTTCGTTCTCTATCGGTAAGGGTATTCTTTAACGAGAAGAAGTTGCTCGGGCTAAAATCAAAATACCCTATCCCTAAAATTTATCTGTGCCTATTTACAAGCCCAAATAAATTACATAGGGGTAAAATTATAGTTACCAGTGAATGAACGAAAATAGACTTTTCCAAAAGTAAGCAGACGAGTGGTCTAGTTGTCAGCGTAGACAAGCATGATCGCCGTCTTGCATTGAAGGAGAGAATAATCAAAATGGGTAAATATTTTGGAACAGATGGCGTCCGTGGCGTCGCGAATAGTGAATTAACACCGGAGTTTGCATTTAAACTTGGCCGCGTAGGTGGTTACGTTTTAACGAAGGATGCAACTGACCGTCCAAAGGTATTAATCGGTCGTGACACACGTATTTCAGGTGAAATGCTTGAAGGTGCACTTGTAGCTGGTCTTTTATCAATCGGCGTAGAGGTAATGCGTCTTGGTGTTATTTCGACACCAGGTGTGGCTTATCTTACTCGAATGATGAGCGCAAATGCAGGCGTTATGATTTCAGCTTCACATAACCCAGTAGCTGACAATGGTATTAAATTTTTCGGTCCTGATGGCTTTAAGCTAACAGATGCGCAAGAAGCTGAAATCGAAGCAATATTAGATGCTCAAGAAGATACTTTGCCACGTCCAATCGGGGCAGATTTAGGTTCTGTAAGCGACTACTTCGAGGGTGGACAAAAATATATTCAATACTTAAAACAAACAGTGGCTGAAGAATTTGAGGGCATCCACGTAGCATTAGATTGTGCACATGGCGCTACGTCTTCACTAGCTACACACCTATTTGCAGATTTAGAAGCGGATATCTCAACGATGGGTGCCTCACCAACAGGCTTAAATATTAATGACGGTGTCGGTTCAACACATCCAGAAGGATTAGCTAAATTTGTCACAGAAAAGGGTGCTGATGTTGGTTTAGCATTCGATGGCGATGGTGACCGTTTAATCGCTGTAGATGAAAACGGTAAAATTGTTGATGGTGATCAAATTATGTTCATCATTGGTAAGTATTTAAATACAGTTGGTCGCTTGAAAAAGCAAACAATCGTTTCGACGGTTATGAGTAACATGGGCTTCTACAAAGCTGTTGAAGATAACGATATGCATAGTGTACAAACTGCTGTAGGTGATCGTTACGTTGTGGAAGAAATGCGTGCTAATGATTATAATCTTGGCGGCGAGCAATCTGGTCATATTGTTTTCTTAGACTTTAACACAACTGGTGATGGCTTATTAACAGGTATTCAGCTTGTTAACATTATGAAAGCTACAGGTAAAAAACTATCAGAGCTTGCTTCTGAAATGAAAATTTTCCCGCAGCGTTTAGTCAACGTACGTGTGACAGACAAGCATGCTGTGACAGAAAATGCAAAAGTTGCTGCAGTGATTGCTGAGGTAGAAGCAGACATGGCTGGTAACGGTCGCGTATTAGTGCGTCCTTCAGGTACTGAGCCACTTGTACGAGTAATGGTGGAAGCGGCTACAGAAGAAGACTGCGAGCGTTATGTAGGGCGTATAGCAGATGTTGTCCGTTCTGAAATGGGCTTAACTGAATAAATAGTATATGAACTCGATTTCCTTTGATAGGAGGTCGAGTTTTTTATTTTTTGTTCCGTACAAATGAAACGTTGGCTTTAATTATTGAAAGCTCTAGCAATGAAAAAATGAATGCTTTCGAAGAGAATGGGAACAGTAGTACAGAGTCACAATAACAAGGAGTGTTGTATTGCAATGGCTAAAATTGCTACAGTGATTACCAATATGTTTGAGGATGCTGAATATACAAGTCCTAAAGGAGCATTAGAAGCGGCAGGTCATGAATTAATAACGATTGATACGACGGCAGGCATTGAGGTAGAAGGTAAGCATGGAGAGAAAGTAAAAATCGATAAAGATATCGATGAGGTAAATGCCTCTGATTTCGATGCATTATTCATCCCAGGCGGTTTTTCTCCTGATATACTACGCGTAGATGATCGTATTGTGGCATTTGTCAAAGAATTTATGGATGAGATGAAACCAACCTTTGCTATTTGTCATGGACCTCAATTACTCATTACGGCAAAAACATTAACTGGTCGTGACACAACTGGCTACAAATCAATCCGAGTAGATTTAGAAAATGCAGGTGCGATATTCCATGACGAGGAAGTGTTTGTTTGCCAAAAACAATTAGTAACAAGTCGCACACCGGAGGATTTACCAGCATTTAATCGAGAAATTGTGAAATTATTGGAGAGTAACGAAGGCTAAGCTTAAAAGGCACAAGTAAGTTCGCCTGTGCCTTTTATCTATAAACTCAATCCAATAGCCCTACTTCTTTTTTAACGCTATAATAGCATTGGTAATTTGTCCAAGTCCGATACCAATGATAATCCCAACACCAGCGCCGATTGCCGTGTCGATCCAGCCTCTATCAACAAAAGCTTCATATCCACCGCCGGATAGAAAACCGCTTAATCCGCCGATACCTAAACCTAAAAACAGGAAGCCACCATAAAATAACCCGATTGCCTCATAATCTGCGGGATCACGATTTTCGTAATACTGCTGGAAGCGTTCATTTAAATCCTCAGATTGCTCAGAGTTACTGGCGAATTGCAATTCCTCGCTAGCCTTATTAAAAGCTTCCTGCTCCGTTAAGCCTTGTGACATTAAATCATTCATATAATCGCTCATATAGAGTATCATGTCATCTTGCGCTTCTCGTCCCTGATCGGAACGCCCTTTAAACTTCGACAATTGATTGTCAATTTTCCGTTTAGTTTGCCCACTTTTCTTGCGCAGCTTTTCTATATAAGTCATCTCAGCGTCCTGCAAATAATTCTGGGATTGTTCTTTTGCAAAACGATTAATTCTCTCCTGAATTTCACGACTAAAGCTCATGTTTGTTCCCTCCATTATTTCTTAAAATTTCAATACGACTACTTAAAAAATCCCATTTAGCCCAGAAGGACATCAATTTTTCTCGTCCTTGTTCATTAAGCGTATAAAATTTCCTTGGTGGACCCATTTCAGATGGCTTTTTGACAATATTGACAAGACGATTTCTTTCCAATCGCATAAGTAACGCATACACAGTTCCTTCAGCTATGCCATCGAACCCCATCTGCGTGAGATATTTAACAATCTCATAACCATATATTTCACCACGGCTAATGATTTCTAATACAATACCTTCTAAAACTCCTTTGAGCATTTCACTCAGATTATCCACGATCTCACCCCCAGGCTTAGCATCACCTGTACTAAGTGTTGCTAAGTACTGTATATAGTATTGCTAAGTAGCGGCTTTGTCAAGCGATTGAAAAATGGGATTTTCGTTCAGATGAATTTTATTTTTGGCGCAATTTATTTTCGGCTCTGTTCAAAACAAATCCATAACCGAAAATACTTGTTGCTGAAAAAATCATCATAATTTTAACTTCTTTCAAAATGTTTTATGTAACGTAAGTGAAACGGCTGTTACAAGTGTTTTGGTAGCGAAAACAAAGCGACAGCGGCAAATGTTTTCTGCGCGAAAGCGAAGCGACAGCGGCAATTATGCCGAGGCACAAATTGATTAAGAATCTCAAGATAATGCTTTATAGCAGATTGTTTGTCTACTTTTTGTCACTGAAAAGTAGGATAAATAGGTGTTTTTTATAACGAAAATTTGACGTACAGCATATGATTGAGTATGATGGAGAAGTTGAATATGAGGTCCGACCTTATCATTTAACGAGAGCGCATAAGGAGGGAAGAAAGCGCAAAATCGGAAAACAATTATAGCGCCTGAGCTGAAGAAATTGGACGAAACGATCTTCAGCAGACGAGGTGGAGGTTTATCGAAAATTCGGCGGATGCCTCCCAATCGACATACCCGATTGTCACTTTTCATTTTGAAAGCATTTAAGCGATTGAATGTACAGAAAATGAAAAAGGTATAGTTAAAGCAATAGATAAATAGAGAAACCTCATGTATCGAATGTTTACTATTCAGATGGCTGAATGAGTGTTAACAATGTGCATGTATTAGTTTGCTTATTTTATTTAATTTCTTTCAGCAGGTGTCCAAACATCCACTGAAAGAAGTTAAAGCCTCCGGCGGATGTCCGGGAATTATGCCGGGGCATAATTGATAAATAAGCATGGCTTTTACATTCATAAAAAATTCGATAGCTTGAGGTCTAATTTGTCATTGCGACAAATTGACAATATCGGAGGAAAAGAAATTTATGTGTGGAATTGTAGGATATATTGGTGAAGCAGATGCAAAGGAAATCTTATTAAAAGGCTTAGAGAAACTAGAGTATCGTGGCTATGACTCAGCGGGTATTGCAGTACGTAATGAAGAGGGTGTAACAGTCTTCAAAGAAAAGGGACGTATTGCAGATTTACGTGACGCAGTGGACGAGGACGTTGCTGCAAGAGTTGGTATTGGTCATACACGTTGGGCAACTCATGGTGTACCAAACCGTTTGAATGCACACCCTCACCAAAGTGAATCAGGACGTTTTACGCTAGTACACAACGGAGTTATTGAAAACTATCATTTATTACAAAAAACTTATTTAAAAGGTATTTCGATGAAATCTGATACAGACACAGAGGTCATCGTGCAATTAGTAGAGCTATTTGTAAAAGAAGGTTTAAGCACGGCTGAAGCGTTCCGTAAAACTTTATCTTTATTACACGGCTCTTACGCATTGGCTCTTTTAGATGCAGAAGCGGCAGATACAATTTTCGTTGCGAAAAACAAATCTCCACTTTTAGTAGGTGTTGGTGAAGGCTTTAATGTTGTTGCTTCAGATGCAATGGCGATGCTACAGGTAACAGATCAATATGTGGAGCTACACGATAAAGAGGTCGTAATCGTACACAAAGCTAGCGTTGAAATTACAAAGTTAGACGGTACATTAGTAGAGCGTGCACCATATACAGCAGAGCTCGATATGAGCGATATTGAAAAAGGTACGTACCCTCACTATATGCTAAAAGAAATGGATGAGCAGCCAACAGTTATTCGTAAAATCATTCAAGCGTACGAAGGTGAGAATGGCGAATTAACAATTGACGCTAATATTTTAGAAGCCTTACGAGCAGCAGACCGTCTATATATTATTGCAGCCGGCACAAGCTATCATGCAGGTCTAATCGGTAAGCAATATTTCGAAAAAATGGCTGGTATCCCAGTGGAAGTTCATATTTCAAGTGAATTCGGCTACAATATGCCATTACTTTCAGAAAAACCATTGTTTATCTTTATTACGCAATCAGGTGAAACAGCAGATAGCCGTCAAGTACTTGTGAAAATTAAAGAGCTTGGTTATCCAACATTAACTATTACAAACGTACCTGGCTCTACTCTATCACGTGAGGCAGACCATACACTGTTATTACATGCAGGCCCAGAAATTGCAGTAGCTTCTACAAAAGCGTATGTAGCGCAAGTAGCTGTACTTGCTCTAACAGCATATGTAACAGCGAAAGCTAATGATAAGGGCTTAGAATACGATTTAAAACAAGAACTTGCGATTGCAGCAAACGGTATTCAAACAATTATCGATTCAAAAGATGTTTTAGAGGATATTGCTGAGGACTACTTAAAAATCGCACGCAACGCATTCTTCATCGGCCGTAACATAGACTTCTATGTAAGCCTTGAGGGTGCCTTGAAGCTAAAAGAAATCTCTTATATCCAAGCAGAAGGCTTCGCAGGTGGCGAGCTAAAACACGGAACAATTGCCTTAATCGAAGAAGGTACACCGGTGTTTGCCCTTGTTACACAAGAAGCAGTAGGATTAAACATCCGTGGTAACGTCAAAGAGGTAGCTGCACGTGGAGCATACCCATGCATTATTGCCATGGCTGGCGTAGACGAAGACGGTGACCGTTTAGTAATCCCTCAAGTTCATGAATTACTAACACCACTTGTTTCTGTAGTGCCATTACAATTAATTAGCTATTACGCAGCACTACACCGCCGCTGTGATGTGGATAAACCACGTAACTTGGCTAAATCGGTAACTGTTGAGTAATTGTTGAGATAGAGATCACTTGTGATGTAGATTTGAAATAAAGTCGCGATGTTTATAAAAAAGATGCGACGTTTAAAATAAAGTCGCGACGATTGTAAAAAAGTTGCGAAGCTTTACCCCTTTGGTTATTATTTAGCCAAAGGGGTGTTTTTTATGTCTAAAAGAACTAGAACATCTAAAGTTGAAAAGTGGATTAAAGAAGGTCGTGGCTCGGGAATTGGTGCCGATTATAAACCGTGGTTGAATATTCAAGATGTTTCCTCATTGGGAAGATCCACTCGTTTAAAAGGTATTAAAACGAAAAGGCAGCACGAATTTTTATCAGATTTGGAACGAAACTACTTTTATTTAATTGAATATTCGGATTTTGTTGTTGATATTCGAGAACAATTTCCTTTATTGCCTTTGGAAGAAACAATTGTCATTAATTGATTCATATCAAGATCTTCACTTCTTAAATCACCAATCAATTCAAACCAAGAATCATTAAATTCTTTAATTCCATCCTCATTAATATCTGTCGGTTCTATAAAAACATCTATAAAGGCTACTTTTTCTTGGCTTAGAATTTCGCCTTGTTGAACATGTATATCTTCTTTATTAATCTTATTACCATTTGTAAAAGCCAGTTTTGTTTTCGAATCTACACCTAATTCTCTTGCCACGGCTCGTACACTTAAATTTTCATTGGCAAGTTCATTTAACCGTTGTTGCCAAGACTCACCAAAAGCCTTTACTCGTCCAATTTTAAAGATGTTCGTTCCCTGCTTTCTTGCATAAATAAATCCACATGAACATGTAAAAGTACCAATTAAATTTTTCGTTTTAAAATCCCTTGTTACGTCTACATCTTGAATAATGAACTGCTCATAATGTGATGCAGCCTTATTTAAGATTCGGTGCTAAAATACTGCGAACTACTTCAACTAAAGGCAAGATATAACTTTGGTTACCTTGCTTAACAATAAAACTTCTTGATACATCTTGATCATTAGTTCCTTGAAATATTAAAGAAAGCTTTTAATGAAAGTTATGGCACTATTGATACAACTAATATTAGCAATGATATTTATAGAAAATACTTAGACCAAATTAGTAAAAATAAGCGGCAATTTATTGACCCCCTATTATTAGACGATTTTGAAGAAGCTAATGAGCAGTTTATTAGAATATTCGAAACGTATAATAATATGTTGATGGAGCAGCATTTGCTAGATTTTGACGATATATTATATTATGCGTATAAACTTTTAACTGAAAAGCCTCAAATAGCAAAATCATATACCAGATTATATAAATATATTTGTGTAGACGAAGCACAAGACTTGAATTTTTCTCAATATGAGGTTTTAAAGGCTCTATGTAAAGATTTTAAAAATATTATGCTTGTTGGAGATCCTAAACAGAATATTTATGAATTTAATGGCTCAAAAAGTGAATATATGATGGAATATTTTCGAAAGGATTTTCAGCCAAAAGAATTTGAAATGCATGAGAATTTCAGGTCTTCAAGAATTATTGTGGAAGCTTCTCGAAGAATAGCTCAAGACTTAAGGCAACCATCTATCTACGAAAACTCATCTGTTTATCCTATAGAAGGGGAACTGATTATTAAAGATTTATTTAATGAGGTAGAAGAAGCACAATGGATTGTTGCAGAAATTAACCAACGTCTGACGAATGGGAACACTTATGATAATAGCGTCTCTCATGAAAATATAGCCATTATAGCTAGGAATAAGTATGTATTGAGCCATATTGAAAAAGAGTTGAAAAATTGTGGTATTCCTTTTAATAACAGAAGTGGAAATGGACTTGAAAGTGAATCTCCAGAAATAAAAATATTTGAATCAGGGCTTAAGCTTATTATTAATGAAAAAGATGCATTGAGTTTTAAAAGAATTTTAAGCCTTTTAGGTGTAAAGAAAAGTCAATATGATATTCAATGTAACTATTTAGAAGTAATTTTTGGTCTAGAGAAAGAAATTAATAATCAAATCGATTTAGATATATTTAAAGTATTAAAAACATCCTGGAAGATAATTATTGAAGATAATGAACGTTTTTCAAAAGCTATAGATTATATAGAAGTTGAGATGAAAAAAATATATAAAGAAGACTCAGAATTATATATGCTTTCGGAAGACATTATTTTATGGAAAAATCATTGGAAAAAGTATTGTAGTCAGACATCCTCCGGTAAGAGATCATTAAGACATTTTAGAAATCAAATAGCGCTAGGAAAGACTCAAAATTACAATAAAACGGGTGTTACATTATTAACAGTTCATATGGCAAAAGGACTTGAATATGACATTGTATTTTTAATGGGATTAAATGAAGGAGTATTTCCAGATTATAGAGCAAATACTTCTCGGAGATATAAAGAAGAGTTAAAGAATATGTTTGTAGCTTTAACTCGGGCTAAAAGAGTATGCTATTTAACCTATCCAAAACAGAAAATGATGCCATGGGGGAAAATTAAGGACCAGGAAGCGTCTAGATTTATTAAATTAATTCAACAATGAATTTAATTTTAATCAATCTTTTTTATAAAATAAATCTCTAGTTTAAATTAATCCACATATTTTGATCAATCTTTGTTCAAAATGTGTGGGTTTCTTCTATCATAAAATCAGCATTTGCAGCACGCTTTTAATCAAACTCTATTTCAAACCCACATCATGAGCATGTCCCGTAAAGGTACGCCCGCTGATAATGCCCCCAACATGACGTCCAATGACTTCTTCCTTGTGTATCCTTTACAATAGCGAGTATTTATTATTTTTAGTAAGTGAATACGACGTCAAAAAATATAGTTCGCACAGATTATGCACTCCACCTGATTTCAACTGGAGCTAGATGAAGATACCGAAGAAATGAAGCTTACTTTAAATATGGATTTTCCTACTAAAATCCATATCCAAATTCCACACCTCTACGTAGCGAAAGACTGCCTAAGCAGTCTTCTCACAAGTTTATCCTACATATGTTAGTTTTTCGTTGTTTTTAAACACTTCATCAATTGTACCGCCACCAAGACATACTTCGCCGTCATATAAAACAACTGCTTGTCCCGGTGTAATGGCACGAACCGGTTCTTCAAATGTAATATGTGTACGGCCATCTTCTAAAATCTCCACTTCAACCGGAGTATCTGTTTGACGATAACGGAATTTCGCTGTGCAAAAAAATTTACGAGGTAATTTTTTTGTCGAAGTATAGCTCATTTTCACTGCTGTTAATGAAGTAGAATACAATGCATTATGGTGAAAACCTTGACCAACAAGCAATACATTACGTTCTAGGTCTTTTCCAAGAACAAACCATGGCTCACCGTCGCCACCAATACCAAGCCCGTGACGTTGACCAAGTGTATAGTACATTAGCCCGTCATGTTGTCCCATTACCACGCCGTCCATTGTCTCCATTTTTCCAGGTTGTGCTGGTAGGAATTGACTTAGGAACTCTTTAAAGTTACGTTCGCCAATGAAGCAAATGCCTGTTGAATCTTTCTTTTTCGCTGTTGCAAGACCTGCTTCTTCAGCAATTTCACGCACTTCTTTTTTCTCAATATCACCAATTGGGAACATAACATGTTTAAGCTGCTCCTGTGTTAATTGATTTAGGAAATACGTTTGGTCTTTATTTTCATCGACACCACGAAGCATTAATACTTCGCCATCACCACTCCGATCAATACGTGCATAGTGGCCCGTTGCCAGATAATCCGCACCAAGACTCATCGCATGTTCGAGGAAAGCTTTAAACTTAATTTCCTTATTGCACATAACGTCTGGATTTGGTGTGCGTCCTGCTTTATATTCTTCTAAAAAGTATGTGAAAACTTTATCCCAGTATTGCTTTTCAAAATTAACTGCATAATATGGAATACCAATTTGGTTACACACTTTAATAACATCATCATAGTCTTCTGTAGCTGTACAAACACCATTTTCGTCTGTATCATCCCAGTTTTTCATAAAAATCCCGATTACTTCATAGCCTTGTTGTTTTAACAGGTACGCAGCAACCGAAGAATCCACCCCACCTGACATGCCAACAACGACACGTATTTGCGAGGGGTCTTTTGTTTCTTTCATTAAGGTCACCTTTTCTTTTCTTAATTCACCAATCTTTTTTCAATAGCTGTTTTTTTTCCACTGCCTGTTTTATATCTTCTTCTGTCAAGCCTTAACCGAAGCTAAAACGAATTCAAATACGTAATTTTTCAGCACCTTGTCCACACATTGCCACCAAGACAAGTAACGGGCCAATCGAAGCTTCCGTGCACGACGATCCACTTGATGCACAATTACCCGCCATATTAAGATTTACTAAAAACGATTCAACACATCCCAGCAAAGCTTACGTTGAATGCATGCGGCAACACATTTGCGTATCACCATTAACATGGAATGTAAGTGCTTCTTCTAAGCTTTTACTTCCCGTGAATCCATTTCCTTTTCTCTACGCAATTTATCCGGTGTTACATCATTTCCTAGTGGATCGAGTACAGTCATTTTTGAAAAAGTTTCGCGAACTTGTCCGCGAATTTCGCGTAAGTAGTCTTTGCGTAATACTTGTTGCTCAATCCGTTCAGCACTTGTCAAACCTTCTTCACGCTGTTTTTTCGCTAATTCATTAATACGCCCTAAGTTATTTATCATCTTATTTCATCTCTATTCTCTTCATTAATTTTGCTTATAATTTATAGCATGAGTCACTTTTAAAGGTTTTGGTGCAAAAATATCTAAACAACAGCAATTGACCTCTAAAGCATGGACATTATATTCTGCTCCCACTTTTTTACAATAAAGAATAAATAAAATGACATATTTCCTGTACTCAACAGAAAATATGTCACTTACCCTTTATATGCCGAGTCTTCTCTTCTCATCACCTACAGTTGTTTTACCACTATGACCATTATATAAAACAACGTCATCTGGCAATGATAGAATCAAATTTAAACTTTGTATCAAGTCCTGTTCATTTCCACCTTCATACTGAGTGGTTCCAATACTACCTTTAAAGATTGTATCACCAACAAATGCTACTTTATCCTGTGCATTATAATACATAACTTGATCCATTGCATGACCTGGTGTATGTGTCATCGTCACTTTAAAATCTGAATTAGCAGACAGTTCAAACGTTTCACCTGATTGTACATAGTGCACATCATCAACTATGATATGTCTATTGCATAAAGCTGACAAGTTCATTCTCGCATTTTGCATATATTCCCGTCCGAGTTCGTGCATGTAAACAGGGATATTTAATTCATTTCTAATTTTATCGACTGCACCTATGTGATCAAAATGTCCATGTGTTAATAATATTTTTTCGATATGATAACCGTTGGATTCTATCACATGTAATATTTTTTCTGCTTCTGCACCGGGATCAAATAAAAACCCATGTTTCGTATCCTGATCAATATATAAAAATGCATTTGCATAAAATACATCTTTTACTGTTAATTGATGTACAACGCTTCGATTATTAATTACATCCATCAATACCACAGCTCATTCCTGATAAATCATTATTCTGACTATCATCCTGCATTGCTTCTTTTAAAGCCATTTTAAATGTTTCGACATTCTGAGCACCACTCAAAGTGATTTCTCCATTAATCAAGAAGTAAGGTACACCTCGGACTCCCATTAAATGTGCCTGCTTTTCATCTTTACGTACATCACTTTCAAATTCATTGGAATTCAAAACTTTTTCTACTTCATTTTCATCTAGTCCATTTTTTACAGCAATTTCTTTTAGTACATTTTTATCGCTCAACTCTAAATTATCAGTGAAATAGGCTTTGAATAAATCTTTTGCAATCGTTTTGTTTCCCTGTTTTGCTGCATAATGTGTTAAGCGATGAGCATCCATTGTGTTTGTATATCGTGTAGTATAATATTTGAAATCAATACCTTCGTTTTTACCATACTGCTCTATTTGTCTAATTCTTTCTGCCGCCATACTATTAGATAGACCATATTTTTTTGCGAAACGATCTTCTGTATTGGATACGACTTCGTAACTAGCGTTAGGATCTAATTCGAAACTTCTCATTTCAATATTTACTTGATCTTTAATTCCTAGCTCATTCATTGCTTTTTCCAATCTTGCTTCTCCAATATAACAGAAGGGACATGCATAATCTGACCATATTTCAATTTTCATTTTTATTACCTCTTTTCAAATTTTGATATTTTTTCTAAATCCTATAGCTTCGTTTCTATAAAGTTTGCTAACTCATGTATCAGTTGCTCATTGCGTTTATAGTATGTCCACTTTCCGATGCGTCTTGCTTCGACCAAACCTGCACGCTGTAAAGTTGATAAATATTGAGATGTAGTAGACTGATTCATCTCAAGCTTATCTCTAATCAGGCTTACACAGACCCCTACTTCATTCATTTCCTCTATCGCTTGTCGCTTTGTATCAAAATGCGTTGTAGGATCTTTTAACCAGTATAATATCTTCAGTCTCGCTTCATTAGATAATGCTTTAAATAAATCAACCTGATTAAATTGAATTTTCGTCACGACTTCACCTCACTATCATTTTTATACACATCATCATATCACGATATTACGATATGTAAATATATATGCTCACGATTTTTTTTCCATGGTGTTATCAAAAAAATAAAAATAGGCTAAAGAAATAATAAATGAGGTAAAAAAATAAAGCATTAACAATTGATCAGAAAGACTTCAGTATTAAAACCATTCAAAAACACCCCTCGAACTCTCGAGAGGTATTTTTGAATTTCCTGCTTGTTGGAGCTATTTTGATAGCAGCTCTTTATGTCGGTTTAAAACAAAGTTGAACTGTTTTGAAAAAGTCGCACCATTTTGAAGAAAGTTTAATCGTTTTAAGCCTATCAAAATCAATAAAATACCGTTATATCAACATTTATATTTAATTTTGATCAAACTTTTTTATAAAAAGTAGTCCCTACAAGTAGAAGAAAACCATCGTTTTAATCAATCTTTATTCAAAACCACGGCTCTTCGTATGCAGTGAAATCAAAAGTTTAGAGAAATTTTTAATCAAACTTTATTCCAAACCAACATGTGATGTTAAGTTACAATAAAGATGTATACTGGACAATTAAGATATATACTTTGCAATAAAGATATATACTGGACAATAAAGATGTATACTAAATAATTTAGATTGTAAACAATCTTATATTTGAAAAATTGCAGCTTAGAAATAAAGTTGCGATGTTTAAAATAAAGTCATGAAGCGTTCCCCCTTTGGTTATTATTTAGCCAAAGGGGTGTTTTTTATGTCTAAAAGAACAAGAACATCTAAAGTTGTAGTTTTATAAAAAAGATTGATCATTTAAAACAAAGTTCGATAATTTAAAATAAACATTGATTATTTTAATAAAGTTTGATTAAAATCCTGTATCAAAACAGGATTTTTCTTATTCCACAAACAGACCAGTTAGTTAAAGAAGACATACTTAAACAAAACATGTGAGTAGTTTGATAATACGATAATAATTAGACAAGCATTCGGAACTCGTTGAATGAGCAACAATACTTTGGTTTTTGGTGAAATATATAACTTTCAAGTAAACTTAATAAATACTAATAGATGGATTTTTGTTGTGATTCTTTATTTTGAAAATGAACGATTTTTCCCAGTAAATCGTATTACATATAAATCATTATTGTATGGAGTAGATCTCATGGATGAAAAGGATTTAATTCGAAAAGCGAAAAAAGGAGATACATTGGCTCTTTCGAAACTGCTACAACAGAATTATTCGTTCCTCGTAAAGTATTTAATGAAAGTTACTCTTCATCCACAAATCGCAGAAGATTTAGCACAAGAGACGATGATGAAGTGTATTGAAAAAATCCAACTGTATAATGGTGAATCCAAGTTTTCATCATGGCTCATCACAATCGCAACGAACCTTTTTATCGATCAACAGCGCAGAAAGAAGCGGGAGGAAAACTGGCTAGAGCAGGAACAAGCGCTCCGAAAAATGAAATGGAATGCAGCCATTATGAACGAAGAATGGAATGATGTACTTGATGTACTTGCTCAAATTAATGAAGAAATACGTATGCCAATCGTGTTAAAGCATTATTACGGATATTCATATAAGGAAATTGGAAAAATGATGGGTATTGCAGAAGGAACAGTAAAATCTCGAGTTTCAAATGGTCTAAAAAGTATACGAAAGGAGTTGGCTGAACTTGAAAGAGTATGATTCTAAAAATAGTCATTCTATGTTGGATGATGAAAATGAATTAACGGTTAAGCAATTAATAGATGGTTTAGAAAAACTGGATCAATGGAATCCAGTATCTACTCCAAGCTTACAATGGTTTCAACAGAATGTTGAATTAGAGAAAAAAAGAATACGAAAAAAACAATGGAAAGACCTCCTCACGTTTATCTCTGTTGCAGTATTTGTGCTTTCGGTTGGGATTGCTGTCGTTTATCGTCAGCCAATTCTTTTTCTTTATTTTCAGCTTGTGGGGATTATCTTATTGCCCTTAGCGCTTAAAAAAACTAGAAAGAAGGTCAGTAATGAATGATCTCAAATGAACTAAGTAGCACACCGCTTTGGTTATGCATCGTGATTGCATTCATTCTGATTTGTCAGAGCTCATGGATGTTTTGGGATGCACGGAAGAGGGGACACAATGCTTGGCTATGGGGCTTTTTAGGCCTTATTCAATTTCCAGCGTATCTTATTATCTATCTTATTTTTGCAAGAAAAATATTTAAAAGAAAGGTCTCAGGATCAAATTCCTGAGATTTTTTTTATTTATTTTTTCGTGAGTGAACGATTAGACGAACGTAATCGTATTAAGGGTAAATAAACAATTTGGAGGAGAAAAAAATGAATGAACTAGTAAATGGAATCCTATGGGAAAGGATTGCGCAAATTCTTGTCTTACAATGATTACCGCATTAGTTTGGTTGTATTATAAATGAAAAAATTGAATATCTTGTAAGCGATTTTGAGAAATTACTTGATAAATATCTTATGGAAGGCAGCTTCTATAAATTTTTACCATCTGTTAAATAAAGACAACAAGGAGATACCTTTGTTCGAAATAACAGCAATGAAATCAATCACTTATCTAAGGAGGCAATTCTTTTATGAAAAATAAACTATCTGGGGTGTTAGCCGCTACATTAGCGTTAACGATGAGCTTACCAACAGGGGCGATGGCGTTTTCTAGCAGTCAGGCTACGGTTGTAGCTAGCCAAGAAGTAGCTAGTCAAGAACTAAAAAAGATTGCGGCAGAGAAGGCTGCGCTACTCACGAAGTCGTATGAGACGAATAGCGTGCAGTATGCGCTAATTGACAATGGCCAAATTATTTTGTCGGGTCAGGCAGGTAAGAACGATATGAAAGGGAAAACGCTGACCAAAGATACCCTATACGGGATTGGTTCAGTCAGTAAAATGTATGCAACGGCGGCTGTGATGAAATTGGTCGACGAAGGAAAAGTTGATTTGGATGCTCCTGTTGTCCACTATGTTCCTGATTTCAAAATGAAAGACGAGCGTTACAAAAGCATTACGCCGCGTATGCTGTTGAACCACTCCTCCGGCTTACAAGGTACTGAGTATAGGAATGCATTTTTATTTAAAGATAATGATACCTATGCCCATGATAACTTGTTGCAGCGATTGTCCAACCAGCACTTGAAGGCGGATCCTGGCGCGTTCTCGGTATACTGCAACGACGGCTTTACGCTGGCTGAGATTTTGGTGGAAAGAGTCAGCGGCCTGAGCTTTACCGAATTTCTACATAAACAGTTTACAGAACCCTTAAAGCTAAATCATACGAAAACGCCGCAGGATAAATGGGAAGATGATAAGCGGGCTGGACTTTATTTTCCAATGTACCAAGGGCAGCTTCCCACTGAATCGGTGAATATTATCGGGGCGGGAGGGATCTCTTCCACGGCAGAGGATATGGTGCGATTCTCACAATTATTTATGGGACAGGGAAAAGGGATCCTCTCTGATCAGGCAGTCAAAGCGATGGAGCAAGAGGAATATAAAAAAGGAATGTGGCCGGGGGATGAAGACAACATTTTCAAATATGGTCTTGGTTGGGATAGTGTGAAACTATATCCATTCAGTGAATATGGAATAAAGGGCTTGGCTAAGGGCGGAGATACGTTTTTACAACATGCTTCACTGGTCGTGCTTCCGGAACAGAAGATGGCAGCGGCTGTGTTGTCATCCGGCGGCGGGAGTTCTGTAAATCAACTGATGGCGACTGAATTACTGCTCACTGCGCTTAAAGAGAAGGGCACAATTAAGGACATTAAGCCGAACAGATCCTTTGACAAGCCGGTCAAGGCCAAGATACCTCGAGACGTAGCGAGGAAAGCGGGTTTTTACGGTAATAGTTCAAGTCAGTTCAAAATAGAAATTACGAAGAATGGGGAACTGTTCTTATCATCTAATCCAGAAGAAAAATATGTATATACTGCGAATGGAAGCTTTATTAATGAGACAGGTACCTCCAAGCTCAACTTCGTCACAGAGAAGAATAGACGAACATATTTGAGGGAGAGCACATTTATATCGATGCCTGGCTTAGGGCAAGTAGCGATGAATCACTATGGAGCAGAGAAACTAGAAGACAACGTGCTATCGAAGGAAACCACTGCCGCCTGGGCAAAGCGGGAAGGTGTCAAGTTCTATCTTGTTAACGAGAAATATAGTTCTTCTCAATATCTCGTACCAGTGTTACTTACAACACAAATTAATCGCAATGATGGTCTAGAGGGCTATTGGAACGGCAGAAAAATTACAGGCCCAAACACGGCTGCGCATCAGCTCCAGATCCCCGGGTTGGCAGGCCGTGATACGACGGAATCTCGTTTCTATACAGAAGGCGGAAATGAATATATGGAGATGTCCGGATTTTTATACGTAAGTGGAACCAACGTAAAACCGCTTGATGCAAGCCCAGCATCTAAAGTTACGCTACAAGCAAATGGTCATGCGAGATGGTTTACAATCCCGCAAGTGGTAACAGGGAAAACGATGACCGTAGCGTTGCCATCGAAGAGTTCGTTTGCGGTGTATGATGAGAAGGGTGTATGTATCAATTTTACCGTTGTGAGCGGCAATAACAAAGTAAAACTGCCGGAGAACGGAACGGTTGTATTTGCTGGTGCGCCGAATTCGGAATTTGCAATCAAGTTGAACTAACTACAATTTAAGATGTACTTCAACAAAACCAGTATGACACCGAAAAGGTGTTTTGCTGGTTTTGTTTGTATTTACGCATTCTCTTTACGAAGGGGCTTACTGAACTCTTATCATTTCCCCATAAACAATCATGGTAATAATCTGTTAATGGTGTTTGTCTTAAAATACTAAAAGCTTTATGACAATAGCTGAAAGCATAAATTAAAGTGAAAGGGAATGAAATTGTTCCCTTTTTACTTTAGAACTTCTTAAACTAATGGGGTTTACTTGAAGATCATTGAGTTGCATAGGCAGCTCTTTTTTTCTTATTGAACTCCCATGAAAGAACTAAATTATCTTTCATTTTCTGTGGTGAAGTGCTAATTTTAACGGGCACTTTAATTGAAGATTCGCATCCAGAAATAATCAATAAAAACCAAACTAGATAAATAAAGAACCAACTGTTTTGATCAAACTTTGTTTCAAAACAGTTGGTTTCTTTCTGTATAAAATCAGTGTTTGCGACTTACTTTTAATCGAACTTTATTCAAAATCTACAGAATATGTTGAGTTACAATAAAGATGTATACTAGACAAAAAAGTTGTATACTGATTACTTAAACAGAATACATGAGTGATTATAACTAATCTCGTTATACTTTATAATCACATTATCTTGTAAATAAGATGATTTAGCATGAAATACAAACCTTGGTACAGTGTGTTGCTGTATCAGGGTTTTTTTACGGTTATTTATTATGGAACACAAAATATATACAATTGAATAGCCTTTATTACATTGATTGATTTACAATTCAAATTAAAAAAAGAACTAATTATTATGAAGAGATTGATCATTAAAAACAAAGTTCGATAATTTAAAATGAAAATTGATTATTTTAATAAAGTTTTGTATCAAAGCAGGATTTTTTCTTATTCAACAATCGGGCCATTTAATTGAATGAGGAAATTGTTTAAATTTGGAACCCTTGCCATTCTATATCGTTAATCTTAATTATTAAATGGCTATTTTACTGAATATTTAGAGAGAACTTTTTACACTTTACCTTGCTAATTAGGTTGTGAATTAGAGTTTTGCACATCTCAACCGAACCCGTTAACAAAAAGTAACGCTCTTTTATTTCGAAAGATGCAGAGGATTGACGTTATTACCAACAACCTGTGCCATCTTTTATAGACTCCTTCATATTCCTTTTCCCAAGATGGTATTGAATTCGCAGGATAAGGGAACGTGTATAAATAGACAATTTAGTAACGGTGTAAATCTGCATTTTTCAACCGGCTCCTCAGCTTCAACTAATGGGGGCGTTAATTAAAGATTATTGAGTTGCGTAGGCAACCATCTTTTTCCTTATTGAACTAACACTGCAGTTTAGTTGAATAACAAATGCTATAATTTGGATATAAAAAGAAATGAGGGAAGATATGAAAGTTAGAAACTCAGTAAAGGCAATTATTTTGGATGGGGAAAAAATATTATTAACTAAAAACCAAGATGACGAGGGGTATTTTTTTCTTTGTCCTGGTGGAGGGCAAGAACATGGTGAAACATTCCATACCACTTTAAAAAGAGAGTGTATTGAAGAAATTGGACTTAATATAGATATCAAAGAATTATTACATATCAGGGAGTATATAGGAAAAAATCATGAATACGCTGAATTTGATTTTGATGTTCACCAAATAGAATATTATTTTTTATGTCAGGTAAGTAGAACTGAAACTCCAATAAAACCAACAAATCCTGATAATCATCAGGTAGGTGTTGAGTGGATTCGTATTGAGGATTTATTAAATTACAGGCTATACCCAAAAGAGTTAAGAAAATATATAATTGGATATTTAAATGGTGAAAATTCACCAGTTTATCTTGGAGATATAAATTAACTTGTTATTAGCAAGGTCTTTAGTAGAAGATCATTAAGTTGTTCAGGCAGCACTTCTTTTATTTAACTACCGGGTGCTTTAGTGGAGTAAGGCGAATTAAAATAATCAATCCTTTTTATAAAAACAGTTATTAAAAATAAAAGAAAGCTGTCATTTTGATCAATCTTTATTCAAAATGACAGCTTTTTATATACAGTTAAATCAAGGATTTAGAGTGATTCCAATTAATTTGTCGTTAGTTGAAAGAGGTTCACTTTATCCCTTTAAATTCCCAATAATTTTTTTCGAAAAAATTAATTATCTCATCTTTATAGTTAAATTGATCATTGAGCTTTTGTAATAACTCAATATCATGGGTATGAGTTTTTCCTGTTTCTGGCATTTCTCGATATAAATCAATATAAGGGAGTTTATTATGAATAGCGTTGTTTAATTCCTTTTCTACATCATAGGGAATTTTTTTAAATCTCACCTCTGCAATCCCTGTCTCATCAATTTCAAGAATTGCATACTGAGCACGTAGATCAGAATGTAACTTGCCCCATTTGTAAAAGGGCTGTCCTACAGTTCCTGGGTTAATAATCAACTGATCATTGCTACTATAGCGTAACAATTGGTGATGGGTATGAGCATAAATCGCAATATCGTAATCATGCTCAAATAACTGATCAAAATTTTTCTGATCATTAGTGGGCCATAAATCTCCTCCATAATTTTTATTTTGTAAATTATGGCTAATGCTGATAGATAGATTATTAACTTGTCTTGTTAAATGTAATGGTAAGCTCTTAATAAGATTAATATAGCTTTCATCTAAATTTTCACACTGATACTGAACTAACCTAGAAATATAGATATCAGAAGCATTATCAAAGTCAATCTCTTTATTCAGTACGTCAAGGAAGCAGTCTTCCCAATTTCCTTTAACGTAAGTAGCAACTTTAATACTATCTAATATTTCAAATAAATCATTTGCCCCAGGCCCAGGCATGATTAAGTCCCCTAAAAACCAATATTCAGTGACACCTTCTTTGATCGAATCTTCGATAACTGCTTTTAAAGCACTTGCATTCCCATGGACATCTGCTAGTAAAGCAATCTTATGTTTCATGTCTTTCATTTCCCTCCCTTTAAATTGACGTATAATCTAAACAGAATGTATATTTTTGTTTTATCATTTTATGGTATATTATAAAAATTATTTAGAAACCTTCAATCGAAGGGCTGAAAAAAAAGCAAAGCCCAAGAATGCCGTAAAATTACCATTCTTGGGCTTTTGATTTCGGTGTATTTACTCTAAAAAGGACTTCCTGGATAGCCTCTTTGCCTTTATACACTGATGTAAGAGCTATCGGATTAGCTCTATCTGCTTTGATTTTTACCAGATGGATACTCGATCTTCTGGAGTTATATACATGCCATCTCCAAGCTTAATTCCATAGGTATCATAGAATTGCTGAAAGTTCACAATCGTGCGATTAACCCGAATTTTAGCGGCTGAATGTACATCGTTTTTGCTCAGGTACGCTGCAAATTCTTTTGTGGTTGTGGATTTCCATATTTCTGCATTGTTTTCGAAATATGCTTTATAATCCGGATTACTCATTTTGGATACAACTTGTAGTGAAGCCGCCATTCCACCTAAATCAGCGACATTCTCACTTAGTGTAAGCTGACCGTCGTTCAACACACCCGGGATAATCTCAATTTCGTTATAGAACTCAATCAGTTCCTGGTTTTTCTCTTCGAATTTCTTAAAGTCCTCTTCTGTCCACCAGTTATTTGCATTTCCATTTTCGTCGTATGCTGATCCGTTGTTATCAAATGCATGGCTGATTTCATGGCCTATGACCATGCCAATGGCACCATAGTTTGCTTCAGGTTTAGCGTTAATATCATAGAAAGGCGCTTGAAGAATACCGGCAGGGAACGTAATTTCGTTATTAAAAGGATTGTAGAAAGCATTTACGGTATATACGCTTGTACCCCATTGCAACCTATCCACCGGTTTTCCTAGCTCGGCTTTCACGTTATCAATGTATGCTTTGTTTACTGTCAAGGTATTAGAGAACAGCGAACCACCTTCGTCATATGTCTTGATCGCTACTTTATCTAATGTCGTATCCCACTTATCTGGGTAACCGATCTTAACAATCATCGTATCCAGCTTTTTAATTGCTTTAGCTTTTGTTGTTTCTGACATCCAATCAAGAGCTTTGATTCTCTCCTCATACGTAGCAATTAACTTCTCTACCATTTGCTCAACATCTTTTTTAGCTTCTGGTGAAAAATGTTTCTCGGCAAACATTTGCTCCAAATATCCGCCCATTGTACCAGTTGTCTTGGCTACTGCGACTTCCTTATCTGTTTTTTCTCCTGTAACGCCATATAACGTTGCGTCAAACTCTTTGGCAGCATCTTCGAAATCATCTGACAACAAACCGCCTGCTGCCATAAGCAGGTGCACTTTGGAGTAAGTTTTAAGCGCATTAAGATTAGTTTCAGTCAAGAGTTCAGCACCTTTTTGCGCCAGCTTCACATCGAATACGATCACTTTATCAGTACTGTCGACTTTCATCGATTTCAAGACTTGTTTCATATCTACTGTTTTGAACATGTCATCGAATTGTTCAATTGTATACGGATTATAGTATTTATTGACATCGCCTTGTTCATGAGGTTCAAGCGATACGGAAGCTAAGCTTTTCTCCATTTCGTAAACATTCTCGGCAAGTGCTTTCGCTGCAGACTCTTTCTCGCCCGATAACTCAAGAAGTCTGGCCATATATTGAATATAGGCTTTTTTCGCTTTCGAGTCTTCCGTGTCAAAGCTGTTCTTATCCAGACCTGTAGCTAATCCAGCGTAATACAAAGCATTTTCACTGCTGTTCTTTGCATCGTTCATGATTGCAAAGCTGAATAATGAGCTTTGACCCGAATCCTTCTCCAGGGTAAGATCAGCTTGAATAAGTTCATCAAGCGTTTTAGCCTCGTCTATTGCCTTTACATATTTTTGAATAGGTTCAATCCCTTGTTTATTTCTATTTTTCTTATCCAACGCCGTCGAATAGAAGTCGGTAATTTTCTGTTCTTTTGTTCCTTCTGCGAATTGTTTGCCAACGAGCTCATCTATTATTTTTTCTATTTTATCGTTATTTTGCTTATGCAGCTCGGAAAATACGCCGCCCATGATTTCTCCATCCGGAATTGTCGATTTATTTAACCATTCCTTATTGATTGCTTCATAAAAATCGTCATTTAAATGGGAGCCTTTAAGCGTCCACACTCTGGCGATAATTTTTTGGAACTCATTGATCGTAATATTGTCATTTGCGCCTAATGTGCCGTCAGGTTTGCCAGTCAGTACGCCTGCTTTTGCAAGTTTATCGATATCTTTCTTAGCCCAAGCTGGTACATCGGTGAACTCGACATCAAATGTTCCGCTGCGCAGATCATTTCCGACAGGCTCTGGTAATTCGCCGAATGCTCTACTCAACATGACTAAAGCTTCAATCTTCTTAGCCGGCTCATTCTCTCTTAAATCTTCGTTTTTAGAGCCTTGCATAATGGATTCTTTATTAATTCCTGGTTGATAAGCATCTGCTGCCAGCAACAAGGTTTTAACGATTTCTCCTCTTGTCGCTGGTGGCGACATTTCATCGGCAAATGCCGATACGCTAACTGATAGGACCATTATTATGGCCATGAGTAAGGATAAAACCTTCTTTTTCATCTTCATTCTCCTTTATAGTAGATTTGTATAAATAAAGATAAATGGGTGTAATTTAGTATTTCTACCATTTGAATACCATTATAGTTGATTTATTTCAGTTTGAAAATATGTAAGGAGATTTTTCATTTTCAAGAGAGCATTGTCTAGTCTAGCGCTTTTAAGCTAGAGCGGTACCACTAGTAAGATCACTTTTTGGTTAAATAAAATCCACCTCTGCTAAAGTTAAATATGAGGAAATGTGGCGAGTATTTAAGGATTGAAAGGTAAGCACAAAATCGATTCCGGACGCAATTATGCCGAGACAATTGATTTCAAAGCAACATGTGTGCTCGTTAATAATAAAGAATGATAATTGGTAATAACGTTTGATAAAAATCACCTCTTTAGTTATTCTTGGAGGTGATTTTTAATGTATATTTATGTTAAAATTGATGTTTATCTTGTGAAAAAATGTACTTGAACTAACGAAGAAGGTTAGTGCAATAAAGGTACTTTATTGATTATCTATATTGTTTATAGATAATAAAAAAATATACTTAGCTATATAGTGAATAATTTTAACTTCTTTCGCACAGACAAATTTTTTGTTGCTGCCGCTTCGCTTTCGCACAAAAAACACTTGTTGCTGCCGCTTCGCTTTCGCACAAAAAACACTTGTTGCTGCCGCTTCGCTTTCGCACAAAAAACATTTATTGGCCCAAAGCCAATTCCAGACGCAATTATGACGAAGCATAATTGATCTGTATAGAAGTAAAGGGGAAAAATATGAGAAAAAAAGTTATTTTATCATTAATGTTAATGACATTTCTTTCTGCTGTAGAAGGAACAATTATTAGTACAGCAATCCCCCGTATAACGAGTGATTTGTCAGGCGTCGAACTTGTTAGTTGGGTATATGCAATTTATATGCTAGCCACAGCCGTTTCGACTCCAATATACGGGAAACTGGCTGATTTATTCGGTCGTAAAAAAGTTTTACTGATTGGAGCTACAATATTTTTAGTCGGCTCTGCACTTTGCGGTGTTGTTACATCGATGGAACAGCTCATCGTCTTTCGTGCCCTTCAAGGTCTAGGTGCTGGCGCTATTTTGCCAATAACAATGACAATCATGGGTGACTTATATAGCGAAGTGAAAGACCGTGCAAAAGCACAGGGTTGGATTAGTGCTGTTTGGGGCGTCTCTGGTGTAATCGGACCATTAGTTGGAGGATTTTTAGTTGATTCTCTCTCTTGGCGCTACATCTTCTTCTTAAACGTTCCATTTGGAATTATCGCTTGCTTAATGATTGTAATTTATTATAAAGAATCTATTAAACCTGCTAAGCACCATATCGACTATCTTGGAGCGACGGTATTTTCATTAAGTACAATCGCGCTACTATACGCGTTATTAACAGGTAGCAGTCAGCAAAACTGGGGGGACATTACAATTGTTAGCCTCTTAATCTTTGCAGCTGTTGCATTCATTATTTTCTTATTCATTGAGAGAAAATCTCCGGAACCATTAATTCCGCTAGCACTTTTCTCTAATCGTACATTATCTATTATAAACATATTAACTCTTATTTCTGGTGCAATGATTATTAGTATTACAATGTATCTTCCGATTTGGAGCCAAGGTGTATTAGGAAAAAATGCGACAGAGGCCGGACTCGTTTTAATGCCGCTTCCTGTTATGTGGACATTTGGCACTATTTTTTCTGGGAAATTAATTGATTACTTAAAAACGAAACAAATCATTCTACTTGGAGCTAGTATTCTTTCAATTGCTGCCTTTTCACTATTTACTTTGTCAACAAATTCACCAGCATTCCTTATTTATGTTGCAGTTGGATTATTCGGCTTAGGAATGGGGCTTATTGTACCTATTTATATGGTAACAATTCAATCAGCTGTTCCAGCCCATACGCGAGGGACGGCAATTGGCTTAAACACATTTATCAATACGTTTAGTCAAACATTAGGTGCTGCAGTTTTCGGGGCAATTTTCAATACGATGATTCATGCACAGGGGATTAAAAACCTTGATCTCGTATCTTCTGGTGGACATGGAGGAACTACAGCAAACATAGTAACCAAATCACAAGAGGCATTAGCTTCAAGTGTACATTTCATTTATATGAGTACTTTTATATTAGCACTAGTAACTTTAGTAATTGTTTGGTTCTTATTAAAGCCATCCACACAACCTAGTGAGCAATAAAAACACTTTTACTTAAAAATATGGCAGTAGATAAAATGTTTTTAATTATTTTAGAAAAGCAATAATATAATTTCATATTAAAAAAGCGCGAGAAATCAATGTTTCTAAAATTGATTTCTCGTGCTTTTTTAATACATACTATTTAATCGTTCTTTACACTTTGTCGATAAATGAAAACACTACTAATTATCCCAAGTCCACCAAATAACAAAATCCATTTTTTGTTGAAAATAAGCCCATAGACCAGAATTGCGCTACTAATAATTCCACTTGAAAAAGCACTGGATACCATGGATTTGTTTGTTGGTTTAGGGAATTGAATAGAGGTCCCCAGATTTTTATTTCCCCATTTACAAGCCGCATCCATAATGTTAAGTAATTTATCTAACATCTTTTTATCCCTCTTTCCTCTTAATTTTTAAATACAATGAAAGAAAAAATAGCATTGGAAAGGGCACCCAAAAAAGATAACGATGAAATTGATAAACAAACCATACCGATAACTTTTTTCGTCCTCTGTTCTCTATTCTTTTTGGATAATAAAATAAACCCTGAGATGAGCAGGACGATTGCTACAATGATATTAAACACGATGAAGAACGGTGTTGATTCTTTAAGAAAATCTATAATATTCCAAAATAAACTCATTGCTCTCCTCCTATTTTATATTTGAAATAGAGCTTCTACTCAAAGATACTTGCTACCAACTGCTTAGTCATAAATTGAAATGCAGCAAAATGGTCACAGTTCTTTGATATTCCGTCTTTACTTGCAATACTAGAAAGAAGTACGGTGAAAGTTGAAAATGCTAACTTTTCCGGAACTTTTAATTTAAGATTTGCTTGTTTGATTGCAGTACGAAAAAGATTACTACTATCAAATATTAGTTTTTCTTTCATTTCCTCCGAAAGCTTACTATAAAATGCTGTGAAATCGATTGTTTTTACTTCATAAAGAAATGGTTTGCTTTCGTATTCATAGTAAAGTTGGATTATTGCTGTTTCAAAGCCGGACTTTTCAGGGCATTGTTCAATTCGTTTAATAAAATTCCCATAAATAGTTTCTTGAATGTCGTACAAAACTTCAAAAAAAAGTTCTTCCTTACTTGAATAAAAATTATAAAAAGTACCCGTTGATATTGCTGTTTTTTTGCATAATTCACCAATACTTGTTTCTTTATAACCTTGAGAAATCCAAAAAGCCATACACTCATCTTTCAATTTACTTTTAATCATAATTTTATCTTCTTCTGAAAAAACTTTTTTTCCTCTTGCCAAAGGTGAATACCTCCTTTATGAATTATTTATATGAATATTCATGTTGTATATTCATATAGTATCATCAACACGAATTCATAACAAGGGATTAATTTCGTAAATTTCATCAACTTTGGAGGAGACGATTACCTGACTAAGCCTTTTCAAGCACAAGAATTGCAAGCGCATTTTGGGCGTTATTGAGAAGTAGCGGGAGCTGGTCTAGGGCTTGCTATTGCAAATTGGATTATTGACAAACATCATGGCAAAGTAAAAGTACAGAGCGAAGTTGGAGTGGGAACATGTTTTGAAATTATTTTTCCAAAGAATCAAAAGCTATAAAAATACGCGAAGACCAAATAAAAACGGGGGTTTATATGTAGGAAAGATTACATAAACATTAGAAAAGAATCCATTTTGATTAGTCTTCTTTTCAAAATGGATTCTTTTATTTGTTGGAAGGATCACTGTGAAACAGAATCCTCAATTCTTTTAAAAATTAATAGGACTGAGCTTAATAAAAATACTACCAAATAAAATCTTTATTAGACCATCTATTACAAAAAAGATATCTAGATTAACGTTAGTAATCATTAATCCTATGAACGCATTGATGATTAAACTGATTGATAGAAAAAGCATTAATTTACCATGTACCGGAATAAAAGGTAAGAAATGAACACCAACAGCTAAAATAATTAATAACCAGCAAGTTCTATAATCATCGGCGAAAAATTGAAAACTAATAAAAACTAAAATTGCTAATAAAAAAATTGAAAAATTAGACCACCTTTTTTGGCCGCCTGTACCAGGACCGACTGCTAATTTCTCTCGAGTTTTAGGGCTTAATTGCCAAACCATACCTAGTATATAAACGATGGCAAATGGCCAAATATTTGGATAGCCGTTATATTTTATTAATAATAAGAACATTGCTATGCCAGCAATTATTAGCCATATCCCATTAATCTTTTGTCTGGGGTATTTGTAAGCTTGTGTTTCCATGTTCTATTCTCCATTCTTAATTTTCTACTTCCTCGAATAATAGATTTCTAAAATAATATATCAAACTGAATTATATTTTTTTGTCATAATTTGTCGATGTGTATAGGTCCAAATTAAGTTGCATTGTTTTAAACCTTATAAATACTAAAAGCATTTAAAAAGACGGTAATAATTGGATTTATATACCATATTTTATTTTTTTCTTTGTATAATAAGAGCATGAATATTTCAAAATCATAGAGTGTAAAAAAGGGCAGGAGTTAAAATCGAATATGTTTGAGGATGCTAAAAAATTAATTTTTAGAACTTTAAAAAATGATGATTATCATTTCGTTCTTCGTTGGAGTAAGGACGAGAAATTTTGCGAAGCCAATGGGTGGAGAAAAAATTTAGACGAAGAAGAATTATTTAGTTGGTGGCAGTACAGTGTGAATTTGAATCGTAAGGATTTTATTCGCTTAGGAATTGAATATAAGGACAGATTAATTGGTTATGCAGATCTAGCAGAGATTCAAAGCGACAGTGCTGAAATAGGTATTGCTATTGGTGAAAGTCAGTTATGGGGGAAGGGTATAGGAACTACCGTAACTCACATGTTCATAAAGTATGCGTTCGAGAAATTTGGTATTACAACATTTTATGGTGAAACACATGAAACTAATTTTCGTTCAAGAAGAATGATGGAAAAGTTAGGGTTTGAGGAAGTTAGTAGAAACGGCAGTGAAATTTATTTAAACAAGGATACACCTCTTATGCAGTATAAATTGTATCTAGAAACAGACGACACTTTGAGGATTCGCCTTCCGATATAACAAATTTATTAAGGTATGAAATGTTAAAAACGTATACCGTGAATATAAGTTGATTTCCGTCCCTGCTGGACGCCCCCCTGGAAAGTGCTCATCTGAAACGGAAATCAACCCCACGTTATGGTTAAAAGGTTAAAAATAATTTATTGACAATTCAAACAAATATACTATAATAATTATCAAGATTTGCATAACGAAAAATTGTTGATAACAATTTGGAGTATAAGAGTAAAAGTGTTGAAGAGAACTAGTAGTTTTAATGGAACTGACAGAAAGTAGCCGGTTGATGAGAGGCGCAAGGAAAGTTAAAATGAATTCATCTTGGAGCTGCGTACCGAACTTTAGTAGGCTACGACGGGTTTGCATCCGTAATCAATGCAAAGGTATCGCATTTAGCCGTACCTATTGAGAAGAGTTATGTGAGTAGCTCTTAAATTAAGGTGGTAACACGTTCATAACACGTCCTTTAGGTTTATTCCTAAAGGGCGTTTTTTTATCTTCATTCAGCAGAAGCGGGTGGTAAGATGAACGTGATGTGACTCCTTTTATAGAGGAGCCCAGTCTAAGAACGTCACATCCTGTGGCAATTTATCTGTAGCGAAAGCAAAGCGTCAGCGGCAAATGTTTTCTGCGCGAAAGCGAAGCGTCAGCGGCAATTACGCCAGGGCGAAATTGATTTTTACTCTTATAGAACTTGCAATATTAATTCAATATTAAAGGAGTTGTATTGTATGTTTTTAAAACTAGAAGAACAATTAAAGATGATTCAAAAGGGGGTAGGTAAGAGCGTTAATGAAGGAGGGGTTTTGCCTGATAAAATCCCCACAATGTTAATTGAAATAGGGAAAGAGTCTGTACTAGATATTATTCCATCATTAATTGCTGAAGAATATATTAAAAGTAAAAGTGAGTTTATGCGATTAATGAAACAAAATGGCGTTTCTTTAAATGGGGAAAAGCTTGTGGAAGATGATACTGACATAATATTAATGAATGATGAGATTTTACAAATTGGGGAGCAACAATTTATACGATTCATAAAATAAGGGAACTAAGTTGAATTATTCGCCAATCGATAACTAAACAACTATATCAGATCCTTAAACGAGTTTTAAAAAAATCACCTTCGATATTACGAAGGTGATTCTCATTGTTATTATTTCCCTAGAACAAATTCAGCAATTTCATCTAAAATCATTTCTTTACCTAGAGGGAAGTAGCCTTTATTGACCGCATCATTTTTAATAATAAATACGTGGTTGTTCTTAACAGCATTCATGTTTTTCCAAATTGTTTCTTCTTGGAACTCTTTTAAGCGTTGAGAACCGTCACCTGTTGTAAATACGAATAGGTAATCTGGATTGTAGTCAATTAAAGCTTCTTTTTGTACTTGTACTAGTGGTTCATCCATTGGTGTACCTGGAACTGCTGGTAATTTTAAATCTTTAAAGAGTACGCTACCGTAACCATAGTCACCATATATACGGAATGCATTTGGATATGCAGCCATTTTCATGAACTTCGCATCACCAGTTTTAGCAACGATTTTATCGTGTAACTTGCTTGCCTTTTCGTCATATTGTTTGAACCATTCTTTTGTTTCTTTTTCTTTATCGAAGATTTTACCTAGTTCCTCAAACTTTGGACGCCATTGATCTAATGGAGTTTTTAACATAACAGTCGGTGCAATTTTAGATAGTTGATCATAAATTTTTTCTTGACGATCATTTATAAGAATTAAATCTGGTTTTGCAGCAGCCACCGCTTCGATGTTAATTTTGTCACCCCAAGCAGAGCCGACCGGTTTTACATCTTTTAATTGATCTTCAATATGTGGATCAATTTCTTCTTGAGACGTATTTGCAGTAATGATTGGTTTCATGCCAAAGATTAATAACTCTTCTGTTGAACCACTAAGGTCAGCAATTTTCTTTGGATTAGCAGGGATTTTAATTTCCCCCTTGGCATGTTCTACTGTACGTTCTTCTGTTTTAGCGTCTGTTTGTTTTTCTTCTTTTTTATCAGAAGAGCAAGCTGCAAATAGTATAGATGTAATAACTAATACCATTGTTAGTAATGTTAGTTTAAATTTCTTCATATTTTTGTTCCTCCCGGATAAATTGTTTGCGACCCACTGCATTCTAATGGGTGTTCAACATCTCAAGCTAAAATGAGAAGCTCAACGCCCATTAGAATGCTCTCTCTATCTATTTAAGAGAGGAAGAGTGCTCCTTCTTTTATGCTTTTATCTGTTCTAGATTATTAATTATTGTCAAATCGTAAGTTAAACAAATTGGCTTACTGTTTACAGGGCATGAAACGATTAGTGCTTCAATTTCGAACACATTCCGAAGTGTCTCACTTGTCATTACTTCATCTGGAGTTCCTTGGTGAATCAGTTTACCATCCTTTAAAGCAATCATATGATCAGAAAAACGAGAAGCATGATTTAAATCATGAATGACCATAACGATCGTACGGCCTTCTTCTTCATTTAATTTTTTTAATAACTTTAAAATTTCTAGTTGGTGAGCCATATCTAAGTATGTTGTTGGTTCATCTAATACAAGTAGGTCCGTTCCTTGAGCAAGTGCCATTGCAATCCATACTCGTTGACGTTGGCCACCTGATAAAGCTTCTGCTGAACGGTTGGAAAACTCTGTCATCCCTGTCACTTCAAGTGCCCAATGGATGTAGCGATAATCTTCTTCCTTCAGTGTTCCAAATCCATTTTGGTGTGGAAAGCGGCCATATGAAACAAGTTCAAACACAGTAAGACCCATTGGAACTTCTGCAGTCTGGGGTAAAATCGCCATTTTCTTTGCAATTTCTTTTGTTGACTGTTTTTCAATTGCCTTTCCATCAAGATAAACAGTCCCTTGTTTTGCCTTTAAAATACGAGAAGTTGTTTTTAACAATGTAGATTTCCCACATCCATTTGGTCCAATAATCGTTGTTATCTTTCCTTCGGGAATCGCCACTGATAATCCATCTATTATTAATCCTTCATTATAGCCAACGGATACCGAATCAACTGCTAAAGTTACCATCAAAAAAGACTCCTTTTACTTTGTCCTCATAAGTAAATAAATAAAATAGGGTGCACCAATAATAGAAATAACAAGACCGACTGGTATTTCTGAAGTTGTTAGTACACTTCTTGAAATTAAATCTGCAAATAGTAATAAAAAAGTGCCAATCAATGCTGCTGTAGGTAACATAATTTGATGTTTTCCTCCAACAAGACGTCTTGCCAGGTGGGGTGCCATTAATCCGATAAATCCAATGCCACCGGCAACAGCTACCGATGCACCAGCCAAACAAACGGCGATAAATAATAATTTACGTCTTTCCTTCTCTACATTTACACCAAGGCCAACCGCTGCTACATCTCCTAAATTCATTACATTCAATACATGTGCCTTGCAAAATGCAATGGGTAGAAATATGAGCATCCAAGGTAGTACGCTTAATACAAACTTCCAATCGGTTCCCCATAAACTCCCTGCTAACCAAATAGTTGCAAAGCGAAAATCATTTGAAGTCATTTTCATCGAGAAGATTAAACTAACAGCACTAAATCCTGCTGCAACTGCAATACCGACAAGAATTAAACGAGTGGATGAAACGCCGTTCTTCCAAGCTAGCGTATAAATAATAACCGCTGCTAATAAAGCACCAACTAGCGCAAATAATGGAAGAATGAAAACTGATATTAGCGTACCGGTCCCAACTTTCCCGAAGAAAAAATAGACGAAAACAACAACTGTTAATCCAGCACCAGCATTTATACCGATAATTCCAGGGTCAGCAAGTGGATTTCTAGATAAGCCTTGCATGATAGCTCCTGATATCGCTAGCGCTGAACCAACTAAAATCGCGATAACCATTCGAGGCATACGAAATTCGAATAAAATGACAGATTGATCTTCGGCTCCTAACCCAATTAACGATTTCAATACATCTATTGGTGGTATTTTAAACGTCCCTGTATTTAAGCTAATTAAGAATACCGACACAATTAGGCAAGCTAAAATGGCTAAAACTGAAATATTCTTTTTTGTTAAGATTCTTTGCTTCATATTTTCCCTCTCCCTTCATTACGAGCTAAGTAAAGGAAGAATGGAACACCTATTAAAGCTGTAATTGCACCAATTGGCGTTTCAAATGGAGGATTGATAACACGAGATAACATATCTGCACATTCTATTAACAAACCACCTAATACTGCTGAACATGGAATGACCCATCTATAATCGGACCCGACGAGAAAACGCGTCATATGTGGGATAACAAGTCCAACGAATCCGACAGAACCTGCCATAGATACGGCTGACCCCGTTAAAACGAGCACAAGTACAGTTCCAATAAATTTAATGAAGGTTGTATTTTGTCCAAGCCCAATCGCAATTTCTTCGCCGAAACTTAAGATGGTAATGTATCTCGACATTAAAATCGCTATAACAAGACAAACAAGTCCTATCGGTAGCAACATATCAATACTTACCCATTTCACACCTGAAACGCCTCCTGCATTCCACATGCTCACTTCTTGAGCAAGATTGAAATAAAGTGCAATACTAGAAGATATGGCCCCAAGCAGTGCACTAATCGCTGCACCAGCTAACGCTAACTTCACAGGTGTGAGCCCTCCAGGTGAGGATGCACCCACACCATATACAATACTTGCACCAAATGCGGCACCAATGAATGAAGCAAGAACAAACATTATGTAAGGGGAATTAGGGAAAAATGCATACGTAATTGCAATTCCAAATACCGCACCATCTGTAATACCCATTAAAGAAGGCGAGGCAAGGGGGTTTCGTGTCATACCTTGCATAATTGCTCCGGATACCGCTAGAAACGCACCAGCGACTACTCCTCCAATTGCTCTTGGAATACGAAGCTCCCAGATGACATTATGATGTGTAAGTAAATCATCGAATTGAAAAACAGCTTGCCAAACAGTCGTTAAGCTAATATCTGCCGCCCCAAATGAAATGGACATGCCCATACTTAAAGCTAATAAAATCGTACCTACTATTAAAATAATAGAAGCAATAAGCGGTCTGCTCTTAATCTTTTTCATATTCGTTTCTTGTTGTTCTATGCTCCTCGCGCTTGCTTCCATCCGTTACCATCCTAACTAACAACATATATTCGTTAAAGTGAGATTCATTCTCAATTATAGGCAAAAAAAATAAAGGTTCGCCTTAATTGATAATGATTCTCATAATCACTTGTCCTATTCTACATAGCACCCTAAAAGATTGTCAAACATTATTTTTAAAATATATTAATTTTGTTTATTTTTACATATTTGAATATGCTTATAAGGCTTCCATTAAGCGGATTTCAGGAGGGGAGTGTGGATAGTTAAATTATTTAAATAATAATAAATTCGAATAGAGACTATCAAAATAAAAACCAAAAGTGTGCTTGTAAAATGTGGCCCTTGAAGCATCGTTTTTTGTTTTCTTACTATAATAATTATGCATGGCTGTCCTCAAAAGGTTCTATACTTTAACAGCTTTATAATTAATCTTATAGAAGGAAATCATACAATAATCCAAGTCCTTTATAGGTTATCGCAACAAAGGTAATCTAATTTTTAAGTATTGCATAAACCCTTTTATATAAAGATATTGATGAATAATTTATAAAAATGCAATGAATTGTTATGTCAAATAATAGGGTATAGTATATTTAGAGTTTAACTTTAAAATTGAATTATTTGTTAATTTCTCTCTCATTTTACCATTACCTTGCAAAATAATGGTATGCTATATCACGATAATAGTTTATGGAGGCGGTACTATGTATTACAGTAATGGTAATTATGAGGCTTTTGCACGTCCTAAAAAACCAGTGGGTGTTGATGAGAAATCAGCGTATCTTGTTGGTTCGGGGCTAGCTTCACTTTCAGCCGCATGTTTTTTAATTCGTGATGGTCAAATGAAGGGAGAGAATATTCATATTCTCGAAGAACTAGATATCTCAGGTGGTAGCCTTGATGGCATTTTAAATCCGACAAGAGGCTTTATTATTCGCGGTGGTCGAGAAATGGAAGATCATTTTGAATGCCTATGGGATCTATTCCGTTCAATCCCATCATTAGAAGTAGAAAACGCTTCTGTTTTAGATGAATTTTATTGGTTAAATAAAGAGGATCCTAACTATTCGAAATGTAGATTGATTGAAAATAGAGGACAAAGACTTGAGGATGATGGCAAGTTTACATTATCTGATAAAGCATCTGAGGAAATGATTAAATTATTCTTTATTCCTGAAGAGAAATTAGAGGATGTAAAAATTACAGATGTTTTCTCTGAAGAGTTCTTTGAATCGAATTTCTGGCTATATTGGTCTACGATGTTTGCTTTTGAAAAATGGCATTCTGCAATGGAAATGCGTCGTTATATTATGCGTTTCATTCATCATGTTGGGGGTCTACCTGATTTATCTGCTTTGAAATTTACAAAATATAATCAGTACGAATCTTTAGTACTTCCTATGATTAAATATTTGGAAAGTTATAATGTTGATTTCCAATTTAATACTGTTGTAGAGAATGTTTTAGTTGATAAAGTTGGCGATAAAAAAGTAGCCCATACTTTAGTGTTAAAACAAAATGGTGTGAAAAAGAATATTGAGCTAACAGAAAATGAATTAGTGTTTGTAACAAATGGTAGTATCACGGAGAGTACAACTTATGGTGACAATAATACGCCGGCCCCTATAAGTACTGATTTAGGCGGAAGCTGGTCACTTTGGAAAAACATCGCTTCCCAAGATTCTGATTTTGGTAAACCAGAAAAATTCTGCGATAACCTTCCAGAAGAAAGTTGGTTTGTTTCAGCAACGCTTACTACATTGGATGATCGAGTTGCTCCGTATATTGAAAAAATCAGTAAAAGAGATCCGTATGCAGGCAAGGTAGTTACGGGTGGTATTGTAACTGCTACAGATTCTAATTGGATGCTAAGCTATACGTTGAACCGACAACCGCATTTTAAAAATCAACCAAAAGACCAATTAGTAGTTTGGATTTATGGTTTACTATCAAATAAACCAGGTGATTTTATTAAAAAGAGTATCACGGAATGTTCTGGAATTGAGATCGCGCAAGAGTGGTTGTACCATATGGGTGTACCTGTAGATGAAATACCGGATATTGCGCAAAATTCTTGTAATACTATTCCATGTTACATGCCTTATATAACATCTTACTTCATGCCTAGAGCAATGGGAGATCGTCCTTTAGTTGTCCCTAATGGATCTACTAACTTAGCCTTCATTGGGAACTTTAGTGAAACAGAAAGAGATACTGTATTCACAACTGAATATTCAGTAAGAACAGCGATGGAAGCTGTTTATCAATTATTAGATATTGATCGAGGCGTTCCAGAAGTATTTGCATCTACTTTTGACATTCGTACTTTATTATCTTCAACTGCTCGCTTACTTGATGGTAAAAAATTAACAGATGTAGATGCTCCATTTATCTTAAAACAAATAGGTAAATTTGGTATTCATAAAACGAAAGACACAATCATCTATGATTTACTCAAAGAAAGTGAATTGATATAGAGATATGTGCTAAAAAAGCTGATTCATAATTGAATCAGCTTTTTTACATTAAATAGTAAATTTTTTCATTTCGTCTCTTAAAGCATCAGCAATAGCATTTAGGTCTTTAGCTTTTTCAGAGACAGTCTCGATGCTTTTAAGCTGTTCATTTGCGGAAGCGGAAACTTGTTCTGTTCCAGCAGAGGTTTCTACTGCAGAAGCAGATATGTTTTGTACGGCACTAATGATTTGCTCCTTGCGTTCATCCATCTCATGAGATAAATGTTTCACATCTTGTGCCACTCCACTCGTTTGGTCTAGAGCTACCTTTATTGTATTAAAGATTTCGCTAGTATCCTTTGTAGCTTTTGCATTTTGTTCGACAATGCTAAGGCTCGTACTGATTTCCTGCACAGCACTTTTAGAAATATCCTGAATGGCAGAGATTTTATTCTTAATATCCTCAGTAGCATTAGATGTCTGTTCCGATAATTTTCGGATTTCATCCGCGACAACTGCGAAACCTTTACCGGCTTCACCGACGCGAGCTGACTCAATGGAAGCGTTTAGAGCCAATAAATTAGTTTGAGTTGCGATGTCTGTAATTGTATTAACAATACTTGATATATCAGATGAAGTTTTATCTACTTCTTGAACAATGTTGCTTACCTGTTGAGAAGATTCTCGATTTTTCTCTGACCAAATAGAGAGTTGATTGATGGTTTCTACACCTTGATTACTTAAATGATCAATATCCTCTGTCATAGAAGCAATCTTCTCTGTGTGCTCAATAACACGATCAATGTTTCCAGATAGTTGATTTAATTGTTCAGCACTTTTTTCTGTATCATGAGCTTGCTCTTCTGTAGCCTTTGCTACTTCATTAATGGCTGAGCTAATTTCATCAGTCGTACGTACCGTATCTTCTGCTATTTGAATAAGAATCTTTGAGGAATCTGATAGCTCGGAGCTAGTTTTATGTATATTGACGGTAACATTCTTTAATGCCGATTGCATGCCAGAGATGCCTTTTGCCATAAGACCAATTTCATCTTGATGATGTAATAGCTTCTCTAATTCTGGATTTTCGGTAAAGTCTAAGCTAGTAGTTTGATGAATGATATTTTCAAGATTCTTAATGGCAGTAACAATGCGACCAATAATCCACCACATTAAAGCACCTATAACGATAAAACTCACTATGCCTGTAATAATCTGATAGCCTAGTACAGAGTTTGTAATAGATTGAATACCGCTTTCAGGCACCCCAATATCAATTACGCCATAAAGCTTGCCATCTTTATATATAGGTTCCATGATGTCATATGTCCAAATACCTTGAACTTCAGCATACCATCTCGTAAATTGCTTTTTTCCGTGCTTGGCACCATCGATTGTGTATGCATCCTCATATGTTTTTCCTAATTTCCCTTTATCACTATGCGCCACTGCTTTTGCATTGGTATCAATGACAATAGCATAAGTTACATTCTCTTGTTTTTCTTTTGACTCCACAAAATCTTGTAAAGATGAGATGGGATCATTCTCAGAATTTAATATAGTTTCAACTTGCTTGGCGATTTCATAGACCTGTTCATTGGCTTTTTCAATTAAAACTTCTTTACTATTTTTGCCCACAATCCAAACACCTAATACGGAATTAATGACAGATGACAATAACAGCAAACTTAATGTAAAAAACAATAATCGTCGCTTAATGCTTTTGTTTTTCAAATAGTTTCCTCCTCTGAGTTTTATTGGAACTTTATGCCTATGAAAACTCAAATTTTAAGTATAGTATTATGTACTGAAGCAGGAATGTCAATAATGAATTGAGAGTCTTATTACTTAAAAAGTGACAGATTAGAGTATAAAAGTCCTTTTGTTTTTCGATAACCTTGTGGATGTTAGAACAGATCGGAAATACCTATTTTCGGAGTGTAAACAGTGTTAGTTGTTTTAAATAGCCTCTCATTTAAAATTTATATTAGTAGGTAGCGACCGACTGTTATTTCGCCGGTTGCTTTTTTAGTGTAATAAAATAAAAATCGATGCAACTAACTATCAATCAAAATGCTCTAACGGTATGTAAAGAGAAAAAGAGGTGATTATATGCGATCCGAGTTTCTTGTAAAAAAAGCAAAGAAGGGAGATGGAGAAGCGTTTATACAATTAATCCGTCAATATGAAATAACGCTTTACCGGACAGCAAAACGACTAGGCTTGAAAGATGAGGACATTGCAGATCTTTTACAGGATACAATACTGACAGCGTTTGAAAAAATAGATTCTCTAAAAGAAGCAAAATATTTTAATACATGGATTTGTCGAATACTTTTAAATAACTGTTATCGCTTTATGAAGCAGGATCAACGTACTGTACCACTGGATGTGACGACATTGCATGAACTGCGACACCAAGATCAAATTTCACTTGAGCTTGATGAGGCATTAGAAAGTCTAGATGAGAGCTATCGCATTGCTTTAACGCTTTATTATGTGAATGGGCTCACGACAAAGGAAATAAGCGAATTTCTTCATGAATCAGAAGGGACGATTAAGTCGAGAATTTCTAGAGCGAAGCAATATCTGAAAAATAATTATTATGTTGAGGGGGCACAATTGCTATGAAAAAATCATTAGACGACCGTTTACATGAAGAAATGAATAGAGAACAAGAAATACCAGAAGTTGTGCAAAAAGCTTTTGATCGTTCCTATACAGAGATTCGCTCTAAATCAAAGAAAAAGACAAAAAAACGTTGGTTGAAGCCTATTTCAGCTGCGGCTGCATGTGCAGTTCTCGCTTCGGGTGTGATTTTGTCTAATGATACAGCGATGGCTAAACTAAAAGCATTTCTAGGTTTCCAGGAGGATGCTGGGATTGAACTTGCTAGTCAAAATGGAGAAGTACAATACTCTGGGGTATCGCAAAGTTCACAAGATGTTACGGTCACACTTGAAAATACATTTGCTGATGCCTATCGTGTAGGGCTACAGTTCAAGATTTTACCAAAGAGCATGGATATAAGAGATATTCAGCATATAAGTATTGAATATCGTATATATGATTCTAAAGGAAAAGAAATTGATGCCCATGTTTCAGATACAAAGCCTCTTACTTCAAAAGGTTTAGCGGGTAATACTGAGGAGCGAATGCTGAAAGGAACCGACCAATCCATAATTTTAGAACAAATATTACAGTCGAATGACCAGGCATGGCCTTCTCTAGATAACGCTCAATTAGTAATTGAAACAATTCATTTCTTTACAGAAAAGAAAGGGATTGTTCATATTAATGGAGAATGGCCATTTACATTGACACCAACGAAGGTTGTAACACAATCATTTGAAGCGGAAAAGGCTGTTGAGGGTATTCAACTACAATCAGCAACCCTTACGAATGGCTCTATGCATGTATCTTTAATAGTTGACGTTTCCGAGGATGAAAATCAATTTTTTGAATGGGCGTTAACAAATGAAAAGGGAGAGTCCTTTTATGCACGAGGAGCCAATATAGAATTGAAAGATGGGAAAACTTTTGTTAATTTAGTTTACCCTTATAGTATTTGGAATAAAGAAAAACAATTAAGCTTAAATATTAAGGGCTATGAAGAATTAAAATTAAAAAGTAAAGACTAATAGATAATTTAAATATTTAGGAGTACATTGGCAGCTATATCGCTAATGTACTTTTTCATTTGTTTATCAATAATAAAGCGAACGGGAATCTATAAAATCTCTTTGTATTTTTGGATAATATGGGAATTGTCACCAAAAATAGTGAGTGACATTAGTTAAAACGTATGCTATGTATATAAGTTGATTGGAGTGGAGGCTGGGCGACTCCTTGGGGATTAGCGTCACAGATGAGACCCTGGAGCGAGCAAAGCGAGTGAAGCGGCTCATCGGACGCCCCCAGGAAAGCGCCCAGCCGGAACGGAAATCAACCACACGTTTTGGTGATGAACCTTATATGGTATAGTATTGATAAAATTACAGAAATACAAGGGGGGATTGTTTGATGAGAAGGTATACTTTTTTTGCATAGCAAAGGCTATTGCAATATAGGATAAATTAAATAGCCTTTGCTCTTCCTAAAAAAATATTAAATTTAGGAGTGCAATTATGAGCTATAAAAAAGCAAAGCATATTCTACCAGCTGAGTTGCTAGAGTTAATACAAGAATATGTTGATGGTGAATATATTTATATACCGCGGAGAGCAGAACATAAAAAAGACTGGGGATCCAATACTGCTACAAGAAAAGAATTGGGTGTAAGAGACTGTAATATTTATAACGATTATCTAACGGGAGCGGACACGGCTACTTTAGGTGAAAAATATTATTTGTCTTCGAAGAGTATCCAAAGAATTGTATTAAAAGAGAAAAGAAGAAGAATAGAATAGTATAAGCCAGTGTGGTTTTTGACCACATTGGCTTATTTTCTTTTATGAAATATGTATGAGGTTTTTTCAGGCAATCTAGGCTGGGTATAATTTAATCAGCTTCTTGTGAATTTCCATCTTTAGTTTATTTTGATATTCATTCAAAAAAGGAGAGAAAAAAATGAATTTTACCAAAGTATTAGGGACCTCTTTTCCATCAGTACAAACTGAGCGCATTAAATTAAGAAAGTTGAAGTTGGAGGATGCTCCTACGTTATTCAATTATTATTCAAATGAAAATGTATATCGTTATCTTGATTGGAATGGACCAGAAACTCTAGAAAGAAGTTATGAAGTAATTAATTTTTGGAACAAAGGCTATGATGAAGGTTGGATTATTCGTTTTGCTATTGCTAACAAAGAAACCGATGAAATTATTGGTACTATTTTTTTAAGTGAATTTGAAGGCAAACGAGCTGAAATTGGTTATGAATTATCTGAAGAATATTGGCATCGAGGTATTATGTCGGAAGCTGTTAAAGCAGTATTATCAATAGGATTTGATCAGTTAGGTTTAGTAAGAATACAGGCAATTGTTACAGAGGAAAATATAGCTTCAAAGAAACTATTGTCGAAATTCAACTTTAAGGAAGAAGGTTGCTTAAGACAATTTGAATGCCATAGTGTTACTGGAGAATGTAAAGATATGTTGATCTATAGTTTGTTGCATACTGAGTTTTCGAAAAAGAATATATAAGTTTTATGGTAATTTCAGATGGATTTCCAATAAAAAATGCGACAAAAACCTATTTAATGAGTTTTGTCGCATTTTTATATTGTGGTCTATTTTTCTCTATTTTTGAAAATTCCTGTTAATAGAAATTCCAGTATGTGATAATAACCATAAATTAAGGTAATGGGAGGATGGTAAAATGGAGAAAAATATTTTAAGTTTAAAACTAAAAAGATATCGAGAAGAGAAAGGAATCACCCAACAAGAACTAGCTGAGATTTTAGAAGTAAGTGATAAGTCTATATCCAAATGGGAACTTGGGAATGGTTATCCGAGTAAGAGAAATATGCTGAAAATATCGGAGGTTCTAGATATCAGTGTGGAAACATTGCTATTAGAGGAAAAGAACGATGATAAAGAAAAAATAAAGTTAAGTATTAATTATAGCTTAATTAGTTATATCATTATTTTTGCTGTAACTTTAATGATCAAAGGTTTGACAGGTGCAGAACAGTATCAAAACATTTTATCTAAAGATATTATTGAGATTTTAAAACTACTTGCAAGTGCATTTGTACAAAATATAGGAATTGCTTTACCACCCGCAATTATCATTGGTTTTGTTTTTTATTTTTATATTTTTCCTAAACAATCAAGAGAGTAGATATAAATCTGCTTTCTTTTTTTACAATAAAGCTTTATAACTGATAATTTAGAGTTATGACGCATGAGAAGGTGAGAAAATGCTGGGGAAATTTTTGAGAAGTAAAAAGAAAAATAAGGAATGGCGTGGAGGAAATTCAAATGGACGACCTAAAGTAGCTATAAATGAATTACAATTGCAGCATTTAAAGGATGCTGGCAAAAGTAATCGAGAAATTGCACGAATTCTTCGCGTTTCGGAAGCTACTATTCGAAGACGATTGAAAGATTTAGAGGGGTGATTTTTTCTCTTTATTCGAGTCGTTATACATATTTCTTCATCTTGGGATTCCGATAGATTATAAACAAACTTTTCGGTAGGATATCATAAAGAGTTTGTTTTCTTAAATATGGATTACAATACATATTATTCAGAACGAGGGGTTGAGTTGCTTGGAAATATCAATTAATAGCTTACAAGAATGTGACGCAGAAGAATTGTATCAGTTCGAAAAGAACAATAGACAATTCTTTGAACAAATGGTACCTAGTCGTGGAGAAGATTATTATAATTTTGAAACGTTTAAAATAAGACATAAAGAGCTTTTAGCAGAACAACAGGAAGAAAAATCAAAATTCTACTTAATAAGAGATAACTCGGGCAATATTATCGGAAGAATTAATTTAGTAGATATAGATACAACGAATGATATAGCAGAAGTCGGTTACAGAGTGGGACAAGAATATGGAGGAAGAGGAATAGGGGCTAGAGCCTTAAAGCTACTATTAGAAACTGAAATCCGTGTCAAAAAGATTAAAGCAAAAACAACAACAAATAATATTGCATCTCAAAGGGTTCTTGAAAAGAATGGCTTTAAACAAGTGTGTATAGATGATAATGCGTTCGAAATGAATGGGCAAAAGTTGCAGTTTATCGAGTACCTTTTGGAACTTTAAAAGCCATGATGCCTTCTGTTAGTTTTGATGGATAGTAAAAATCTTAAGAGGGGTGGTTGAAAGACAGTGTTTAAACGAATCATGATGCTTTTTTCAATTATTACAGCGATACTTTTCTTGATCATTACGACAAGTTATATTATTCATCAAATAAAATTATCAAAGGAAGAAAAATTATTTACGCCAACAGGAAAAATGGTAGAAGTTAATGGACATCAAATGCATGTGTACGTAGAAGGAAATGGAGAAGAAACGCTTGTATTTATGTCTGGGGGAGGCACAAGCTCACCTGTTTTAGATTTTAAATCATTATATTCATTGTTAAGCGATAAATATAAAATCGTTGTCGTTGAAAAGGCAGGTTATGGCTTTAGTGACATTACAGATTCTGAGCGTGAGATTGATACTATTTTACAAGAAACAAGAGAAGCTCTATTAAAATCAGATGTTGAAGGACCATATATTTTATTTCCTCATTCTATGTCTGGTATTGAGGCATTGTATTGGGCTCAAGTCTATCAGAATGAAGTTAAAGCAATTATAGGGTTGGATATGGCTGTTCCTGCTGCATATAAAGATTATGATATAAATATGCCTTTAGTTCATTTAAGTGCCTTTGCTGATAATATTGGTATTACTAGATGGATTCCGGGCCTTTCTGAAAGTGATGCCATCAAATATGGGACTTTGACAGATGAGGAAAAAGAATTGTATAAAGTAATTTTTTATCGTAGAACAGTAACTAAAAATATGGTGAATGAAATTAATCATATTAAGGAAAATGCCGAAAAGGTAGGAGCGGCTGAAATCTCAAATGTTCCAATGCTTTTGTTCACTTCAAACGGTCAAGGGACAGGGTGGAATGAAGATGAGTGGAATGAATTTCAAAAGGAGTTCATCAGTAAACATAAAAATGGCACATTAATAAAATTTGATTGCTCACACTATATTCATGATATTGAATTTAAGCGAATAGCGGATGAGTCAGAAAAATATATAGAGAGTTTAAATCATTAGGTTCATCATCAAAAGTTGTGTATGCCATTTAAAACGTATGCCCATATATAAGTTGATTGGAGTGGAGACTGGGCGACTCCTTGGGGATTAGCGTCACAGATGAGACCCTGGAGCGAGCAACGCGAGTGAAGCGGCTCATCGGACGCCCCCAGGAAAGCGCCCAGTCGGAACGGAAATCAACACCACACATCATGGTGAAAGGCCATAAAAATTACTAATTGTTATAGAAAAAATCAAAGTGGGGGTTTTAATCATGAAATATTTATTACAAGTTGATTTTCCAATGGACGGGCCATTCGGTGAAGAAATGTCCGAAGCATTTGCAGATTTAGCGAAAAGTATTAACGAAGAGTCAGGTATGATTTGGAAGATTTGGACTGAGAATGCTGCGACTAAAGAATCCGGTGGAATATATTTATTTAAAACTAAAACAGATGCTGAGAAATATTTAAATATGCATTCAGAACGATTAACAAGTTTCGGCATTACCGATATTCGTGGGAAAATCTTCGAGGTGAATGAAGTATTATCAACGATTAATAATGCTCCAATTAAATAGTTAGCTAAAGCTAATTAGGGGTCATAAATGGCAGTATTATCAGCTAAATAATTAAAAACAGAAAACATGAGATTGTGATTTAACAATCTCATGTTTTCGTTTTTTATTTTTAATAATAATTTATTACTTGCAAAATATATCCGCTGTGTATATATTGTATATAAAGTATATATACATTATTTAGAGTGTTACCTTAAAGAGTTCAAGGAAATGCTTACATTATTGCAAACGGAGGATGGATGATGGAAAATGTCATTGAATTACAGCATGTTCATAAATCTTTTAAGGGATTTCAGATAAAGGATTTCTCTATTAACGTAAAAAAGGGCTTCGTAACCGGATTTATCGGGGGAAATGGTGCAGGGAAATCTACAACAATCAAATTGATTATGAACTTGCTACAGCAGGATAGTGGTACTGTTTCAGTGTTTGGGATGGATTATAAGAAGCATGAAAAAGAAATAAAGGAACGTATTGGGTTTGTCTATGATGAAAATGTCTTTTATGAAAATGTAACGTTAAAGGATATGAAAAGGATTATTAAACCAGCCTATAAAAACTGGGATGATGATGCTTTTCAACGTTATGTTACTCAGTTCGAACTACCACTGAACAAAAATATGAAGACCTTTTCAAAGGGGATGAAGATGAAAGCTTCGTTAGCTATAGCTCTAGCTCATCATGCAGAATTAATTATTATGGATGAGCCAACTGCGGGGCTCGATCCGATATTTCGTAGAGAGTTACTAAATATTCTACATGAATTGATGCAAGATGAAGATAAAACGATTTTCTTCTCGACACATATAACAACAGATTTAGACCGAATTGCGGATTATATTACCTTTGTTCATAACGGTGAACATATATTCACGAAGGAATTTTATAAGATTGAAGAGGAATATGCCATTGTCAAAGGGACGTTGAATTTATTGGATCAGGAAACGGAAAGAGAGTTTGTTGCAATTCGAAAAACGAACACAGGCTTTGAGGCATTGACAGCGGATAAAAATCGTGTGGCAAACATATTTGGGGATTCTGTTATTATGGAAAAACCAACGCTTGAAGATATTATGTACTATACGAAAAAAGGGTGGTAATGGGATGGTTAATCTAATAATAAAGGATGTTTTAATACAAAAGAAAATAATTTTACTGTACATTCCTATTATAATAATCCTTTTATTGGGAAGTATGAGTTCCCCGTTGTATTTCGGGTTTATATTTAGTATATCATTTATAATGACTAGTTTCTCTTATGATGAAAAAGATAATGCTAATATCCTTTTTAATTCGCTACCTTACACGAGAAAGGAAATTGTCAGTTCAAAATATATAGGTTCTCTTGTATTTACACTAGCGTTTATATTCATCATTTATAGTAGCAACTTCCTCTTAAATGGAAAAGCGATAATGTTTTTATGGAAAGAAATCCTGCTTATTATTGGTCTTGTAATGGTCGCTATTTCATTTATGTTTCCAATTTCTTATAAATTTAAAATGAAAAATTTGCCAATTGTTGCAAGTGCTTTAGTCGGTATCTTGCTGCTAATAACTACTTTTTTTATTCCTAATTTATTTGGTGAAATAAGAGAGCTGACTCAAAAGTTTCTGACCTTACAAGAAACACAAATGTATTTCGTAACTATCCTTACGATCATTATTTTATATATTGGATCGTGGCTACTATCTATTCGTATATATACGAGAAAGGCTTTTTGAAATAAAACAGCTTGAGCCCGTTGATGTAGGCTCAAGCTATTTAAGTACGCTTAAACAAAAAGTCCCATATAATAAAATCTGAGTATCGTCGACCTTGACTTCCGATGTCGATGTAACAAATAAAAGTGTACAAATGGGCTAAACATTATTTTCGTGAGGCAGAAAATTATACTCTAAACAATAGACAATGTAATCTTTATGTGGAAAGACATTATAAATCTAAATTGTTTTATATTTCCCTGAATGTCCAAGCATAAGTACAACTGACGAAAGCATGCTGAAATAAAAACTGCTCATGCTAACGGAATAACCATCGTCTTCTGTGCTGATCACATAAAAATAAAGAAGAGGTATTTGCATGCAAATTATTATTTCCAACAGTTCAAAAGAACCGATTTATGAGCAAATTTATACTCAAATCAAAAAGCTAATTTTATCAGGTGAATTGCAAGAGGGGCAGTCATTGCCGTCTATGCGACAGCTTGCAAAGGATTTAGAAATTAGCGTTATTACAACAAAACGCGCTTATGAAGAGCTAGAGAAAAACGGATTTATTTATTCTATTGTGGGGAAAGGTTCGTTCATCTCAGAACAAAATAAGGAAATGATGAGAGAAAGAAAAGTAAAAGTAATCGAAGAAAATCTATTGATTGCCATTCAAAATGCTAAAGAAATGAACATTGGCTTAGCAGAGCTCAAAGAAATGCTCACACTATTGTATTCAGAGGATGAGTGATGGAGACAGCTGCTAAATTCGTGTGATGAATATATTTAGAGATGCGGTTATGGTGAAAAGGTCTACCCTCGAAGATAGTATGTAATATACGAAAAAAGGAAGGTAATTGGATGATTAACCTTATACTTAAGGATGTTTTAATACAAAAGAAATTAATTTTATTTTACATTGCTACTATAATAATCTACTTATTGGCAGGTGTACCCCTAATATTTTTGGGATTTCTTTATAGTGTAATATATATACTAAATGCTTTCGCTTACGATGAAAAAGACAATGCTAATATTTTGCTCAATTCTCTGCCATATACGAGAAAGGAAATTGTCAGTTCAAAATATATAGGTTCACTGATATTTACAACATTATTTGTTTTCATGATTTATGTGGGGGATTTCCTCATAAATGGAAAAGGTGATCTTTTTATTTGGAAAGAAATGTTGCTTATTATTGGTCTAGTTATGGTCGCTATATCATTCATGTTTCCAATCTCCTATAAATTTAAAACGCAATATTTATTGATTGCTTCAGGTGTTTTATTTGGTATTTATATGTTAACAATTAGTTTACTAGTTCCTATAAATGATATATTAAGAGAACTAACACGAAAGTTCTTGACTCTACAAGAAACGCAAATGTATTTTGTAGCTAGCATTACGGTTGCTATTTTATATATTGGGTCGTGGCTATTATCTATTCGTATATATGAGAGAAAAGCTTTTTAAAACGGCTTGAGCTCAGGCTCAAGCCGTTTTCGTACGCTTAAAAGCAAGCTTCCATAGAACGAAATTCGTGATGACAAGCATGAATAAGTAAATGATTGCTCCATAAGTAGTATGAGTAGTCAGGAAGTAATGCAGTGCCGCCAGAACACCTAATGGGATAAGCAATATAAGGGTTTTCCAGCTCTGGGCATCGCCAACTTCATTATAAGGCTTTGTGAAAGGAATTACGCTTCCCATGCCGATGTAGCAAATAACGGTGAACATGCAGCTTGCTACTAAAACAATTAATAAATCTGGGATAATTCTCGTACCATAAATGAAGCAGAAAATGATGCTTAGAAAAATATACAATGGAATATACAACTTAATCAAAAAGGCTTTTAAGGTACCTTTTTTCAAGTTTGTATAATCTATAATTGGAAAGACTTTATAGATCCAAGCCGCTTTATATTTTCCTGAATGTCCAAGCAAAAGCACAGCTGACGGAATAATTAGCATGCTGAAATAAATATTTAAATAGCCCATGCTAACGGCATAATCAACAGTTTCGGACCTTGAAAAAGAAAACATAAAAATAAATGGAATGACAAAAGAAAATCCTAAAGATGGATATACTTTCAGTTTAAACTCTCGCTCTTGTTTCATCATAAGAGAAGCGAAACGGTAGAAAGCTCTTTCTTCATGAGTTCTACAAATGATTGTTAACAAAAGGGTCTTAAATCGATTGTTCTTCTCTTTTTTCGATTTGCTTGTGTTTAATAGTTTTTGTAGATTACGTTCAAAGGTTGGAACCAGCTTTAGATAAAGCCATATCGAGATGATTGGCATGACAACAGCAAATATACTGAACACCACTGTAAATAAAGAGTTGTTACCGTTTAGCAGTAGTTCATAAGGAGCGGAAAACCACATAGGAATTAGAAAAATACTCCACCAATGAAACACTACCGCCATATCAAAATTAACGAATTCAAAGGATCTAATAAGAACTTGATAGCCAATCATCATCATTAATGATAAGCCGATTTGTACATAATTGATGATGTCTTTCAGCTTTTCTCCATCAAAGAATCTTAAAATAGCAATATATAAAATAGCGGTTAATACAACAATAAAAACATTAATTAAAACGAGTAAGAGCACAGTTAAAATGAAGAATACAATCCCTTGATTAAATAGGCCCACCATAAGGGGAATGGCAGTGAATGCAATAGTTAAATACGTCAAGTAAATGAAAATATGCATAAATTTTGCCGCATTGATCGTTTTAGCAGAGATAGGCTTGGTTGATAGGATACTTCTGTCCCGTACATCCAAGAGTACTGAAGAAAAATCAGAAATCAATGTTGTCATGATGATAAAAATAATCATTGCATAAGCAATACTCATCTGGAAAAGATAGTTTTGACCAAATCCCATAAAAGGAACCAACATGAGTCCCATTAAAACATAAATCCATAAAGATTTGATGTAGCCATTCTTTTGCTTTTTGTTGTTTTTATTTGATGATTGGTTAAATATGGTCGGTACTTTACGCTCATCCATTGTTAGTTTAATATGGAGGATCTTTCTCATGATCTCGTAATCGATGCCCATTTTCACAAAAACAAATTGAATCTTATCAAGTAGCTGAAGCGTTTTGAAATCTTTCATGATCATACCTCTTGCACAATAGAAACGAATTTCTCACCAATTTCCTGATGATCATGGAAGCCTGTCAATTGGTTGAAAATCTTTTCCAGAGTTCCTTCGGTATTGTCTGCCTGTAGTTGGGCAAATGTCCCATCGGCAGCGATTTTCCCATCATTCAGCAGGATGATGCGACTACTGATTTTTTCGACAACATCCATAATATGAGAAGAATAAAATATTGTTTTTCCTTGGGCAGCCAGTTGAATCAAAATCTCTTTAAAGATCATCACACTATTCGCATCTAATCCATTGATCGGTTCATCTAAAAATAACAAATCGGGATTATGTATAAGGCTAGCGATAATTAATAGCTTTTGCCGCATCCCTTTTGAATAAGAAGATATCCTTGAATGATACGCTTCACCAACACCAAACAATTCCATTAAGGATTTTGATTTATCCGCAACGACTTCTAATTCAAGGCCATAAAGCTGGCCGATGAAGGTTAAATACTCGTAACCAGATAAATTATCATAAACATCTGCTATTTCTGGTACATAGCCAATACGCCGTCTATATTCTATGCTGTCTTTTCCATTATTCTCCCCGAAAAGCTTAATTTCTCCACCGTAATCGCCTTCGATCCCCAAGATGATTTTGACAGTAGTACTTTTACCTGCACCGTTCGGACCGATATAACCAATTATTTCACCTCGCGAGACGTGCAAGTCGATTCCTTTTAATATTTCCTTACTACCATAACGCTTCGTCAAATTCGTAATCGTCAAGATTTCTTCCATGTTGCAACTCCTTTCGGTTGATCCTATATTAATGGGCAGTAATTTTTCTGGTACCGTCTGGAAAATCTCGATTGGTGAAGACTAATAATCGGTGGAGGATGAAGAAACGCCACCAATTAGAGTTTCACTTTATCTTATGTTTAGTGTAATCGATTTAGATAAAATATCCACAAATATTATGTAATGTATAATAAGTGGGATAATATCCCTGTTGTTATATTATATAATCTATTGTTGACCATTATAAGTTAGAAATTTTGGTTTATTGTGAGGGAATTATATCTTTTATACTGAGAGGGTTGAGCTTTTAGAGATGTATTGAATATTCTGTATTCGCAGATGAGTCAACTTTTTTCGAAGAGATTAATAGCAAAAAAATTATATAATATGACTAAATTTGGGGTATTGACATATTTATGGTTAGAATTATATATTTATTTCAGCGTAATTTTTGGAATATTCACTATACTATTTCGATCTAACTTGTACCTACAACGTGTTGACATGTAGTTGTGTTGTTGTGGATGATTTTTAAAATCAGTATCAAATGTAAACGTTTACTTAATACAATTGAATGCAAGATTTTTAAAGGGGGAAAATCAATGAAGAAAGTACGCATTGGAGTAATTGGAGCTGGATTAAGAGGAGGTTTAGCTCAATATTGGCATAAGCCTGATGGAGAATCAGAAATTGTTGCTTTGGCTGATATTTCTCAAGAACGTTTAGATAAATTTCAAGAAAAATTTGAAACACCTTTATTTTTAACGAAGGATTATAAGGAATTACTAACAAGAGACGATATTGATGCTATTGCAGTTTTATCACCGGATTATTTACATGAAGAACATATTATTACTTGTTTAGAAGCAGGAAAGCACGTATATGCTGAAAAACCTTTAGCGATTACAGTGGAGGGTTGCGATCGAATTTTAGATATATGGAAAAAATCAGGGAAGCATCTAATGGTCGGTTTTAATATGCGATATATGGGGATGTATCAAACGATGAAAGGCTTAATCGATTCAGGTGCTATTGGAGAATTAAAAGCCATTTGGGTCCGCCACTTTGTTGGCTTTGGCGGTTACTTCTATTATCATGATTGGCACGGTAATTCCAAAAATACAACATCTCTATTACTGCAAAAAGGCTCACATGATTTAGATGTGATTCATTGGATTTCTGGAAAACATGCGACGAAAGTATCTGCATTTGGTAGCTTAGATTATTACGGTGGAGATAAACCAAATACGTTAACATGTCCGACATGTGATCAGAAAAAAACATGTCCAGAATACGTCCCACATACATTCACGGAATGTGCGTTCCGAGAAGAAATTGATGTTGAGGATAATAACATGCTCATTATGGAATTAGAGGGTGGTATAAAAGCTTCCTATTTACAATGTCACTTCACCCCAGATTATTCACGAAATTATACATTTATCGGTACGAAAGGGCGTATCGAAAATGATGATGTAAACAATAAAATTTATTTGAAGACGCGTAAATCTAATTCCTGGGAAGAGCTTAGTGATGTTGTTTATGAAATGAAACCCGAGGAAGGAAGCCATGGGGGAGCAGATCCTAAAATTGCGCAAGATTTCGTAGAGCTAATACTTTACAATAAAGAGCCTTTAACAACTCCATTTGCTGGTCGTATGAGCGTAGCAGTTGGCTGTGCAGCAACGGAATCACTCCGTAATGGGGGAAGAGTTGTTGAAATTTCACAGGAATCTACTATTCTACAGCATTGATAAATAGGGGGTGTATGTATGACGCTTTTGGATGAAACAACTGTTGAAGAAAAGCCATTTAAAACAAAGCGTTTGTTCAAAAAGCAATCAAAAGTAAAGAGGAATCACTGGGTAGAGTGGAAGAAATCTATCAGGAAAAATTGGGAGCTTTATTTATTATTAGTCCCTGTCATCCTTTACTTTTTGATTTTCCATTATTATCCGTTATACGGCTTGCAAATTGCCTTTAAGGACTTTATTGCTACAAAGGGGATTACTGGTAGCCCATGGGTAGGTTTTAAGCATTTTGAACGCTTCTTTGATAGTTATTATTTTTGGAGATTAATTAAAAATACAATAGGAATTGGTGTATTTACGTTACTAGTATCTTTCCCTGTACCGATTATTATTGCATTACTGTTAAATGAAGTGAAAAGTCTTCGGTTTAAAAAGTTTATACAGACAATTATTTATGCACCGCATTTTCTATCAACAGTAGTTGTAGTAGGTATGTTGTTACTTTTCTTAAAGTCAGACGGGATGATTAACCAAGTTATTACGTTGTTTGGTGGTACGCCGATTGATTTTATTTCGGAGCCAGCATGGTTTAAGTCAATCTATGTACTATCAGACGTATGGCAAACAATGGGGTGGAGTTCCATTATATATATTGCAGCGTTATCGGCGGTAGATCCAGCGCAGCATGAAGCAGCAATGATGGATGGGGCATCAAAATTTCAGAGAATTATTCATATTAACATCCCGGCGATTATGCCAACAATCGTTATCTTATTTATCTTGAACGTAGGATCAGTTATGGCAATTGGATTTGAAAAAGTATTTTTATTGCAAAATGATTTAAATATATCGACTTCGGACGTCATTTCAACCTTTGTTTATCGAAGCGGGATTATAGAAGCGCAGTATAGCTTTTCAGCGGCTGTAGGTTTATTCAACTCTATCATTAACTTTATCCTTCTCATTATGGTAAACCAAATAGCGAAAAAAGTAAGTGATACAAGCCTATGGTAAAGGAGTGGTGAAATTGAAAGAATCGAAAGGCGATCAAGCGTTTACAATCTTTAATTATATTTTTTTAGCAATTGTTGCGATTATCGTTCTTTACCCATTGCTTTTTGTATTAAGTGCTTCATTAAGTAATCCGCAGTATGTTATCTCAGGTGATATGTGGTTATGGCCGAGGGAATTTACTGTCGAAGCATACAAAAAGGTATTTCAAAATCCAGATATTATTAATGGATTTATCAATACATTGAAGTACACATTTTTCGGAACGGTATTGAATGTTGTGATGACAATTTGTGCAGCCTATCCTCTTTCACGTAGAGATTTGAAAGGAAAAGGTTTCATTATGGCATTTATGGTATTCACGATGTTCTTCAGTGGAGGGTTAATACCAACATACTTATTAATTCGTGACTTAGGCATGATTAATACATTTTGGGTCATGATTATTCCGAATGCTGTTGCTGTATGGAACATTATTATTATGCGGACATTCTTCCAATCGATTCCTCATGAATTAGAGGAATCCGCAACGATTGATGGAGCAGGAAACTTTCGAATTTTATGGAGTATTGTACTGCCGCTATCATTCCCTGTTATGGCAGTAATGGTTTTATTCTACGCAGTAGGCCATTGGAACTCGTATTTTCAAGCTTTAATTTATTTACAAGACCAAAGCAAGTTTCCGCTCCAACTTATACTTAGACAAATCTTAATTCAAGGACAAGCCGATGATATGATTCAAGCAACTTCAGAAAGCTTTCTAGCTCAAAAACTTAGCGTTGAAGGGTTGAAATATGCTGTTTTAATCATTGCCAACCTACCAATGCTAATGCTTTATCCGTTCTTACAAAGATATTTTGTAAAAGGTGTCATGATTGGTTCATTAAAAGGTTAAAGAATAGGAGCGATTTAAATGGCGATGAAAAAGAAACGTGTATATGGTTTGATAGCAACTATGATGTTAGCAGCTAGTATTTTAGGAGCTTGTTCAGATAATAAAGAAAATAAAGCAAGTACAAGTGGCAACGCCGACAATGTGAATGCTACGGGGATGCCCATTGCTAAAGAAAAAATTGAAGTAGATGGATTTGCAGCTAAGTTTTTTGCTTCACAAGATTGGAATAGCTTAATGCTATGGAAAGAATATGAAAAAATGTCTAACATCCATATTAATTGGACAACAGTTCAAACAGAAGTATTAGCAGATAAAAAGAACTTACTTTTAGCAGCAGGGAACTATCCTGAAATTTTCTTTGCATCGGCATTCTCAAGAACTGATTTAATCAAGTATGGTCAGCAAGGCGTATTCCTACCATTAAATGATTATATTGATAAATATGCACCGAATTTCAAAAAGCTTTTAGAAGAATACCCGACTGTAAAGCAAGGTATTACGATGGCAGATGGAAATATTTACGGTTTCCCAACAATCTATGATCCAAAGTTTGAGTCGCTTCGTGTAGGAGCACCATGGATCAATCAGCAATGGCTAGATAAACTAGGCTTACAATCACCTGAAACGACAGAAGATTTATATAAAGTGCTTAAAGCATTTAAAGAAAACGATCCAAACGGTAACGGTCAACAGGACGAGCAAGGGTGGGGATCTGGTTATGGAATTAAGCAATTTATTGATTATTTAAGAGGTTCATTCGGCTTGAACAAACAAGGAACGATGAATCCTAATTTAGACTTTAAAGAAGGAACTGAAGAATTCCGCTTCGTTCCAACAACAGACGAATATAAACAATTGCTTGAATTTTTAAACAAATTATATAGCGAGGATTTAATCAATAAAGATGTTTTCACAACAGAGCCTCAAAAATTCGCTGCTGAAGCAGGTAAAGGGACTTTCGGTATGCTAAGTGAAGTAGATCCGAAAGAATTGTTCAAATTAGATGGTTATGTGGGTGCGCATGTATTAGAAGGCCCTAATGGAGATCGTCAATATACAGCGATGTCTAACGGTCTTGGTAATTTAGGAATGTTTGTTGTCACAGATAAAGCGAAAAACCCTGAAGCGATGGTACGTTGGATTGACCATTTATACGGTGATGAGGGAACAAAAATGTTCTTCATGGGCTTTAATGGTGTAACTTACGAGGAAGATGCAGCTGGTAATGTAAAGTATGTAGATAACCTTACTAACAACCCTGATGGTAAAAACTTAGATCAAGCAATAAGTGACTACCTAACATGGCCAGGTGGTTACTACCCTGGAATCGTTACACAAAAGTATTTCCAAGGGGCAGAAGCTAAAGAAAATTCAATTAACAATGCTAAGCAAGTAATGCCATATGCATTGAAAGATGAAGACATTATTCCAGGTTTGAACTTCACATTAGAGGAAAATGATCAAGTGTCAGCTATTTTAACAGACATTCAAACATATGTGGATGAGATGACAGCAAGCTTTATTACAGGTAAGACAAGCTTCGACAATTGGGATGACTATAAGAAAACAATTGAGAAGATGGGCTTAGAGAAATATATGGAAGTAGCTCAAGCAGCATATGATCGTACAAAAAAATAAAGTGTAGCTTCATACAGTCGGTGTCATCTCATTGAATGATAAAAGAACACAAGCTAAAACTCTCACTTCCTATGAAAACGCTTGTGTGACCAACAACCTATTGTCTGGAACTAATCGAACATTTACTGGCAGTTGAGCTTCAATTTATTTATTCTTTTGATGCAGATGCCTGACTGCCGGTTAATGTGGGATAAGAATGAGACATACGCGGCGAATTTAGTCGTGCATGGATTTCTATTGTAGGGAGGCAAAGTAAATGAAATTTGAAGGATGGAAAGGGAAATTATACTGGACAGTTGAGTTAATAACATTGTTAGCAGTGTTACAGTTAATGTGGATTGGCTTAACCTTACTTGGACTTATTTTATTCGGAATTACTCCCGCAACTGTTGCGATGTTTACAACATTACGTAAAAGGTTGCAAGGGGAGGACGATTTAAAACTACTTGTCAAAACATATTGGAAGACATATAAAATAGAGTTTATTTCATCGAATAAAATAGGTATTGTTATTTTAGGTATCGGCTACTTTTTAACAATTAATTTCCAGATAATTTCGTCGTTTCATGGGATGATAGGTTTACTATTGCTTACCTTATTTGTAACGATTAGTATTCTATTTTGCATTATGGTATTGAATATTTTTCAAATTTACGCTCATTATGAGCTACCATCCATCCGTTACTTTGCTGTTTCGATATTATTTAGCGTAGCATACCCACTTCAAATGATCGGCTCTATTGCAGGGATTGCCGTATTATATCGCATTTTTAGTTGGATTCCAGGATTATTGCCGTTTTTCGGCGTTAGTTTAACAGCTTTATTTTTATCTTGGATGTCATCGCATATTTTCAAAAAGAAAACGGAAGCTGAAGCACAAATAAAATCAGAGCATTATCCCAATGAAGGGGTGACTTCATGAACAAGACATGGATCATTCATGCCAATATTGTGATGGAAGATGGCATTTTAGCGAATGGTTTTTTACAAATGGTAGATGGGGAAATTGCAGTAATCGATCAAATGAATAATTGCCCTCCATTGATATCGTCTGACAATATTATTGATTGTCAGCAACAAGGCTATATTATTCCCGGGATGATCGATATACATGTACATGGTGCTTTAGGGCATGACTTTATGGATGGCGCCCCTGCTGATTATGCAAAAATTGCAAAATATTTAGCAAGCGAAGGTGTAACAGCCTTTTTAGCAACAACGACGACAAGCCCTATGTCAGAAATTGAAGCTGCTATCGAAGCACTTGCGTTTTATAACAAAGAACAGCCTACTGCGGTAGCTGAAATGTTAGGAATTCACCTGGAAGGTCCATTTATCAATCGATCAAAAAAGGGAGCGCAGCCAGAGGAATCAATTTTAAAACCAAATGCTAGGCAATTTAATGATTTATACGACAAGTCAAATCAATTAATTCGCTTGGTTACATTTGCACCAGAGGAAGATGTGAATTTTGAATTACTTCGGGCATTGAAAAGTAAAGATGTGATCGCATCTATTGGTCACTCCGATGCTAACTATGATATGACTATCTGTGCCATAAGAGCAGGTATTACACATGCAACCCATCTATTTAATGGAATGAGAGGCATTCATCATCGCGAACCAGGTGTTGTAGGGGCAGTGCTATTAGAAGATGATGTCTATGTTGAACTGATTCCAGATAATATACATTTTCATAAAGATTTGCTGTTGATGATTCGTAAAATGAAAGGTTTGAATCGCATGCTTGTCATTACTGATGGTATGCGTGCAAAGGGAATGCCAGACGGTATTTATACATTAGGTGGCGAAGAAGTAGAAGTGTTTGATAATCGCTGTATTCAACGTAAAACAGGCTCCTTAGCAGGAAGTGTGTTGAATATGAATACAGCAAGAAAAAACATAGAAGAGTGGCTGACACTTTCACTAATCGAACAAGTTCGTCTCGTTTCTCTAAATCAAGCAATCCATTTAGAAGTTTCTGATCGTAAAGGCTCTCTCGCTGTAGGGAAAGATGCAGATGTTGTTTGGCTTAATGCTGAGGGAGAAATAGAGAAAACCTTTTGCTTAGGGAATCTTGCCTTTGAAAAGAATTGATATATCGATAGGCATCTTTTTGATTAGATGATATATTGATAACAAAACCTAGGAGAAGGATGAGTAGAAGATGAAACCGTTAGATCAAGCTAGTGTAATCCCGCTATATCATCAATTGAAACAAAGATTATCTGCTAAGATTCAATCGGGTGAGTGGAAGCCAGAGGATAAAATTGATTCTGAAAATCAATTGATGGAGATGTTTCGCGTCAGTCGAAATACTGCAAAGAAAGCAATAGAAGAATTAGTACAAGAAGGAAAATTATACCGCATTCAAGGGAAAGGAACTTTTGTTGCGAAGCCAAGGTTTGAACAATCGCTGGGTGGTTTTTATAGTTTTAGTCGTGTGCTTCAAGAAAAAGGTCTAAACCCAAGAGATGAAGTACTTGAGATTCAGGAAGTATTCCCTTCAACAAAGGTTAGACACAGTCTTGAATTAGGTGAAGATGAACAAGTCATTGAAATGAAACGCTTACGTTTTGCAGATAATGAACCAATTGTTTTAGAATCGTCATTTTTACCTAAAAGTATCATCAAGGATAGTGAAATATTACATGAGGTTAGTTCCTCTTCCTTGTATAGCCTATTAGCACAACGTTTTGACATTATCGTTGTGAGGGCAAAAGAAGCTTTCGAACCTGTTCTCATTAGTAGAGATGAGGCGCATTTGTTGAAAACGGAGGCAGGAAAACCCGCTTTATTACTAGAACGTACTGCATTTGATACTTCAGGAAAGCCAGTTGAATTTTGCATTTCAATAGTAAGAGGCGATCGCTGCCGGTTTTATACAGAATTAAATTAAACTCATAGTTCCTCTCTATGAGTTTTATAGTGTTAAAGAATAAAAAGTCCAAGGAATCTTTGTGAATGCTGGTATTTAAAATGTGGGTTATTTCTGTTTCTTTGACTACTCGCTGAGGGGCGAGTGCTTTTTCCGCTTACGTTGCTTCTGACACTTTGCTTTCGCACAGACGTGAAGAAGTTCCGTTTATCGTTATAAAAATGGAATATCATGCTAAAAGATACATGCTAAGTGTAGTGTTTGATTGGAGTGCAAGACTGAGCGACTCCTTGGCAATCACAGAGATGATTCTGCTTCAAACTTCTAGAGGAACGAAGGCTAAAAGTATCGTGTCCTGTGATAACGCCTTCGTACCTAACATCCTTTTGGCCTAAACTGCTAATCTGGCGACTCTGGAAAGTGCTCAGTCGGAACGGAAATCAACCCATTTGTTTTGTCGGTGAGTTCATACTTTATAGGCATCTTAAGCTCATTGACATAATTGTTTTTAATAATGTCACATAAGTTATCTGAATTTTTATACTATAAATCATACCAACAACCCATTGAGGGAGGAACTCGATTATGCCACTAGTAACGACGAAAGAAATGTTAGAAGACGCTTATAGAAATAATTATGCAATTGGTGCTTTCGGGGCGCATAATTTGGAAATTATTAAAGCGGTTATTGCAGGAGCAGAGAAAGTAGGTGCACCTGTTATTTTACAAACGACTTCAAGCACTTATAAATACGTAGAAATGCATTATATGATTGCGCTTGCCAAAACAGCTGCTGAACAAGCAAAAGTACCAGTAGCCCTACATTTAGATCACGGTGAGTCATATAAAGTTGTAATGGAATGTTTACGAGCAGGCTATACGTCGGTGATGATTGATGGTTCTACATTGCCTTTTGAGGAAAATATTAATCTTGTGAAAAGAGTTGTAGATGCTGCAAGTGCAATTAATGTACCTGTCGAAGCAGAGCTTGGAACAATTGGTGGTGTAGAAGATGATGTAACGGTTGACGAAAAAATGGCCTTTTTCACGGATCCTAAACTAGCTGAACGCTTTGTGAATGAAACAGGTATCCAATCGTTCGCGCCAGCTTTTGGCACAGCACACGGTAAGTATAAGCAAGAACCACAGCTACAATTCGAACTACTGCAGGAAATTCACCGTGCTACAAATGTGCCATTAGTAATGCATGGTGCATCAGGTGTACCAGAAGAAAGCGTACGTAAATCTTTAAATTGCGGTATTGCGAAAGTGAATTTTTCAACAGAGCTAAAAGATTTATTTGCCGAGCAATTAAGAGCCTTCTTTATAGAAAATCCGGCAGAAAATGATCCTAGAAAGTATTTCCTTCCTGCACGAGAGGCATTAATTGAGTTAGTAGAGCAAAAGATTGTGATGTTACAAAAATGATTACGACGATAACTTTAAATGCAGCCATCGATCAAGTATATGAAATGAATTCTTTAATGCTTGGTGAGACAAATCGTGTATTGCAGAAGCTGCAGCAAGGTGGAGGAAAAGGCATTAATGTCGGACGCGTCATTCAAACGCTAGGTGGTGATGTGTTCATTGGTGGTTTCGTTGGTGGACTAAATGGGGAAAAAATAAAGGCACTTTTAAAGGAAGAGAAAATGCAAACAGGGTTTATTCAAATAAAGGGAGAAAGTCGAATTTGTTTAACCGTTTCAAATAAGCAAATGAAGGAAATGACCGAGCTTTTAGAAGACGGACCAACGATTCACCAGCATGAATGGCAAGAAATGCTGAATTGGATTGAAACCCAAACGGAGTGTTCTGAATATTTCGTGCTCTCAGGAAGTCTACCTAAGGGTGTACCGATGGCTGCTTATGCAATGATTATTCGATTGTTAAAACAAAAAGGTGTTCGGGTTGCTCTCGATACGAGCGGAGAAGCTTTGAAGCAAGGCGTTGAAGCAATTCCTTTTATCATTAAACCTAATGAGGATGAAATTGTTCAATTAATCGGGAAGCAGGCTGTATCGCAAGATGACTTAATTCAAGCTGGTGAAAAAATACAGGATTTAGGAATTGAGCATGTATGTTTTTCGTTGGGCGAAAAAGGCGCTTTATTTGTTAATCGTTCAGGGGTTTACCAAGTAAATGCACCGAAAATTAATGTCGTAAATACAGTTGGTAGCGGTGATGCGTTTTTAGGAGGGCTAGTCTATAAGCTTTCAGAAGGTGTGGACTGTACAGAGGCATATAAATGGGCTGTTGCATGTGGCTCTGCAAATGCAGGCGAAAAAGAAATTGCGAAAGTACAAAAGGGGACTGTTCAAAGTCTCATCAAAGAGCTACAAATAACTAAAATTAAAGAGAGATAGGGGTTTTATTTATGCACACGTATAATGAGATTATGAAACAAGCTCAACAATTAGGTAAAACAAAAGAGATTGTTCAGTCGCTTACACTCAATGAAGATCCTGTAGACATAGTTCTTTTCACAGGATGTGGAACATCATTCTATTTAGCAATTGCAGCAGCACGTTATTACCAATCGGCTACAGGAGAAGTAGCGGTAGCAGTCCCAGCATCTGAGTTATTTTTACACACGGATACCCATATTCTATCAAATAAAAAGTATAATATTATCGGTATTTCACGCTCAGGAACAACTTCTGAAATTATTATGGCATTGGAGCATTTGAACGGAGTAGAGAATATACGTACAATGGCAGTTACGTGTAATGGTGATACACCATTGGCTGAAGTAGCAGATGAAGTGATTGCCTTAAACGATATTTCAGAAAAAAGTGTTGTAATGACGCAATCATTTTCTAATATGTTATATGCGCTTCAACTATACGCGGCAAAGATTAGTCAACGTGCTGAATTGATGAAACAATTAGAAAAAATCCCTGCACTTGTTAAAACAGCATTAGGCAATGGAGAGCAGTTAAAGCTAGTGACAGAGGATTTAACGAAAAAACGCTTTATCTTTTTAGGGTCAGGTGCTTATAACGGATTAGCTAAAGAGGCAACGTTAAAGCTAAAGGAAATGACACAAACAGAATGTGAAAGCTATTCTAATTTAGAATTCCGCCACGGCCCAATTTCTATTGTCGATAAAGAAACGGTTGTTATTTTATTTACACAAAACGAAACCAAGGACTTCGATCAAGCGTTAATAAAAGATATTCAAAAGCTTGGTGGTTTTGTTGCTGTAATTGGTATAGCATCAGCAGACTTGGAAGCAGATTTAATCATTAGACTTTCAGAAGAAATAGATGACTTGAATCGACTTGTTGAAGTAGTTCCATATTTCCAGTTGTTAGCGTATCAACGCGCAATATTCAAAGGCTATGATCCAGATAAACCACGTAATTTAACGCAAGTGGTAAGCCTTTAAATGAAACACTTCATTCAGTGAATAGGTAAAAGTTATTGTGTAATTAACGTCCAGTTATCCCGAATCAATCAGACACTACTGGTCGTTAATGTGGGATAAGAAAATTGGCGGTGAAAAGATGAGTTACATTTTAGTAGCAGACGTAGGTGGAACAAAATTAGCAGCGGCTTTATTTGATATACATCAGCAATTGTTGAGCACAAGAGAAGTGGCTAGTGATAAAACAAATCGAGAAGCTTTATTTGCTTGTTTGATTGATAGCTTTGCACAGCTATGTGCAGAAAAGGAAGTTACTTTTAATGAAATTTCAAAGGTATCTATTGGTGTGCCTGGTATCGTTGATATTGAAAAAGGTATCGCGGTTTATCAAAATAATATACCTTGGGAGAACTTTCCGATTTGTACGCGTTTAACTGAAGTGTTCCCACATGCTCATATTAAAATGGACAACGATGTGTATATAGCAACATGGGGAGAATATCGAGCTAGAGAGTTCTCCAAAGAAACGATGGTATATGTTACATTAAGCACCGGTATTTCTTGCTGTACGGTTGTCAATGGTGAATTTTTAAGGGGAACCGGATTAGCTGGTGAAATTGGCTTTAGTATTGTCGATAATGACGGAACTACACTAGAAGAAAGTGTAGCTGGACCAGCAATTGAAAAATTAGGGAGAAAGCTACTCGGTGATTCTGAGATATTATTGAAGGATATTATGGAACTTTACTACAATGGAAATCCGATCGTCGATAAGATTTTGGAGCCATTAGTCCAATCCGTAGAGAAACAGTTGCAGCAAATAATTTTTCTGCTTGATCCACATTGTATCGTTTTAGGAGGAGGCTTTTTTAATCATCATCCTAAAATCATTGACTATATTAAAGAAGCGATTCAGCAGCATTTTGTAGGGACACCTTTTGCAGGGAAAGAGCAAATCATTGAAAGCAGCATTCATAAAGGTGAAGCGGGTCTTTACGGAGCAGCGATAAAATAACAAAAGGCAGTAAACAAATGAAAGTTTGTTTGCTGCCTTTTTCTATTAATAATGTTAAAGGATACGAAGGTGAAATTTACGCAGGTTTCTACGGGAAGGGGCGGATTTATCAAGTATGCCTCGGCATACTTGTGTCCGGAATCGACTGTATGCTTAGGCCTGCAGATGTCTTTTGTGCGAAAGCGCAGTGCTAACGTAGCGGCAACAACATGTTTTTGTCTGTGCGAAAGCGAAGCGACAGCAACAACATGTTTTTGTCTGTGCGAAAGCGAAGCGACAGCAACAACATGAGGGCCGACACGATGTCGGTCATTTCGGTAATGCCACAGGACGTGGCGTTTTTACCGATGCAGGTCGGTTAGTCGTTATCGCATGGATGCGATAACGGCTAACATCCTATATGAACACCTTTACGATTTCCGTAGCATCCGCCAGAGGCTTTAACCTTAACGAATGCGTTTCTCTGTTTCTAAGTCAAAGAAATGAACGCGTGACATGTCAAATAGTAGATGTGCGACCTGACCTTGTGTAATTTTTGTATCGGAGTTCACCCGCGCGATATAAGGCTGACCATTTAATTGTGCATGTAGCATCAGCTCAGCACCTGTTAATTCTGATACTTCAATATTTGCGTCAATTGCTGTGAAGAACGGTTCGGGATTTACGGAAGATTTTTCATAAATATGCTCTGGTCGAATGCCAAGAAACAGTTCTTTTTGTAAATAACCTCGTTCTTTTAATAATTTACTTTTTTCTGCTGGAATAGTTAGTGTAATATCATCAATCTGAATCCCGTTTTCTTGGAATACTCCTTTAAAGAAGTTCATTGATGGTGAGCCGATAAAGCCACCAACAAATTTGTTCTCTGGTGTTCCATATACTTCTTCAGGTGTCCCGATTTGTTGAACTATACCATCCTTCATTACAACGAGACGAGTGGCCATTGTCATCGCTTCTGTCTGATCGTGTGTTACATAAATAGTAGTCGTTTTTAATCGTTGGTGAAGCTTTGTAATTTCAGCGCGCATTTGTACGCGAAGCTTTGCATCTAAATTGGACAGAGGCTCGTCCATTAAGAAAATATTTGCATCGCGGACGATTGCTCGACCGAGTGCTACACGTTGACGCTGCCCACCTGATAGAGCTTTCGGCTTGCGATCTAAATACTTTTCTAAATCGAGAATTGCAGCTGCATTGTGGACACGCTCTTTTATTTCCTGCTTAGAAAACTTGCGAAGCTTTAAGCCAAATGCCATATTATCGTATACTGTCATATGCGGATATAGTGCGTAGTTTTGGAAAACCATCGCGATATCTCGATCCTTAGAAGGTACATTGTTCATTTTCTTGCCATCTATTAAAAAATCACCAGACGAAATTTCCTCTAAGCCGGCAATCATTCGTAATGTTGTCGATTTCCCACAACCGGAAGGCCCAACAAGTGCAATAAACTCCCGATCTTGAACCGCTAAATTAAAGTCAGATACAGCTGTTACACCGCCATCATATGTTTTAATAATATTTTTAAGTATGATTTTTTCCATGTTTATAGCCCCTTTGTTTGTTTTTTTAAGTGTATAAAAAATGTAGGGGAAAACTAAATATTTAAAATGCATAATTTTCAGTCATTATTTTTGTGCATTTTGTAATTTTGATCGAAGAAAGCTAGCAATATAGACGAGTATAGCGCCGTCTAGATTTTTTGTAGAAATATTTGTTGTTTCTTGAAATTTTGCTAAACGGTAATTAAGAGTATTTCGATGAATATGTAGTTTTTTTGATGTCAAAGAAATATTTAAACCACATTCGTAAAATGTCTTGACTGTGTCAAGCAACTCCATATCAGACTGCAAAGGTATTAAAATTTGTTCCTCTATAAATTTCAATATGGAAGTAGGCATTTGTTGCGTTAATAAAATAGGGAATATCGTTTCAAATGAATAAAATTGTTCAGCATTTTTATAATGTAAGCATTCCTCGAACCATTGAGCTTCTCGTTGGAACTTACTTGGGAATTGCTTATTTATTTCATAAGCTTCGCCTTGATACAAATGAATTTGAACGAAAAAATCTGTTTCAATTGTGCGAATAAGTGCAATGAAATCTTCCTTTTTATTAATCGAACTATCCATAGCCTCAATTAATAGAAAGCGATTTGTTGCAACCTGAAGTACTACCGTATCTTGCTGGAAAAAGTTCAAAGTAGCTTCTTTTAATTCTTCAGCAGGAGGATTATCATTTAAAAAGATGAGCTGAATAACGCGAGCTTTGCTATATGATAGCCTAGATGGTATGTCACCGTTCAAATATAAAAATTCATACCAGATTTCCGATGGTTGAGATATTGTGGAAGTGATCTCAGTATAAAAAATAGTGAGCCATTGGTAGTCACGCTGTGAAATCTCTTGCTTGGAAACAGAAAACCATTCATTTGCTTGTTGATGGTAGAAATAAAAAAAGTCATACATTAACTCAGTTGGCTTTGTTCGATAATGACGGTAAGTAGAAAACAATGCTTTGAGATTTAAGTTCATTAGATAACTCCTTCCTTTGATATTCTGTAACCAAATATGAATTGCTCCCTTACAAGCAGACAGTGGAAATAATAAACAGATTTTAAGCGGTTTGAGCCATGTAGTCCAATGGCTTAAGCCGTTTAGCTCTTTTTTGGAATGTTCTTATTTTTGTTGTTGACGTGCGGTGGAGACATTTACGATAAGCAGTGTGAGAAATGCTAGCCATTTCAGTGTAACATTTTGTATTTCAATGAACATTAAGAAGTGTCAAAACTAATAGAAGGAGAGATAGTTATCTATATTCGGAAGAAAGATTGATAACATTCTTGGAGGAATATACCATATAATAAAGAGATAGAATATTTAGTTTTTAGATAGATGCAAATTGGAGGCGTAAAATGCTAATCAAATCAAATGAACAATTGCTAGTTGTATTAGATAATTTATTACGTGAACCGCAGGGATTTTGGGATGGATTTTATGATCAAATATTTAAAAAGGTACCTTTTTTTGTTAATAAACCTGATGAAAATCTAGTAAGCTATTTTGAAAAAAAGGTGATTCAGCCAGATAAAGTTTTAGAGTTAGGCTGTGGAGCTGGACGAAATGCCATTTACTTAGCAAAACAAGGCTGTTCAGTTGTTGGTGTCGACTTATCGGATCATGCATTGCAATGGGCGCAAAAAAGGGTTGATGAAGCAGACGTAAATGTAGATTTCATTTGCGCTAATATTTTTGAACTGAATCTACAAGAAGAGAGCTTTGATTTTATTTATGATTCAGGTTGTTTTCATCATATAGCACCTCATCGTCGTGTGACGTATATTGAATTGATTCATAAATTATTAAAGCCTAATGGTTACTTCGCTTTATGCTCATTTGAGGAACATGGTGCATATGGCGGTTCAGCCATCTCAGATGAAGAAGTATATATAAAACGTAGCTTAGAAGGAGGATTAGGGTATACCAAAAATCAACTAAAAGAAATATTTCAATCATTAGAAGAAATTGAAATACGGAAGATGATAGCCCTATCTGATGAAGATCAATATTTCGGTCTAGAAGGATTTTTAGTAGGTTTATTTAAAAAGAATCCATGAGGAGGTAAGCTTGTACGGAAAATTAAAGTTCAGCTTTCCGAATATAATCCACATTGGGAGCAACAATATGCATTTGAACAAAACGAAATTGGAAAAGCTTTAGGTGATAGTGCTATTCGTATTGAGCATATTGGAAGTACATCGATAAAGGGACTAAAAGCGAAACCGATTATTGATATTCTTGTTGGTGTTCGGAGTTTAGATGAAGTGCCGAGCTTCATAGACGCTTTAAGTAAAATTGACTATGAATATGTACCGAAACTACAGTTTAAGGATAGAAGATTTTTTAGAAAGGGATTGTGGGGGCAGGGAACAATCCATTTACATATTTGTGAATATAACGGTAATGAATGGGCTGAAAAATTACTTTTCCGTGATTATCTTAGATCACATCCACAAGCAGCAAATGAATATGCGGTATTAAAAAATCAATTAGCGTCTAAATATCAATTTGATCGATCGACATATACAAAGGAAAAAGAGCCGTTTATCCAAATGATTCTTCAAAAGGCTAAGATGTTGTGAATAAAAGGCTTTGAGATTAGGTCCTTCCAATTATTCCTGGGAAATAATTGTGATTAATTGCTTAAAGAACGGGATGATAGAAAGGACTTCAAAATGTATTTTTATCCTCAATTATAATTAGCCTATAATAGGTGCAATTCTTCATTTTGAAGGATTGCATTTTTTACGAGCTAGAAATCGTACCACAAGGAAGGAAAAATCCCTATACTGTGGACCTTTTGAGTTGGATACAGTTATGTGAAAATAAAGCAAGGGGGTACAGGAAGTGTTTAATGATTTTAAGCTTAACGATGATCGTCCGGTTTATATTCAATTAAAAGATTATTTGAAAGAAAAGATTGTGAAGGGACACTTGCTGGAGCATCAAAAGCTTCCATCTACCCGTGAACTTAGTAAATTATTATCGATCAGTAGAAATACGGTACTGAATGCATATGCAGATTTAGAGCAAGAGGGCATGATCTATGCTGTGAAAGGAAAAGGTAATTTTGTAGGGAAAGTCGAAACGTTGAAAGCTTCATCTGTCGAATTTAATTGGAAGGAGAGGCTAAATAACGTTACTTTGTTAGCTGATGAATTAGATTTAATGAAGCAAGATATTCATGGAGAAAAAGGGATGATTTCCTTCAATAGTGTTGCCCCTGAAGAAAAGCTTTTTGATGTTGAAAATTTTAAAAGAGCCTTTTTGACCCGTATGTCCCTTGAAGGAGATGTCGTGTTGAATTACGGATACGCAAAAGGCTATAAACCTTTAATCGAGTACCTTCTTCACTATATGGAAATGAAGGGTGTAGATATTTCCAATAAAGATATTTTAATTACGAATGGCTTTACCGAGGGCTTGGATATTTTATTATCTTCTTTAAGTAAAAAATCCGGACGTGTTATTTGCGAAAACCCTACTCACCATGCGGCATTAAAGCTTTTTCGCTTACACGGATTTGACATCCACGGAATCGACATGAAGGATGATGGTATCGATATTGAACAAGTTAAGAAAAGCTTATCGGAAAAGGAATTTGATTTTGCTTACTTAATCCCGTCCTATCATAATCCGACAGGTATTGTGACATCTTCTGAAAAAAGAGCTGAAATTATTAGGCTTTTTTCGCAATATCAAATTCCGATTGTGGAGGATGGCTTTAATGAGGAATTACGTTATTCAGGCTCGCATTTAGCACCGCTAATGACTTTTATCGGTGAGGGCAACAATGTTATTTATATTAGTAGCTTTTCTAAAATTCTTTTTCCGGGCTTACGTGTGGGATGGATATTAGCTGATAAGGAACTCATCCACTGTCTGGAAAGTATGAAAAGAGCACGTACTATTCATACATCGACATTAGATCAGGCTGTGCTTTATCAATATTTACAGGATGGTTATTTTGAAAAATTTTTAAAAAAGGCAAAGTTCGTATATAAGAAAAAATATGAATTAGCCCGTCAAGCTTGCCATCAATACATTCCTTTTAAAAGACTGACAGGAGATGGTGGACTTCATCTCTTTATTGAGCTAGAAAAAGGAATGGATGCTCGTACACTATTGAAGAAGTGCTATCAAAGGGGAGTTGTTTTTTATCCTGGAGACGTTTTTTATAGCAATGGCGAAGGCAGTAACACATTTCGATTAGGATTTTCTCGGCTAAAAGAAGAGGATATTGTGCGTGGCATTAAGATTATTGGTGATACTTTGAAAAATGAAATAGGGAGTTGAACATATGAAAGTTGGCGTTATTATGGGGGGCGTTTCCTCAGAAAAGCAGGTCTCTATCATGACAGGGGAAGAAATGATCGCTCATTTAGATAAGAGTAAATACGAAGTGGTAGCTATTGCACTAAATGAAAATAACACGTCAGAGCTTATTGAAAAGGTGAGAGATTTTGATGTTGCTTTAATAGCATTACATGGTAAATTTGGAGAGGATGGTACGATTCAAGGTGTACTAGAGGCTATGGGCGTTAAGTATACGGGTAGTGGTATACTTTCAAGTAGTATGTGTATGGATAAAAATATTTCGAAAAAAATTCTACGTTATGAAGGCATTGAAACACCGGATTGGCTCCATCATTCGAATATCGAGGAGCTTCAGTTTGATGAATTAGATAAGATGGGCTATCCGTTAGTAGTTAAACCTAATTCGGGTGGCTCCAGTGTAGGGGTAAAAATAGTTAATGATAAAGATGCTTTACTCACCTCGGTTGAGGAAGTATTCAAATGGGATCCTGAAATCATTATTGAAAAATATATAGAAGGTGAAGAAATAACATGCTCCATTTTAAACGGGGAGCTATTACCGATTATTTCAATTCGCCATACAGCGCAGTTCTTTGACTATAAAGCGAAATATGAGGATGCCACTACGATAGAGGAAGTTGTAGAACTTCCACCTGCCATACATGAACGTGTTGCTGAAGCCGCAAAAGCCTGCTATAGCGCATTAAAGTGTAGTGTTTATGCCAGAATCGATATGATGATCAAGGATGGAATCCCATACGTCATGGAGGTTAACACATTGCCAGGGATGACAAAAAACAGCCTACTCCCAAAAAGCGCATCCTCGGCCGGAATTACTTATACGCAACTTTTAGATAGGATTATTGAAATTTCCTTACAGGTTGAGGAATAAAGGCTTCATCGCCGAAATTTTAGATGCATTTGTAAAACGTATACTATGTATATAAGTTGATTGGAGTAGAGGCTGGGCGACTCCGTAGGGATTAGTATGAATAGTGAAAGATTGTTCAATAGAAAAAACACCTCTATGTTGATTTTTAAAGGGATAATCCCCATTTTCAACAAAAGGTGTTTTCTTAGTTTCTTAATTACGCCTTAGATAATTCAATAAATCCATGTCCAAAAACATCTCGTACATCATGAATAGCAATAAAAGCATCCGTGTCTATTTCTTTGACAATTTTCTTTAACTTCACAACTTCCTGTTTACTAATAACAATGTACAGAATCTCTTTTTGTTCCTTCGTGTAATAGCCATGGCCTGATAGAACTGTCACGCCTCGATTCATAAAACCACTCACATGACTGGCAATCTCTTCTGGCTTATTCGAAATAATCGTAACTGCCTTTTTCGGGTTTACACCTTCAATAACAAACTCCATCACCTTTGTTCCGACATAAAGCATAATGACAGTAAGCATTAATGCTTCTGCTCCGATAATAAAGTAAGATGAAAAAGCTACAATTAAATCAAAAAACAATAAACCGTAACTAATACTCCAGCCTAAATATTTGTTCGTCATTCTAGCTAAGATTGTTGACCCTGCTGTTGTTCCACCAACTCTTATAATTAAGCCTATACCAACTCCAGCAAACACCCCGCCAAAAATAGCATTCACAATAATTTCATTTGAAGAAATCGACCACGATTCTGTTAAATGTAAAAACAGTGAATGAAGGGATACTGCAATAATCGTATAAATAGTCATTTGCCTACTTAAAAACTTATAGCCAACTACTAATAAAGCTGCGTTTAGCGCAAAGCTCACAATACTTGGCGACCATCCAAACAAATAATAGGCGATGATTGTTAAACCTGTTACGCCACCTTCACCTAAATCATTAGGTATAACAAATAAGTTTACAGCCAGTGCAAAAAGCATCGCCCCGATTGCAATCATTAAAAAATCCATAATGAACTTCTTCATATATACACCACCAAAACAAATTGATTTTTTCCTAAATACATACTATATCAAGTTCCAGACATTTCATATACTTTTTGGAATGTTCGTTTATGATAAATCTTATTCATGTTAGTATGTCCTTTATTGGAGAAAAAGTCGAATTGAAAAAAATAGTTCATGAAGCTGTTATTAAACATCGATGTGAAATCAGCTTATAATATATACTATATCCGAGCTTTAAGTATCTACAAAACGGAGGTGTGAAATAATATATCCTACAATAATTGGGGGAAGGAATATAAATAAAGAACAAATAATAAGGAGTGTTAGAGGCAGTTATGGATCAATCGTTAGCAATTCGTAATATTAAAATGAGTTTGAGAATATTAAATATATTATTAATAGCTACTATAGTAATCATTGCATCATGTATCTTATTACTCTTTGGGTTATTAGTTGTAGCTTTAACAGTCTCTGGTGAGAAGATTAATAAACTAGTTTTAGATTCTAACATTGACATTTCTTTTAAATTTAATGGATTAACTGTTTTTTTTAATAAAGATATAATGAGTAATTTTGTTTATGATAAAAGTGAAACAATCGTATTAATTTTACTCTCGATGATCTTTACTTTGATTGTTATGTCAATTTTTATTTTATTATGGAAATTTGTTAAATCAGTCATTGTTGGGGATGTATTTACTCTTAGAAATAGTAAAAGAATAGAGCTAGTAGCATATAGTTTATTAATTTTAAGTTTTTTAAGTAATACGGTTCAAGCATATATAGTTTCAACATTATTACATATGTTTTTAAACAATAATGAATTAGACAATATTGAATGGATTCAATCCGTTTCTTTTAGATTTTTTGATATAAATTGGAGCATACTACTATGTAGTTTTATAGTTTGGACAATTGGTAGGATATTTAGATATGGCTCTTTTTTACAAGAAGAGTATGATGCAACAGTATAGGAAGTGAAGAAATTGACGATTATCGTAAGATTGGATCGTGTATTAGCTGATAGAAAAATGCAATTAAGTGAGCTTGCAGAAGCAGTAGACATATCGATTGTCAATTTATCGAATTTAAAAACGGGGAAGGTAAAGGCAATACGTTTTTCAACGTTAAATGCAATTTGTAAAGTATTGAATTGTCAACCGGGGGATATTTTAGAGTATGCTGAGGATGAGGATACCTTTGAGTAAATAAATTTTTAAGTTGTACTATAGGATGGAAATACGTATAAGTACATTTCTAGAACAAGTCGCATAGGATAACCTTATAATGTGTGAGGGGATTGAGAAAATGTACTACATTCCTTATTACGGAAACATGCCTATGTATAGCTATAGAGATCAGCTTGTTTATTGGACACCTCCTTATCAGGTAGGGTATGCGAACAGTGCTGAACCTTCTCGTTTTTCCAATGGTGGAAGTATTGTATTAAAAGATTATGGACCTCAGCCACTTGTCATCAATCTTAAAGATGCAGCTAAGCAAAACGATACGTATCGTACTACTCTGTGGACGGGAAAGAACTCACAGATTACTTTAATGAGTATTAATGTTGGTGATAATATTGGCTTGGAAATACACCCAAATGTTGATCAAATTTTATATATTGAACAGGGTGAGGGATTTGCTCAAATGGGCCCTAGTAAAAACAATTTAAATTATGAAAGAAAAGTCTACGAAAATTATGCCGTAGTAGTGCCTGCTGGAACGTGGCATAACGTCACGAATATAGGGAATGTGCCATTAAAGCTTTATTCAATATACGCTCCTCCTAACCATCCATTTGGTACGGTACATGTTACGAAAGCAGACGCTATGGCCTCGGAAGCAGGCTACGGTCAAGGGAATGAATAATCAATTTTAGATATGAAGCTTTTTCCTTGATAATACAAGCATAACTAAAAAAGACAACTCCTACTTAGAGAAGTTGTCTTTTTTGTCGTCGTTTAAATGCAATATAGATAGATAATAAGCCATTCAATGTTAAAAGGGTAACCAGTGCTATGGCCAAAAATGCAATATCGGGAGCAAAATATCTAATAGTGTGCCAAGGTGTTCCTGTATTATAGCTTAATAATGGAATGGAGATAATGGCCAAAACTAAAAGTATAAAACCGAATATACCCGACACTCTTCCTTTATTAGTTTTAACCTTTAATAGAAGATAAATAAACATCACAAAAAGTAAACATAATATAGCAATTGTTATGACTTGAAATGTAGGTTTATATTTAGGTGTGTCAACGGGCTCTTTCCCATTTAAAATATTAATAATCCCTTCTTTCAAGTAAAGAAGTGATTTTTCCTCTAATATATGACTTTTGTTAGTGAGAATTACCCCGCCCCAATCAGTTTCTGGTAGATAAAATACTTCTGAGCGTGCGTCAGGATTTGAACCAGAATGCCATATCATTTCTTCTTTGGATTCTGGATATGAGATTCGTACACCAAGGCCGTAATATCGATATTTACTAGTTTGAACAAATGGCGATATATAAAGGTTCAACGCATTTTTACTTAAAAAATCGTTATGCTCATGGTGACTAAGTAGCTTAATGTACTGCACCATATCTGTTGCACTTGCCGTTATATATCCGTAGGGTGTCCCTCCATTATCAAATGTGACTGTGCTTTTGACAGGGTGACCAAGCCATGATTGATAGCCAGATAAGTATCCTTTTTCATAGGCCATGCTACTATTAGCGGCTGCACTTTTCATCCCTAATGGAGAAAAAACTTGTTCCTCCATATATTCAGAAAATGGTAGATTGGTCACTTCTTCGATGAGAGCTCCAAGAATAGAAAAGTTAGCATTACTATACTGATGTTTTTCTCCAGGAGCAGCAGTCAGCTTCACATTCGATAAACTTTCTGCATTTTCCTTTATAGCACTTAAATCTTTAGATTCTTTGTCCGATATAGCTAAGCCAGAATAAGTGCTTATCCCACTTGTTTGCGTAAGTAACTGTTTAATCGTTATTTGAGAAGAGGCTTGTTTATCTTTTAGGGTAAACCATGGCATATACTTTTGAACTGGATCATCTAATTGAATAATGCCTGCATCAACCAATCTCATGATGGCTAAACCTGTTAATGATTTACTAATAGAACCAACTACAAATGGAGTTTCAGCAGTTACCTTTTCTTCGGATTCTCCCGTTACGCCCCACGATTTAGAATGAAAAATATCATTTTTATGAACAATAGCAATAGATGCCCCTGGAATTCGCTGCTCTTCTAAAAAGTTTTCAACATACTTATTTATAGTACGCTTAATGTCTTGTTCCCCAGAATCTGCAGAGATTTGTGAGACTGGTTGAAATAGATAGAATGGAATAAATAATAAACATACTACTATTGTTTTATATACAGAGATTTTTTTCATTGTTGTTTTCACCTATTCCCCCGAAAATTTTTCCTTCATAATTTCATAGTCACGACCTTTAATCTATTAAGTAAATTTCAAAAAAATATGGCTCATTACCAAACGCGTGGTTGATTTCCGTTCCGACTGAGCGCTTTTCTGGGGCGTCCAATGAGCCGCTTCGCTCACATTACGTATTAACAAATTCCGTTCCTAATTTTTAGTGATTATCCAAAAATATACACTTCTTTAAAGTATATGATATTTGTTGTGAATACTATTCGGGAGAATTTAAACTACTTAATCCAAAGCTTTCGAAAATCTACGAAGCCGAACGAATCAAATTGGATATCCTTAATCATAGGATGGAAGATACGGCTTTTAATAGGATGATTTAAATATAAAAATAAATTCTCTTGTCGTATATAACATTCAACCTCGTTAATCCAACATTCTCTTGTCTGCCAATCCGTTGCTTGCTTTATTTTTTCAAAATAGACATTCAAATTTTCTAAGTGAGCATTAGATAAAAAACGATTAAAAATAAGTGCTTTATTTAAAAATGCACCTAAAAAAGATAAGTGATGATCCATCGAAGCAACTTCACCCATCATTAATAAATCGGCTTCTTCAAGAGAAGGATCGTAGTAATCTGATATTGAGTAGACTTTAACATCTAAGTGAAGACCGAATTTACGAGCTTCTTGTTTGACCCACTCGGCTTCCTCAACACAGTTTTGTTTGTCCAGCGTATATACAGTTATTAATTCTCCTTGATATCCGGCCTCTTCTAGTAAAGATTGAACGCGCTGAATATCCTTTGTTTGGTGCTTAGATTTCCAAAAGAAATAGCTGGACGCTTCTTGAAGATTACTTCGACCTAAATCCTTCCACAATTTCCGTACATCCATAAGATGATAAATAGCCTCTCGAAACGCAGCATTATGAACAATAGTATTGCGTTTGAAATTAAATGACAAAAAGCGAAATCCCACTTCAATGTCTTGTTTATGTTGGTAAGTTGTAATCGTTTCATTGTGATTTTGCACTTCATACATAGCAGAGTGAGTTGTTTCAATTGGTACCCGATAAATTTCAATCTCATCTAATATTGGTCTAGTAAGAAAGTAATTGTCGAACGCTTGGAGGACGAGTAAGTTATCCGTCCGTTTTTTAATTTGAAAAGGACCTGTTCCTATCCACTTATTTTCGTCGAATGGCTCATTGACAGGCAATATAACGAGATTGTGGAAGCTCAGAAATCTAGGGAAAAGTGCATTTGGTTTAAAAAGCTTAAAGCGAATTGTAAAAGGAGAAAGACACTCTATTTGGTCTATATCTTCCACAAGCCAAGAATGTGGTGAAGAACTTGTTTTAAAACGATCAAGCGTATAGCGCACATCTTCACTTGTTAATAAGTGCTGATTATGAAAGCGGACTCCTTTTCTTAAGTAAAAAGTCCATGTTTTCCCTTCATTGTCACTTTCCCAGTTGTGTGCTATGTGAGGGATTACTGTGTCTTGTTCTTGATTATAGGTTACGAGTGTATCTCCTAGTTGATAAATAATAAAGGTCTCAAAGGTAATAGAGGTATGTAATGGATCCAGTGTCGTTAATTCTCTAGTTCGAGCAGTTCGTAACACGTCCCTTGGTTGCCCGGATGATTGAATGCCGAATAAACTTTGAATTTCTTGCGATACATTGGCGATCCAAGTTTTTGGAATAGGCAATTGCAATAGTAAAATAACTTCCTCCAATTGATCGCGTTGAACTAGCTGTTTTACGGCATCCTCAATTTCTTGTTGAAAGGGTTTATAAAACACAATTTGTGAAGGATTTCCTCTACCTTTACCCGGAGCATAGATTAGTTTGCCTGCCTCTCCGAACTGTTTTAGCCTACGTTTAACACTTTTTTGTGTACAAAACCATAAGCTCTCCAATTCATAAAGTTTGCATTCAGCAGTCTGTTGTTCTTCTCTAGGATATAAAAAAGCCCTCATCTGGAAATAAGAATAATTCTTCATCATCAATCTCTCCTTATCCACTTAAAAGGGGACATTTATGATTGGATTATACCCTTTTTTTCCACTATTGAACAAAGCATAATGAGCTGGGGGTGGAAGTAATGTTCAAAAATTTACATCGTAACATTCAAATAAGAATTTATACATCTTTTATGAGCCGAGTTGTTGGTTCAATGGTTTTTCCATTCATGGCTATTTATTTTACAAAAGAGCTGAATGCTATCTATGCAGGAATTCTTCTTTTAATCCAATTGATTGTTCAATTTATCGCAAGTTTATATGGGGGTTACTTAGCTGACTCAATAGGCAGGAAAAAAATGATGGTCATTGGTGAATGGATGAAAGTCCTAGCATTTGCGGGGATGATTGTTGCCAATTCACCAGCCTTTACATCTGCTTGGGTAACTTTTTTAATGCTGTTAGTAATGAGTATATCTACTGGCTTTATTAACCCTGCTGCTGAAGCAATGCTGATTGATGTCAGCACAAAAGAAAACAGGGCTTTAATGTACTCCATCAATTACTGGGCTGTAAACTTATCCATGATGCTTGGATTAATTATTGGCGGTTGGTTTTTCCAAACGCACTTTTTTCAACTGTTAATCTCATTGCTGATTATTTCCTTTGTAACATTGTGGATGACGAAGTCGTTGATCCAAGAAACTTTCAGTGTCACAGCTGGTGAGGAAAAAAGAAGTGAAGATTCCTATGGCATAAGATCTATTATACAAAGCTATCGCACTGTTATTACCAATGTGCCCTTTGTGTTATTTACGCTCGGAGGTATTGCTATTCTTTCAATTGAATTTCAACGTAACAATTTCATTGCAATAAGATTGGAAAAGGAATTTCTTACACGGGTTGTGACATTATTAGGGGATTTAAATATTACACTGGACGGTGTAAAGCTTTTAAGTCTATTAACAGTGGAGAATACATTGATAATTGTGTTGTTTACAGTAGTTTTCACAAAATGGATTAAAGGAAAATCGGTTCAAAAAGTTATGTATTTTGGATTTTTATTATTCGGGTTAGGCTATTCAATTCTTGCCTTTTCAAATAATTTAACGCTTTTATTTATTGGTGTTGTTGTGCTTTCAGTCGGAGAGTTAATGTATGTACCTACAAGGCAATCCTTGCTGGCGGAAATTGTAGATGATTCCCGTCGAGGTGCTTATATGGCTTTTAATGGATTTGTCTTTCAAATAGGCAAAATATTTGGTGTTCTCGGGATCATGGTAGGAGAAGTATTGAACGGAATTGGAATTGGGATTGTCTGTGTACTTTTCGCTTTTCTTGGCATGTTCTTTTCTCGATGGGCCCTGATGAAGCGTGATAGTAAGCGTAAAGTAATTCTAACTACTAAAGTAATTTCGAGGTGAAGGTATATGAAGACAAAGAAATGGAATGAGATAGATCATTATTTTAGCACTAAACTTCATAGTTCTGATGATGTTATGGATTCAGTATTATAAGCGAATTTAGAAGCGGATTTGCCTGCTTTGATGTAGCTCCGAACCAAGGTAAGCTGTTGTACGTGCTTGCTAAAATGAAGGGAGCAAAAAACATTTTAGAAATCGGAACCCTTGGCGGATACAGTAGCATTTGGCTAGGGAGAGCATTACCCGATGATGGACATCTAATAACACTTGAATTTGATGCAAAGCACGCAAAAGTAGCTGAAGAGAACATAAAAAGGGCCGGTTTAGAAAAGAAAATTAAAGTAATGGTGGGACCTGCACTGGAAATATTACCGACCCTAAAAGAAAAGGGCTTTACTTATTTTGATTTTATGTTTATCGATGCAGATAAACAAAACAATCCCCATTATTTGAAATGGATGATAGAACTTTCAAGACCAGGGACAGTTATTATTGGGGATAATGTAGTTCGTCAAGGACATGTTATTGACGACGACAGTGAGGATTTAAATGTTCAGGGAATTCGTCAATTTATAGATTTATTATCTGAGGAATCACAGATAGATGCTACAGCCATTCAAACAGTTGGGAGCAAAGGATATGATGGTTTTGTTTTGAGGGTTGTGAAGTAAGAAGCTATACTCATAAATAACTGTGAGCGGGAATCAACCATACGCTATGGTGATGAGCCCAATTTTATGATGGAGGATAATATGAATGAACTTTAAACTATTCGAAGATGAAATTGAAGATTTAGTGGAATTATTAACTCAAAACAAGTGGATTTATCATACCGACCAAAATCTAAAAGAGGAATCCGTTCGAAAAGCATTTGCAGAAGGATACTATCACAGCGATCGCGAGACGCATTGGATAATTGATAATGAAGAAAAGGTCGGGATTATTACAATTCATGACATAAGCGATACGATCCCGTTATTCGATATCCGTTTAGATACGCGTTATAGAGGAAGAGGATACGGAGTAAAAACACTTCTTTGGTTACAAGATTACCTGTTTGGAGAAAAAGGTAAGATTCGTATCGAGGGTTATACGAGAGTTGATAATATTGGTATGAGGAAATGTTTTGCGAAAGCTAGTTTTGTAAAAGAGGGCTATTTAAGAAATGCTTGGGGAAATGCAGATGGTACTGTAACAGATAGTATCGTTTATGGTGCAATCAAAGATGATTGGATTTTAGGTAGCACAACGCCCATTAAAATCGATGACATACCATTTTAAAACTATAGGTTTGTTTTATCTGCGCGAAAGCGAAGCGACAGCGGCAAGTGTTTTATCTGTGCGAAAGCGAAGCGTCAGCAACAAATGTTTTCTGTAGCGAAAGCAAAGCGTCAGCTACAAAGCGCCCAGTCGGAACGGAAATCAACCACTCGTTATAGTGATGAGCCATATTAATTAAGAAAAGCAGAGATGTTGATACCATAACATCTCTGCTTTTTTAAAACATTAAACAAACATGTTGACGTAAATTGAACCATCGTGTTATTATTATCTCGAATTCAAGATAAATAAATTCAAGATAAATGAATTCGAACCTTTTAATCCATGTAGAAAGTAAAGTTTTACTTTTCATCATAAGGAGGTAATCATATGGGTTTTTTAAATAAATTATTTGCTTCAAAAAAAGAGGAGGAAAAAACAATGGCAGAATTAAATATCGGAATTATTATCGGATCAACACGCGAAGGTCGTGTAAGTCCACAAGTAGCACAATGGGTAAAAGAAATCGCAGATCAACGAGGAGATGCAAACTATACAATTATTGATATCGCAGATTACAAATTACCTTTACTAGGTGAACCAGGGCAAGACGCTTCAGGCGCTCAAGCTTGGTCAGAAATCGTTGCAAAACAAGATGGATTTGTATTTATCGTACAAGAGTACAATCACTCTATTACAGGAGCTCTTAAAAATGCACTAGATTATTTACGTGTAGAATGGAATAACAAAGCTGCAGGTATTGTATCGTATGGTTCTGTAGGTGGTGCACGTGCAGCTGAACATTTACGTGGTATTATGGGTGAGCTTTTAATTGCAGATGTCCGTGTGCATCCAGCATTGTCACTATTCACAGACTTTGAAAATGGTACTGATTTCAAACCAAAAGCAGTGCAATCAGATTCTGTTAACCAAATGTTAGACCAATTAATTCCTTGGTCAAAAGCTTTATATACAATTCGATAATATGTTCAAAGATTGAGGTAGAACGTTATTGGATAAAGTATAGGTGAGAAAGACATTTATCATGAAAGGGACTGTTAACATGAAAAAACATACTGCGGGTATTCACCATATCACAGCCATTGTTGGGCATCCACAAGAAAATATTGATTTTTATGCTGGTGTATTTGGCCTACGTTTAGTTAAACAAACGGTAAATTTCGATGACCCGGGCACATATCATCTTTATTTTGGTAACAAAGGTGGTAAACCTGGTACAATTATTACATTCTTTCCATGGGCAAATGCTTATCAAGGACGTATTGGTGATGGTCAAGTTGGCGTAACTACTTATGTTGTACCAGAAGGAGCACTACCTTTTTGGATTAATCGTCTTGCAAAATTCAGTATTCCATTCCAAAAAGCTGAACGCTTTGGTGAACAAGTAATACAATTTGATGATCCACACGGACTTCATGTTGAATTAGTTGCACGTACAGAAGGCGAATTGAATGAATGGACATTTGGTGAGGTAACTCCTGAGGTTGCGATTAAAGGATTTGGTGGTGCAACACTTTATTCAAGTCACCCAGAAGAAACAGCAAAAGTCTTAACCGAAGTTATGGGGCTTGAGAAAGTAGCAACGGAAGGCGAGTATACTCGTTATAAATCCATTGCAGATATCGGCAATACGGTAGATTTAAAAGTTGTTCCTGGTATGCGTGGTCAAATGGGAGTCGGAACAGTTCATCATATTGCCTGGAGAGCCCAGGATAATGCGGATCATCTAGAATGGCAAGAGTATGTAATGAATCATGGACAACATGTAACTGAAGTGAAAGATCGTAATTATTTTAATGCGATTTATTTCCGTGAACCCGGTGAGATTTTATTTGAAATTGCGACAGATCCACCTGGATTCGCTCATGATGAAACACCTGAGACAATGGGTAGCCAATTAATGTTACCATCTCAATACGAACAGCATCGTGAACAATTGGAAAGAACATTAATTCCAATCAAAGTGCGTGCGCTTGATTAAAGGAGATGGGACGTTTGATTTCAATTGATCCTAAGAAAAATACGGAACGTGAGAATTATAAGTTATTGATTGGCAGTATTATTCCGAGACCTATTGCCTTTGTTACGACAAAGTCAGAGCAAGGGGTCATCAATGGTGCACCTTTTAGTTTTTTTAATATCGTGTCTTCCAATCCACCGATGATTTCTCTGGCCGTTCAAAGACCAAATGGGCGCTTAAAAGATACCGCTCGCCATATCCATCATCATCAGCAATTTGTTGTGCATATTGTAGATGAGGATAATGTTAAGCAGGTGAATGAAACGGCAGCTTCATTACCTGTAACTGAAAGTGAAATTGATCGAGTTCAATTTACATTAACCGATAGTGAGCTTATATCTGTACCAGGTATTCAAGAGGCAAAGATTCGAATGGAATGCCGTTTAGTACAGACGATTCCTTTAATGAATGGTGACGAACAGACAGGTGATTTGTTTATTGGTGAAGTCGTACAATATCATATAGATGAGACCCTTTATAATGAAGGACGAATTGATCCAAGAAAACTAAAAGCAGTTAGCAGACTAGCCGGCTCAAATTACGCAAAAATTGGAGATATATTTGAGATAGAACGTCCAGAATAAAAAATAAAATGCGAAAATGTTGACTTAACAGCATTTTCGCATTTTTACTTTATCCAAAAATTCTTTCGATATTCACTAAATCTTCTTTTGTTAATGGGATATCGCTTGCTTTCACATTGGTAGCCACTTGGTTTTTATGTTTTCCGCCTGGGATAACTGCATCAATACCATCTTGAGCTAATAACCAAGCAAGCGCTAGATTTGGTAATGTCGTTTGTTTTTCCCCTGCAATTCCTTTTAATCCATCTACTTTTAATAATGTTTGTTCAAATAATTCACCTTGGAATAAAGGATCCGAAATTCGCCAGTCTCCAGTGCTTAACTTAAAGTCTTTTGTATACTTGCCACCAAGTAGACCATATGCAAGTGGACCGTATGGAATAAATGAAATATCATTTTTTACACAGTAAGGCAATAAATCTTGCTCTGCTGAACGGTTTAACATATTGTACGGAGATTGTAACACTGAAATATCATTGTGCACATTAGCTTCTATAAGTTGATCTAATGTAACGTTTGAAATGCCAATTGCTCGGATTTTTCCTTCCTCTTTTAAGCGTGATAATTCACCAATCGACTCTGCAAGAGGGGTCTCGTTGTCTGGGAAGTGTAAATAGTAAAGGTCCACATAATCCATCTGTAGACGATTTAAGCTATTTTCAAGTGCACTTCGTAAATATTGCGGATGATTATTTGTTTTTACTGAACCATCCTCAAACCAGTGTCTACCTCCCTTTGTCGCTAAAACAAAATTTTCCCTTTGATATTTATTTAATACTTCGCCAACAAGTTCTTCTGAACGCCCTTTTCCATATATGTCAGCTGTATCGAAAAAAGTTATCCCTAAGTCAAGGGCAGCGGGGACTAGCTCTTTCCCATTTTGTTCATTTAAGTTTTCATATAAGTTATGGCCACCTACAGCATTCGTCCCAAGACCAATTTCGGAAATCTTAATATTTGTTTTTTTTAATGTATGAAATTTCATATTCCTACCTCCTCTGTTTTCTGTAATCAGAATAGAGTAAAAAAAATATTTTACCAACATACAAAGTTATAGTTTCATATATAGAAACAAAAGCGTTTTAATTGCAAATAGAAGATCGGTTGAAATTTTCTTTTATGCTAACAGGTAATTGATTTCTTCCGTCAATTGCTTGCTTGCCTCTTCTAACCTTTTGACAAATGACCGTATGGCCGTTTTCTTAATTTGATTCGTCGAACCGTGCAAAGCAATTGCGCCGATGACTTCTTCATTCACATAAATCGGAACTGCAATACAAATTTTACCTACATTCGTTTCTTCGTGATCAACAGCATATCCCTGTGCTTTAATGACCTGTAAATGAGGAATCAATAGGCCATAATCATAGAAGGTTTTTGTTGTAAATGTATTTAGTTCAATACTATTTAATAGTTCACGTTGTTTTTTAGCTGACAGATGAGCTAATACTACTTTTCCGAGTGCGCTTGAATGCATAGGTGTCCGAGTATCGATTGCTTGATAAGCAGGATGTTCAAAAGGCTCCCTAATCACATTTTTTATCACCATCTCACAATCTTCCAAAATACCAATGTAAGTAGTTATTTCTTCTTGGCGAGCTAATTGATATGGCGCCACGAGAGACGTCCATTGGATATCTTTGTGCCAATATAAGTGCTCATCCCTAAAGATATGCGGATTTAATTGATAATACTTATTATATTTAATTACATAATTCATTTTTTCTAGCGTATAAAGCATGCGAAAAACGGACGTCTTATTCATTGATAGTTCTTCCATAATTTCAGTTAATGTAAGAGAATGCTTTTGACGTAATACATCTAAAATCAAAAGACCCTTTTTTAATGTTGATACTTCATAGGAATCCATGTTGCCCTCCCCTAACTTCTCAAATAACTTATTATAGCCTATACAAAGCCATGAAATACTCATAGTAACCATTCTTACTATTATAACGGTAATCTTTTATAACTTCTCAATCTTCAAATATAAACGATCTCAAATTTGTAAAGTAGTGGACAATTATAAAAAATGTCAGTGTTTTTTTGTATGAAGTGTTGATTCTCCTCTTACTGGAGGTAATACACTTTGATTTGAATCAGCAAGATCAAAAAAACAAGGAGGTTTTTCATTATGAGGTCTATTGAATTGTTTTATATCATCTTTAATATTGTTTTGCTAGGTTGGTTAGTCTTTGGTAGAAACAAGTCACGGCAAGGGGTGCTGATAGGTGGTGGTATGTCTATTCTATTTCTGCTTGTCCATGGGATCATAGAAGGTATGCGCTGGCAAATGATTCCGACCTATTTAATGACATTATTTTTTATCGTTGTTGTTGTGATAAGGCACTTTTTTAACCCAAAAGATCAAAAAGAACAACAATCAAATATGTGCCGATCACGCGTTGTTCTTAATTCAACATTAGCTGTACTTTATTCTGCTGTAGCAGTTAGTCTGCCTATCGTGCTTCCGGTATTTACTTTTGAAAAGCCAGTGGGTCCGTACAAAATTGGAACAGTCACCTACGATTGGGTGGATACTCAAAGGGAAGAGACTCTTACACCGGAGCCTGATGACAAACGCGAATTAATGGTACAAATCTGGTATCCTGCTGATACGACTGCTAAAGGTAATACGGCTCCTTATATTTCCGATTCTGATGTTTTTGCAGAGGGGTATAGTAAAATCCTGAATTTACCGAAGTTTTTATTTGCAAATTTTGGTTATGTCAAAACACATGCTATTGAGAACGCTGAGATTTCTAATCAGGAAACAACCTATCCGGTGCTCCTGTTTTCTCATGGTTTTAGTGGACATAAAAATCAGAACACTTTTCAAATTGAGCAATTAGTCAGTCAAGGCTATATCGTGGTAGGTATGGATCATACTTACAGTAGCACGACTTCAGTCTTTTCTGATGGTCGTGTAGCAAATTACGTGCCTCAAAAAACTGAATCAATTGCATATTTAGATAAAGCAAATGAAGGTTGGGTAGAAGATGCTAAATTTGTGCTGGATCAAGTGGAGCAGCTGGCCCAGAATGATCCTGAAAACCGTTTTACAGGTCGAATGGATATGGAGAATGTAGGTATGTTTGGTCATTCCTTTGGTGGAGCAACAAGCACCCAAATGCTAATGACAGATTCAAGAATAAAAGCAGCTCTTAATATGGACGGTGTTTTATATGGAAAACTCCGAGTTCCTGTGGATGGGCTGAAGAAGCCGTTTATGATGATGAGTGCCGATGACACAATCAGAGAGGCGAAGGAAACGGATGGTAAGGAGCTCATCGAGTTTGTAAAGGAAACTTTGCCACGGTACGAGTATGTAACTGTGGGAGGAAACTATTGGATGAAAATTAAAGATATGAAGCATATGGGCTTCTCCGATTTATACCTGTTTTCACCGCTTTATGAACGGATGGAAGGGGTCGACATCCAAAAGGCATACCGATTAATTAACGATTATTCATTGGATTTCTTCGATCATTATTTGAAGCAACAGCCATTCAAACTATTGGAGCAAAATATAGGCGATCATCCAGAGTTTACGTTACTGAAAGGTTGACTACCAAAACGAATAGTTGAGGGTGTTTAGCCCTCGATTATTCGTTTTATGATTCTTCCATATGTTCAAGCCGCCATTCTATTCCTTGAAATAGTAATTGATTGGCTTTTGAGAGTTGGTAGTATTGTGGGCTTAGAATAGCACATAACGTTTCGCATCGTTCGAGTCGTTTGGTTTTGGTTAATTGAATATATTCTGTAAAGTAGCGGAAGTGATCTTCTTTATTGTCCAATTGCTGTGAGTTCGCATACAGCCTAGCAGTGTCGTCGATAATGGTCTGTACAATTGGACTGTTGGCAGGCAATTTTTGCTTCAGCGCCTTATTCAATCGATCATGGATGTTCTCAAGCTTTCTGACCAATGTTGTAGCATTATATTTTGACTGATGAACAATATTAAAGTACAGAAATTCAGTATTTTTCAAGTCTTTTATAAACTGAGGATCATTTATAAGCTCCTGTAATTCATGCCAAGTAGCTGTTTGTTTGGCGGAGCCTTTCACTTGATTAATAATATATTTATCAAAATAATAAAAAAACGAATCTTTCCACTCTTTAGGAATGCCAATTAATAATTGGCATTCCTTCAATTTTTTATCGATAAATTGTTTTTTATGTTCGGTATTTATTGTTCGTTCGTTTACTAAGTTATGAATATACTGCAATGAATCCCCGTCATGTTCCTTTGCTTGACGAAGAATCGATATCATATCCATAAGCGTAGTAACCTGTGTCTCCATCGATTCGATCTGCCAATCAAGTGTTTTATCAACTGATATTTCTTCAGATATCATTTTGCTTATTTCATCAATTCCGAAATCCAGATAACGCAGGTTTGTAATCATTTCAAGGCGCCATATATCTTCAGCTGTGTACAATCGATGTCCACCCTCAGTATAACTTGTAGGTTTCAGCAATCCAATTTCGTCATAGTAACGGACTGTCTTTATCGTGGATCCTATCATTTTAGCTGTTTCACCTATTGAATATTTTTTTCTTCCAAATGATTACACCTCCTGATTGGATCACTTATATCTAACAATGATAAATAAACAGAAGTCATTATGCTAGTAAAGAATTTATTTCTCTTATTTTACGATAAACGGGAAATAGATTAATCCTTAAAAGGTCGAATGACATAAATTGCAGGAATCAATAACAACTATTGCATTAGGAGAGATCGAGAGAAAGGACTTATCAGGCAAGTAATGCTGATTATGGCACTAATTGAGGAATTGGACTTGCCCACTGTGAAGTTTAGCTTCTTCATCAGCAACGTAACATAAGTGAACTATTAACTCGTTTTCTAGTAAAAAGGTAAATTGTTATAATAATCAAATTGTTGACTCAATTCGAAAATGCAGATAATATACTGTTTATTGATAAAAATACATAAAAATGAAATTTATTTTCTTTTTTTGAAAGTGGAGTGGTTATTATGGCGAATTTTTTACGGAAGAAGTCCATCGAGCAAGCCAATAAAATAACTGAAGTCGAACGTTTTAAACTTAAGCGTGAACTAGGGTCGTTGCAATTATTGCTGTATGTACTAGGGGCTACAATAGGAGCTGGCATTTTTGTACTGCCAGGAACTACAGCTGCTCTACATGCGGGTCCTGGTGTCGTTGTTTCATTCTTAATAGGGGGTCTTGTAACAATAGCAGTTGGATTAGCCTATGTCGAATTCGCAGCGATGGCCCCTGTTGCCGGGAGTGCTTACACCTATTCTTATATTGCGTTAGGTGAAATGATTGCTTGGATAATCGGTTGGGATTTATTATTAGAATTTATCGTTATTTCTAGTACAGTCGCAGTTGGCTGGAGTGGCTACGTCAATTCGTTTTTACAATCTGTGGGAATTCACTTGCCAGAAGTTTTAACAAAGGATATTGCTCATGGTGGGATTGTGAATCTACCTGCTGTGGCTGGTTGGCTTATTGTAGCTTGGATTTCAATGAGTGGAATTAAAAATGTGGGCCGATCAAATATGTTATTTACAGCTGCTAAGGTTGGCGCGATTATTTTATTCCTTGCTATAGGGGCTTTTCACGTTAACCCTATAAACTGGACACCGTTTACACCATTTGGCTGGTCAGGTGTAATGGCGGGAGCGGCACTAGTGTTCTTTGCCTTTACCGGATTTGATGGTGTAACAACAGTTCTTGAGGAAGTAAAAAATCCACAAAAAACAATACCAAAAGCTTTAATTGGTGGTCTAAGTATACTAACGCTTATTTATGCAATTGTTGCACTAGTATTAACAGGTATTGTACCATCCCCTGAGTTGGATGTTCCAAATCCTACTGTATATGCACTAGAATCTGTTGGGATTCAATGGGGAGGTGCTATCATTGCAGTATCAGTTATTTTTGGATTGCTTGCTACGATGATTGCAAATACAACAAGTGCGACACGCGTGCTGTTTGCAATGAGCCGAGATGGACTTCTACCAGAACGTATTGCACAAACAAATAAAAAAACAGGAGTACCTGTATTATCAACTTTAATTGTAGTTGTAACAGGCATTCTCTTATCAGGATTTTTATCGATCGGAGAATTAGCGGAATTTGCTAACATCGGCGGTTTAACTGCTTTTGCTTTAACAACAGTTAGTGTTGTTGTTCTTCGCTATACACGACCAAATCAACCACGTGTATTTAAAGTACCTGCGCTATGGCTTGTAGCAACTGTAGGTGTTGGAGGATGTATTGTATTAATTTTTAGTCTGCCGCTATTTACTATCGTGCGCTTTTTGATTTGGTTAGCGATAGGTTTAGTTATTTATATAGGCTATGGATACAAGCATGCTAAAATAAGCTCTAAAAATGAAGATCTATAAATATGATGAACACCTCTTTAGCTCTAAAGAGGTGTTTTTATAACTAAATTAAATCAGAGCTGGACGCACATCCTTGTAAAGATTGACATATTATAAGTTTAAATTCCCTTACATATCCAGGATTCAAATTCAAACATGAAAGGTGATTGCCAAGAAAGTCGTTTATTATTAGCTTTTTTGTGCCGTATTTATTTCCCCATCTAAAAAACATTATCTTCGTTAAATCTTGAAGTTTTCAAGATTCTTCACCTATTTCTGGTTCCAACTTCAGTTGAGTGAATGGCTCTTCGGCTTTCTCCATCCAATTTGTCCAGATACTCTAAGGTACTGTTAGTTCAAATTGATGTACATAAGGAGCAACTAGTGATGAATGTCCTTTAAGGTTTGTAACTTTCAAATACGCCATACTTTCTATTATTTTCAGTTTAAAATTTTTATAAGAATATCATACTGAAACTGAGGAGTAATGCCAAAATCTGCTCTTGATTACAAAAGTATTTTTGGATGAAAGCACATGGAACGGAGGGAGGCTTAGAGCCTGTGAAATGTGTACCCCTGGAAGTCATGTGAAAATTTTGGTGAAGAGCAGAAACAAAAGAAAAAAATTATAATTTTAATACTATTATAAAAGAACTTACATTGGATATGATGGTGTTCAAAGGGTTATAATAGACTAATAGAATTAAGGCTTATAACGCTGATACAGCTTTCAAAAATATTGTTATTAATTTGATAAGGCATACTATTCTTTTCGCTCCTTGGATGCATTAATTTATTATGAGACTTATAAAGCGCAAGTATTTAAGTCTTATTCTAAGTATTAATGGAAATAATAATCCAATGAAGGGGGCGTTTACATAAGAATGATACGTAATGTTTTACATCAATTTATTAATTGTTTTTGTTCATTTGATAGCGAAACCCAGGCAGTAAAGGCAGCAAAGCCGTTTTGTAGAAGGAGTGAATACATGAGTAATTTCTTTCGAAGCAATGGATTTAAACGTTTTTTAATCCTAGTTGGGATCGCTATTGCACTATATATGATGCGAAGTATGATCAATCTTATTCTTCTCACGTTCATTATTACTTACTTGATGAATCAACTTACCACGAAGACAACAAAAGAGGTTAGAAAGTACGTACGGATGGGCGAGAAGGCTGTGACAGTTACCCTCTATCTTTTACTTGTTGCAGGTATTGTTGCAATTATCTACAAGTATTTGCCTATCGTGACCCAACAAATTACACAGCTCTTTGATCTTATTGCTAGCTTTAGTCTCAATCCAAATGATAACGAGATTGCGAGGTATTTAGCTCCAACCTTTGACAAGATTGAACTGGGTAAATATTTAGAGCAGGGTGTAGACCTCACGCTAAAAAATCTTACGAATATTGGTAAAATCATTCTGCATATTTTCATCGCATTAATTTTGAGCTTGTTTATTTTACTTGAGAAGAAACGTATTATAGAATTTACAGCAAAATTTAAAGATAGTAAAATGAGCCATCTCTACGATGAACTACATTATTTCTCAAAGATATTTATTCGTTCTTTCGGTAAAGTTATTGAGGCGCAGTTCATTATTGCCGCTGTTAACTGTGGTTTATCTGTTATTGCATTATACATTATGGGCTTCCCGCATTTAATTGCGCTAGGAATTATGCTCTTTATACTGGGATTGGTGCCAGTTGCAGGGGTCATCATGTCCTTGATTCCTCTAACTATAATCGCATACAGTATCGGTGGTCCTATGTACATTGTCTATATTTTGATGATTGTTATGGTACTACATGCATTGGAGGCATACTTCTTAAATCCAAAGCTGATGTCTGCCAAGACGAATCTTCCAATTTTCTATACATTCATCGTCATTCTCTTCTCAGAGCATTTTCTTGGTGTATGGGGATTAATTATTGGTATTCCATTATTCATGTTCCTTCTGGATATTCTAGGAGTTACATCCTCAGAGGATGAACTGGAACAGGCGATGGAAATACAAGAGGATAAAAAAATTGAATAAAGTTTTCGTTCAAAAAGGAATCAAGTGTGTATGATTCCTTTTTATTTTTGTTTATAGAAAATATTTACATATGCTAAGATGAACTATGAATGTGTTGACAAGTTAGGGGGGAGAGAAGTGAGTAAATCATTAAGTTGCTAGATACGAAAGCAGCCCATGCAAAGCCTAATTTTGATATGGCAATACTTTGTATGGGGTGAATTCCAATATTTGCCTTGAAGTATTTCTTATAAAATTAGCTTTGCTACCTTGTTTTATTAATTTCAAAATAAAAATGAGGGGTTGGCATAAATGGCTTATAAGAAGGCTTCAGTTATCTTACCAAAAGAGCTTTTATTAGAAATCCAAAAATATGTTCAAGGTGAAACGATTTATATTCCTTAAATAGAAAACACTTATTTAGAGTGGGGTGCTCGTTCAGGCACAAAGAAATATATTGAGGACAGGAATAAGTCTATAAAAGAAGCGTTTACGAATGAAGCTTCAATTGAACAATTATCTACGGAGTATCATTTAGCGGTAGAAACGATTAAAAAAATTGTATATACGAAGTAATTTTTAAAGCACTAGCAGTGGATATGTTAGTGCTTTTCATATGTCTAAAACGTTTCTAAATTAAACTAGGCATACTCTTTCTACTACAAATCTTGTTCAATAGTTAAAGGGAGGGGTTTTTTATGATTGCAGGGCAAGGTGTATTTTTAAGACCAATTACAGAAAAAGATGTTGATAGTATCTACAAGTGCTTTCAAGATGAAGAAATTATGTATATGACAGGTACACGTAACATTTTAACGAAGGATCAGATTAGAGAGGCTTTGATTCGATTTAGCGAAGATTCCACACGCCATGATTTTGCTATTTGTTTAGTAGAAAATAGCCAAATTATCGGTGATTTAACCATTATGGAAATAGACTTAGACAATAAAAAAGCAATATTTCGCATAGCTTTACATAGTATAGAAGATTGCGGCAAGGGATATGGGGCAGAGGCAGTTCAGCTTGTTCAAAAATTTACGTTCGAGGAGCTTCAGCTTAATCGCCTAGAGTTACAAGTTTTCTCTCATAATATTCGGGGAATCAAATCGTACGAAAAGGTAGGCTTCAAAAAGGAAGGAACTTTAAGGCAATCCTTATATATGAACGGTAAGTATTTTGATGAAATAATTATGAGTATTCTCCGTGATGAATATATGCAATTAAAAAAGAGCCATTAGTATAGCTAACCCCCTCTCGATTATTGTATTGAAAGGGGGTTAACTTTATTTATATTGCTTTATTTTAAGGAACTTGCTTCTGAGAAAATAGTATGTGTTTTTTTCTTCATAAATATAAAAATTAATAATGCGGTAATACCTTCAGCGACGGGGAATGTCCACCAAATAGCTTGTGGGCCAAGTAATTTAGGCAATAGTACGAGAGCAGGGATAAATAATATAATACTGCGAAGTAACATTATGGTTGTTGCAAGACGAATTCTTTCAATAGATTGGAAGAATTCCGCAAAGACCATGTTCACTCCAAGGAATACATATCCAATTGCAAAGTGTACAAAGCCTTGAGCTGCCATATTACGAATTTCAAACGTACTATCACCGAATAATGCTATTAGCTGAGAAGGGAATAATGTAGCAATTATGACAGTAGTTAAACCTAGAATAAATGCAGTGGCTATACCGATTTTCAATAACGCTGTTAATCTCTCAATTAATCTCGCACCGTGGTGATAACTAACGAGAGGCTGTAGGGCCATGCCGATACCAAGGAATACAGTTAATAGTACGGTATGAATATAGTTAATCATCGCGTAGGCGGTTACTCCATCTGAGCCCAAATAGTGTAAAAATGTCACATTATATAAAATAACCATAACAGCGACGGAGGCCTCAACAATAAAGCTTGGTAGCCCAATAGCAAAAATTTTCTTTAGATCAGATAGGTTGATAAAATTACGCACAAATTTTAATTCGGATTGCTTTCGGAAGAAATGTAGGCAAAGCACCGACATACCGATTATTGTGGAAAGTGCTGTAGCCAGGGCACAGCCAGTTACGCCGTAGTGGAGCACGAAAATAAAGATGTAGTTTAAAATAATGTTTAACACAGATGTAGTGATTAAACCCATCATCGCAAGCTTTGGATTGCCATCATTTCGAATGAAAATGCTTAGTAAGTTTTCAATTGTGTAGAACACACCGAAAATCAAAATAACATGTAAGTAGTCTTGTACATAAGGAAAGGTAGCATCACTTGCGCCGAATATATAGGAGATTTCCTTTAAATTGAATAAAAGTATTAGAATCAGCGTCATAACGACAACGACCATTGCTGTAAATGCTAATGTAAAGAGCTGGTTCGCTCTTTTTTTATTGCCCTCACCGAGAGAAATTGAAAATAGTGTTGCCCCACCCATACCAATCCAAAGGGAAATAGAGAGTAAAATCGAGAATATGGGTACAGCGATATTTACTCCAGCTAAAGCGGTTGGCCCCACTCCGTGACTAACGAAAATACCATCCACTAAAATATTGACTGACATCAGCAACATACCAATCATAGCTGGAAATAAGTATGATAAAAACAAGGGCTTCAGTGGTCTTGTTTCAATTGGATTAATGGTAGTCATGAGCATGTACCTCCTTTACCATCACCTTTTCGCCTTTGTCATCTAGCTCACCGTTAAAGACGAACCCAAACTTTTTATATAGCTGAATAGCTACTATATTATTGTCATAAACGCTTAAATATATATTTTGACAGCTGTATTTAGCTACTAAATAATTTATTAGCTGCTGTAAAAAGTATTTTCCCAATCCTTTGTTCTGATAACGCTCATCAATGAAATAGCGATCCAACCAAACACGTTTTGTATTGTCCTTATGTGGGAACACACCATACATAGCGAAGCCGACTGCAATATCTCCTCTATACAATCCAACAGGAATAAAGCGTTCGTCTATTTCTGCTTCCGCTAAACATTGCTTTGTACTTTCAATAAAATCTTGCTGATGATCAGCAATACGTAATGCTAATACTTTCTCTTTGTTTAAAGCCGTAATGTCACGAATTTCCGTGAACATAATGTCAAAACCTTTCTATTTTTAATTTCTTTCAGCCGGTCCCGGACGCATTGTTTATCTGTGCGACAGCAACAAATGTTTTCTGTAGCGACAGCTACAATTATGTCGTGGCATAATTGATTGTGAATAGCTACAATCTAATGTATATAGTAACTATATGGTCAAGGAGGGAAACTTAAAAATGTTTAATAAAAATGTAAAATATTTTACAACTGGTGAGTTCGCCAAAATTTGTAAAGTCAATAAACAAACGCTAATTTATTACGATCAAATCGGTTTATTATCCCCAATTATGAAGGATAGTAAAGACTACCGTTATTATTCCATTGCACAATATGAATTTTTTAGTGTGATTGAGCTATTAAAGGCGGTTGGTATGTCTTTAAAGGATATTCAAAAATATATGGCAGAAAAATCACCTGAAAATTTCTTAGAATTAATGTATCAGCAAAAGGAAATTGTAGCGAAAAAACGTCGAGAGCTGGAGATGATTGAAAGCATTATTGATGTAAAAATCGATTTAACAGAGGAAGCCTTACACATTGATTTTGATAGTATTACGGTTGAGCATCTGCCAGTGGCCACATTGTATTTAAGTAAAAATATCGAGGATTCGACGGAAGAACAGTTTACGAAGGCTATTTCAGATTTTATTGATGAATTAGATCGCTCTCAATTAGACACAGGTTATCCCATAGGAGGGATTACAAGAAGAGAGCAAGTATTAGCCGGCAACTATGATAATTATAGTCATTTGTATATAGAGCAACCACACCCACGAGAAGGTCATCCTTATTTCGAGGCGATTGAAGGAGATTTTATTGTTGGATACCATGTAGGAGATTCTACTACACTTGGTGAAACTTACGAGCGATTATTTAAGGTTATGCAGGAAAAAGGTTTTGAACTAGGGCAGTACGTATTTGAAGAATATATTTATGATGCTGTTATTAGAAATCGTGAAGAGGATTATGTAACGAAAATTATGATAGAAATTAAAAAAGGTTGTTGATAAGTTAACTATCAACAACCCGGCTTTCCAATATGCTTTAGTGCAACGTTAAGTTTATATCAGGATGTTCCTTCTGAATTTCTTCTAATTTATTGTCATTGATTCCTTTTAAATTTTTATTAAAAAAGCCTACTGACAATTCATTAATCAGTTTAAAAATAGCATTCACATCTGCGCCAGATTCATTAATAATTGGTGAAACTGCTGCTAAATCTGTAAAACTTCCATGATTTGTTTTTGGAATAATAGCTGTGTAAACACCAGGCTTTTCAATCGTTTTATTTCTTAAATAGGATTCTACAAACAATTCATCTCGATTACCTGGTTGTTGGCTATATGCTTCTTTCATAAAATTAATGGATGCCTCCGCATTCAAAAGCATAAACGGCTTTTCTGGGCCATTTGTTGGCATAGCGTCACCATATAAACCACCATCCATATCAATTGCCGCTTTAATGCGATCATCTTTTACAAGCATTTGTGCAGAAGTCGCACCACCAAAAGAGTGGCCGAGCATACCAATATTGTCATAATCAATTAACGCTGCAATTGCTTTAAAATTCTTATCAAAATCACCTTTAATGACCTCATCTAAAACAAATGATGTATCCTGTTCCCAAAGCTTGATACGACCACTCAGGAAGGTAATTGTATTTTCAATTGGTGTAAAATCCACACGATCTCCATCTGGAAATACAGTTGTTGTCGCATCACCTGTAAAGTTTAGAGCGACAACTACATAGCCATGGCTTGCTAACTCCTCTAGTTGGAAGGTGTTTTGGCGACTATATAAACTCATTCCATGGGCAAAGAATAGAAGCGGGAATTTGCCTTTTGCCTTTATCGGCGTCGCATCTTTATAAGAATGGGTTTCCGTCAATCCTAAATGTGTTGTAGCGATATACGGAAAACTTTGTGTGATTGCTAATTGTTGTGTTAAGGCCTCTATATGTTCAAAGTAAGGAGAGAGCTGTCCAGTCCCTTTTTCAGCAGGATAATAGACTTGTATCATTAATTCTCGATTTACCTGATGATTAGGTACGACAAATTCTTTACGATTCTTATCGATGAGGTGAAATTCCTGGGTTCCTACTGAATATTCACCTGTAGGTTCAGAAAAAGATATGATTGGAAAAAGCTTTGGTAAGGTGAACATTCCAAATGCTGCTGCAGCAATACCTACAAGTTTAAAAATCTTCATACTTAATTTTTTTGAAACAATCGTGCTTTTAGGCTTTACAAAAACCTGCAGTGTCAATACTAATGAAACAATATAAGCAGGGATTATACGCCAGTTAGCGCCAATTGAAATAATTGTAGCTAATAGTAATATATAGTTGGCAACTAACATAAAAACATTAATTTTAGTTATCCCACGCTGTCTAAAAGTCAGTAAAATGCTTGATAATAATAAAACAATCGTAAATATAACTTCTAAGGTTTTCATATTACATCTCCTTTTACATACATGCGAATGTATGTAATTGTTCGGTGGTGTAGAATTACAAGCAGTCGATACATACATACAAATGTATGTATGTGACTAAAATAATAAACTACATAAAGTAGTCTACTATTCGTGAACTTTATCAAATAAAGCTAAAAAAACGTTCTTCAATTCATCATTTACCAGTGGCATTCCAATCCCTTCGAACAGTAAACTAATATGTTCGATTTTTTGAATAAACTCAGCTCGGCTTACACGAAATATTTCTGGATTCATCCAAATGTCAAAAAGCATTGTGAAGGTCTCAGCTGCTTGCTTCGGAAAAGCAATTTGTAGTGATCCGTCTCGATTTCCTTCTTCAATAATTTTTTGAATGCCTGGCGCAACAACCTGTATTCCTTCTGTGATGCGACTATAAACAAACTCAGCAGAATTCATTTTTAAAGGGATGGTGGATAGGTTTTCTTCTTTGACACTTTGAGAAATTGAAAAAGAAATTCCTTGCCTTAAACGTTCTAAAGCATTTAAGTTTTCTAAATCGGATATTTCATTAAAATAATTATTTGCCATCAGCATTTCTTTTGTAATGGCATCAATAACATCAGCACGTGTTTTAAAATGATGATAGAAAGCTCCTCGAGTAATATCTCCCACATCATCTACAATCTCTTGAATTGTTACATTGTCCCAACCATTTACAGTGAATAATTTAACAGCTGATTCAATAATTCTTTTTCTTGTAACTTCTGGATATTTATTTCTGGCCATAAAATATCTCCTTATAGATACATTCGAATGTATTTATAATAATAGAGTGAGACATTTTAATTGTCAACAACATACTATTTAATTCAAAGCAGTTAGAAAAGAACTAAAAAATAGCAAACTAGAAAAACTAGTTTGCTATTTTTATATTCTTATTTTATATAATGTGGTTTACTTACTTTATCAATCAGCAGAAGGCCATCATATTGATCTCGTGGAACAAGACTTTCTTGAATCATTCCCCAGCTATACGATAAACGTGGCTCAAACATCCATGAGTTTCCTCGCTCATTTTGACGGTTTCGCATGTCGATAAATGTGTATGGTTTATTTGAAGATGATAGAATATCCTCGATTGATCCTTTTACTGTCGGTAAAACGGCCATAGGTTCACCCATATTGTTTGCTGTTTCGCCACTAGTCATATAAAGACCAAGTACATAACTATATTTCTTATAGATATCTGGTAGACGTTCACCCATCAATTTTACCGGATAAGGAGAACCCATTACTTCGGATTGTGCTTTACGAATATGGTCATTATGCGCCCAGACGATAAATTTTTCAGTTGGATAAATCTCCTCTGCTAACCAAAGAAGGTTTTCCATCATTGATTGGTCACGCCATTCCATTGTCTTTAAAAAAGAATCATATTTATTTTGTTCTAAATCAATATTTGATTGAATTGATAGTTCTACATAGTCGTCTGCTAAACGGATACGGTCAGCTAAAGTACGTTCCATAAGCTTTACAATATGAGGCTCGCTCGGATAAGCTGCTTTTAACTCTTTTTCTTTTAGCTGAACTTGAGATTTTACTTGTTTATACACTTCGATAATGCTTGGTTTCGCCTTTTGGTAGCCTTTTAGATCCGTAACAAAGCTCCAGTCTACAAGTTGCTTCTCTACTTCACTGAACTGTTTAGCAAGCTGACTATTTTGCAGCCACTCACCATTCGTGAACGCACCTTGCTGTTGAATATCAAAGCCTGCTAATTTCAAAGGTTTATCGGTATTCTGTGTTTTTTTAGCATACTCAAATAACGGCAGTGTTTCTTTTGACCACCATACACCAAAAATAGCATCCTTCATCGTTTGTTGCGCTGTTTGTTTATCAATTTGTCCTTGCGCATTCATGGCATTCCCCATACCGCTTTCAAAGGCTAGGACATTGTAGCCCATTTCTTGGTGTAAAAATTGAATTAAACGTGTTTTCGCTAGGCTAAATTCTGCTGCGCCATGTGAACTTTCCCCTAAAAAAACGATGCGCTTATCATGCAATAAAGGCTTTAACATCTCTAAATCTTCAAATTTAGTAGATGGAATGTTTTGTTGACTAATTGCTTCAGGTTGAATAGATGTTAAGCCGTAAGCATGATCGTTTGTCCACTTTTTCCAATCTTGAAGTGTTTCATTGGATGTGCGGGCTTGCTTTACTTCTAAATTGTTCTCCAAAGCTACACGTTCTTCTATCGCTGGAACTGCTGCCGATGCATTTGATACTCCGCTGAACGCTGTAAAGCTTGCTAACGCAATACTTAATGATAATAAAACCTTACGATTCTTACCTTTTGTCACTTTCTATCAGTCCTTCGCTATATGTTAAGGTCAATTATAGATAGTGAAGTTTAAAGTAAAAGGGGAGTTTGTTTAAATTTTGTTTAAATTTGGTTGGGTGTCATTATTTTGGGTTATTCGAGCGGAGGCAGATAAAAAAACATCTCCATAGCGTATGTACACTGTAGAGATGTTAACTATTTTATTTATAGTGATACGTGCTAGCTCTCGGATTATTCCGTTGTATTTGATTGAACCATGTACGATCCTTTTCCTCTTGTTTTAAAGTGTTAACGATGGTTGATGAGCAACTAACACAGATTTTTGCCTGAGTAACTTGTCCGCAGCGTTCACAGGGTGCGCCTAAATTAGGGAAAATCGATTTTTTTAATTTTCCTGTTTTTACCCATTTATAGAGTAGCTCAGATGAAACCCCAGTTAATGTAACTACCTCATCGTTCGTTAAATAGCGATTATTTTTTCTCAGTAAAAAATGATGTAGTTCTGAAAAAATATCTTCTTCTCTCACATCAATCCTTTTATTAAATAGCTGCATGTTGATTATTCTCCTCGTTTACTTCAATTGATGACTTCTCCTATATGGTCATTTACATTGTTAGGCTGCTCATCATATTTATAATTTTCCCAGCGATTTCGTGCTAGTTTTCGATATTTATTGGAGACATTTCGGTCTGCTATTAGTCGAGAGAATCCTTTTTTCGCTTCAGCAATATCTCCGAGTCGAAGGCTTAATTCTGCATGTAAAAATTGAATTCTCTCTCCGCCCTCTTGATTGGATGCAAAAGATTTACTGTAAAAATCTCTAGCAGCAAAAAGGTAGCGCATTTCCGATTCCTCATCATTTTTTAAGCGATATAGCCAGGCTATTTTTAAAGCGAAATTGGCCATAAGAAGTGACTCTTCCATTGATGCTCTTGATACAAGATAAGCTAATTTAATGCTTACAATGGCATCATCGATTGTACGTTCCTTGCACATATCCATTGGTTTTTGAAGCTCTTTTATGTATAGCTCATCAATAAGAAGCATGAAAGGCCCATATGTTCTTGTCATAGATTTGTGGTAAGCATAGCCACAATGTGGACAAACGGCAACTTCATACAACAACGGGTTTAAACCTTCGTAAACTGGCATGAAGTCTGTTTGTTCTTCGATAATTTTATATCGATTAGGGCGTACTTTATATGTGGTAAAATGCTTCTTGCAAAACTTGCAATCCACACTACTTTCATAGTAGTAAATGTTAAATGCCATAAGAATCAACTCCTTTACATAAAAAACGATTATTATTTCTTTTGTTCTATTTATACGATGGACAGTATCGTTCAATGTGTTTAATTTAGTTACCTTTATATTAACAATTCTATGTTCTTTGGTATACTCCTTTAGAATTATTAAAATAAAAATGTTCATTATTTTCTTAGTTATTTGGAATTTCAATATGTACCCGTAATAGTATTTATCGGTGTAGTTAAAGCAAGTTATACATTCGTTTTAGTTTGTCAAATAACGTACAAATTTAAATAATTATTGATGTTTTTATTATAAAGTTGAATGTGTAGGCGATAATGCCTATTTCGTGATTTTGGTATAAAGATGTTTCTTAATGTAAAATTACAAGTATATTGATTGGGGAAATATAGGATTATTATTAAGCAACAAAGGGGAGTCACTCAACACTCGCCTGTAGTGGAAAATGACATTTATATCAGGGTGATCGGAGTAGGGCTGAGCGACTTCTTGGAGATCATCGTCACAGGTGTTACCCGAAGTGGGCCATGTTATGGTGAGGTTCCTCTAAATGATATACCTAATAAAATTGTGTAAAACGATAAGGAGCGAACGATGGATTATAAAATTGTATTTTTTGACGTAGATGGAACGCTTGTTAATTATGAAGATGGTCGTATTGAAGAAAGTACAAGAACCGCTATTAAGCAATTAAAAAACAAAGGAATTCATATTGTTGCTGCTACAGGAAGACCCTTGTCAATGTGCCAAGATTTAAGAAACATAGGCATAGAAACGTTTATTACAGCTAATGGTGCCCATGTTAAGTATCAAGATCGAGTAATACATAAAATGCCTATTGCAAAGGAAATTGTCCACGCAGTTAAGGCTTTTGCTGAAGACAATAAACAAAGTCTATCATTTTTTACAGAACAATTATCGATGAATAACGTCCAAGAAGAAAAGACATTAAAAGCTATGCAAGAAACATTATCTTTGCTAGAGTTTCCTGATATTAATGAAGATATTTTAACGCAAGAGGTTTACTTAATGTGTTTATATGGCGATGAGGATATTGAGAAAAAGTATACTTCAAAATTCCCTCATTTATTATTTAAAAGGTGGCACCCGTATATTACAAATGTTTTGCAACATGATGTTTCTAAATCTATTGCTGTCCATGCTGTACTAGATTATTTCGACTTGAGTCCTGAAGAAGCACTTGCTTTTGGCGATGGAGATAATGATATCGATATGCTGGAGCAGGTCGGCTTTGGTATTGCAATGGGCAATGGTAGTGAAGCATTAAAAAATGTCGCTGATTTTATAACGAAGAAATCAACTGAGGATGGTATTGATTATGCTCTTCGGGAGCTACAAATAATTTAATAGAGTAGTAGCCGAGAAATGAGATTTATAGCATGAATCGACCACTATACAACATTGGAGAAAGTTTTTAAAAAGAAATAATTTTTCCATCTATACAATCTACAAGGCAGTGATAATAAATCCTGGAGAAAATTGTATTAAAGTCATAATACTCATAATATTGTTTGCTTTGAGTTATTATAAAGCTATCTGTAAAAAGAAATTCATTATGCTTTAGGTGGGAAGGATTTATGGCGCATCACGTGCAATCTCTAATAGAACATTACGGGTATTTTGGCATCATTCTTATCCTAGTTGGCGGGATTGTTGGGCTGCCACTTCCCGATGAGATATTTTTAACATATGTAGGATATAGCGTATATAAAGAAACCCTCGCACATATTCCAGCTTTAATCAGCGCTATGGTAGGTGCGGCAGGGGGAATTACTCTGAGCTACTATATAGGCTATAGATTTGGGCTACCGTTATTGCAAAAATACGGTCCAAAAATCCACATTACTGAACAGAAAATTGACTTTACTAGAAAATTATTTGCAAAAATAGGGCCGGGATTATTATTAATAGGATATTTTATTCCTGGTGTGCGTCATCTTACAGCATATATTGCGGCTATCAATAATTATCCTTATAAAAAATTTGCTTTCTTTGCCTATACGGGAGCAGTTATTTGGACATTTACTTTTATTACCTTAGGAAAGGTACTTGGGGAGAACTGGCGTTATGTTGGGGTATATTTATCCCGCTACAGTATTTATCTTATAGTATTGTTCCTAATACTAATGTTAATCGTTTATTTTATTTTCAAAAAAAGGAATTCGCCAAAGTAAAAAAGTCTGATTCAATACCTACTCAGGTTGTGAATCAGACCTTTTTATCTTTTAAGGCAATATTGCAAATGAACGCACAGGGAATCCAGAGGCTTTCTCAGGCTTTGGTACAATATTGAAAATAGCAGCACCTTTTGGAGGGAGCTTATCCAAATTTGTCATGAGCTCAATTTGGTAAGTATCTTGCTCAAGCACAAAATATTCGCCATCTAGCTTACCATTTTTACGAAAATCTGTTGCTGAATCCGTATCAAAGGTTTCGTGGCCAATAGCACTTACTTTTCGTTCGCCGAATAAAAATTGTAACGCTTCTAATCCCCAGCCAGGAATATGATTATTGCCATCAGCGTCTTTGTTGCTGAAAGATTCTTTATCTGGCCAACGTTTACTCCAATCGGTACGCAACGCAACAAAGGTACCTGTTTCAATTTCCCCATTTTCAGCTTCAAAGTCAAGAATATCTTGAACACTTAACGTGAAGTCGTTATTTACTTCGGCTTCTTTTGATTTATCAATAACGATTAGTGGTAGCACTAGTTCTTTTAGCTCCAATTCCTCTAAATAGCGTGTATCTCGCACAAAATGGATAGGTGGATCGATATGTGTTCCGTATTGCCCAGGGAAAGTGAATTGCTGCGCAAAGAAGCCATCATCATGGGAAAATAATGTTTCAAATTTTGCATCATCAAACATAAAGAAGTGGGGCGAATTAGGACCAAATGTATGTGTTAAATCCACCCATTCTTTCGATTTCAATAGTTGAATTGCTTGTAAAAGTTCGTTTGCCATAATATCTTCCTGCTTTCTTTTAATTATTTTTGGATGTAACAATAAAAAAGAGCCCTCCTTGTAGAAAGAGGACTCTTGTGCAAAGCAACTAAAGTAAGTCTTCTCATCTTCAAGGCTAAATTTCGCCAATTGGAATTAGCACCATACCTATAGGCTGGTTGCTGAGACTTCATAGGGCCAATCCCTCCGTCTCTCTTGATAAGAAAAAACAATATAAGAATTTTCAGAAATAAAGATTACAAACACTTTAGCATATTTATTTATAGTTTACAAGTTCAATAGGGATACAAGGTTAAAATTCATAAAGATGCTAAAGGCAAAAAAAGTGGCCCTCTTCAAAGGGCCAACTCTTCACCAATTCAAAATTAATGTTAGCTTACAACAGCCTTGATCAGTAAATGTTATTCGAAATCCATCTGGTGTATAGTTCGTTTCGAATTTTAAAGTAATGCCTGTTGACGTGATTAATTTTTCAACTTCTGTTTTATTTGATTGCTGTGCTGCGTTCATAAGATCATGTGCAAATGGCTCGGATTCATCAATTTTATCCGTAAGTATCTGTGCTTGCTTCATAATAGCTTTGATCCGTTTCGCAGAAGTCTTCAATCTATTTGTATTGACGGGTGGAAATGGACTTCTATTCGTTGGGTTTGTTGGCATTGCTAGCTGTCTAAAAGGTTGTTGAGTAGTTGGTTGATTGGCCATTGCCCATGCCCATGTTGGATAATAATTAGGATAGACAAAATACGGATAAGGATTGTAATACAACTAAATTCCTCCTATCCTATGCTGATACCATATATTATGTACAACAAAGGCTTTCGGTGTTTCCTGGGGGCATCCGATGAACCGCTTCACTCCAGGGTCTCGTCTGCCCAAGGAGTCACCCGTTGATAAAAACTGAAATTGTTCCGATAAATCTTCAAAGTTTGTTTCTATCAAAGAGTAACCATAGAAATGTAGTAGCTGCGGCAAGCATCACCATGCCGAATCCGTATATAGGTGTATGAGCTAATGATTGGTGGCGAACGATGATTCCTCCAATGTATGATCCTAGAAAAATACCAATGTTAAAGGCTGAAATATTTAATGCTGAAGCCATTGAAATAGCTGATGGTATATATTTTTCTGAAAGCTGAACGGCATAAAGCTGTAATCCCGGTACATTCATAAACATAAATAGCCCCATCATAAAGACCATTATTAATCCAACGATTGATGATTCTAAAAAGAAGTTGATGCCGAGTAGTGCTAATGCTAAGCCGATAAAGATAATAAAGATAGAACGTAATGGATTATTATTAGCAAAATGACCACCCAGTGTATTACCGATAGCAACACAGATACCGAATACAACTAAGATAATGACAATTGCTTGAGGTGAGTAGCCCATATATTGCTCTAATATAGGGGAAACATATGTGTATACTACAAACACGCCGCCGTATCCGATTGCTGTAATAAAGAGAATTAATAGCATTTGTATGTTCCCTAATACTTTCCCGATATCTCGAATAGATATTGGTTTACCTTTCGATAACTGACTCGGCACAAGCAGAGTATTACTAATTAACCCGATAATACCAATTAAAACAATGAAAATGAATGACATTCGCCAGTCAGTTACTTGTCCAATAAAAGTTCCTAGCGGGACGCCTGTGACAGTTGCTAATGTTAACCCTGTGAACATAAAAGCTATTGCACTTGCTCGTTTATTAGGTGCCACAACATCTGCAGCGATTACAGAGGCAATAGACATAAACACGCCATGTGCTAATGCTGAAATAACACGGCCGGCAAGTAGTAATGAGAATGAGGGTGCTAGAGCTGCAAGTAAATTCCCGATAATAAAAAGCACCATGACGAGCAGCAATACATTTTTACGACTAAGGCGCGATGTTAAGGCTGTTAAAAGCGGTGCACCAATAGTTACACCTAGTGCATATATGGATACGGTTAAACCCGCAGTACTTAACGTTATACCGAAATCTTCTGTAATTAATGGTAGAAGTCCGACGCTTATAAATTCTGTAGAGCCAATACCAAAAGCACTGATCGCAAGTGCGAGTAATGTTAGTTTAGCATTCGGCACTTTTGTATTTTTCATTCTATTAATATCTCCTTTGATTTTTTGTATAGTATATAGTAATATTCATACATGCCTAAAAGTTATATAGGGTACTTTTAGTTACTTTTGAATATTACAGGGGGTTTACAATGAAAAAAGTTTATAATATCGGTGTTGAAGCCACTCTTGAAGTCATTGGAGGCAAATGGAAACCTATTATTCTTTGTCATCTTAACCACCATGGTCAGATTCGTACGAATGAATTTCGCCGATTGATTCCAGGCATTTCGCAAAAAATGCTAACAAGCCAGTTGCGTGAATTGGAGCAGTCTGGATTAATTAATCGTAAGGTTTTCAATCAAGTACCGCCAAAAGTTGAATATTCATTAACACCTTATGGTCAAGAGATGGACCCTGTGCTGAACATCCTTTGCACTTGGGGTGAAAAACATATCGAAGTGCTACAAGAAAAAGGTGAAGATGTTCTGTTAATGCAACGGGATGAAGATATCGCAATAAAGCATACATCTTAAATAGATTGGAAAGAGACTGTCTAAAAAGTTTTCTATACTAAGAAAATAAGACAGTCTCTTTCACGTTTACATAGCTATCGTTTACATGACAAAATCAAACTCATCTGGGTTTGGTCCAACACGTTGATCTAGATTCATGGCGTTAATGATAGTCATCTCTTCATCAGTTAGTGAGAAATCAAAAATATCAGCGTTTTGAATCATACGTTCTTTGCGCACAGATTTTGGAATTGTGACGATACCATTTTGAATATCCCAGCGCAAGATAACTTGAGGGTTTGATTTCCCGTATTTTTCAGCTATTTTTGAAATAGTTTCATTTTCAAGAAGTCCACCTTGCATTAATGGTGCCCAAGCTTCCATTTGTATATTGTGCTCTTCGCAGAATGAACGTACCTCAGTTTGTTGTAATCGTGGATGTAATTCCACTTGGTTAATAACTGGTGTGATACGAGCTGTTTTCAGAAGGGCTTGTAAATGTGACACATGGAAATTACATACGCCAATAGCTTTAATTTTCCCTTGATCGTATAAATCTTCGAGTGCTCTCCAAGCTTCTGCAAATTTATTTTTACCTGGCCAATGAATAAGATATAGGTCTAAATAATCTAGCCCTAATTTTTCTAAGCTGTCTTCGTATGCTGCAATTGTCTCTTCATAGCTCAAGCCATCGTTCCATACTTTTGATGTAATAAATAAATCCTCACGTTTTAAACCAGTAGTTGCTAGTGCCTGACGAATACCTTCGCCAACCCCTGCTTCATTACCATAAATAGCGGCAGTATCGATACTACGGTAACCAACCTCGATCGCATTTTTTACCATTTCTGCTGTAACATCATTCGGTACTTGAAATACGCCTAGACCCATACCAGGCATTTGTAAGCCGTTATTTAATGTAATTTTATCTTGTAAATGATTAATCATTTTTCTGTCCTCCGATTTTCGTTTGTGCTTTGTTGCTTTCTTATTATGCTTCCATGCCATTGCAAAAAAAAGTACGCACTTTTTAGTTTCATAGAAACGTGGAGGTAACTTTTGTGAGATATCAATGGTTCGCTATAAGAAGTTTTTATTAGTTTACGTGGTTCAGCCTTCTATATGCGTTACAATCAATGGTAAAAAATTGAATATTTGAAAATAGTTGGTGAACTCATGGTAATAACAAAAAACTTGGCAAATCACTTAGAAAAGACCGAAATAAAGATGTTTGAATCAAGGCTGAATGCAATTAAGGAAATTCAGGACAATGCTATGAGAGTTGAGATTGGCCAATTTGATGGTGCCTATGCTTTCTCCATAAAAAATATCCCCGGTCCCTCTTACAATGTGGTAAAAGGTAATTGTTTTAGTTCAAAGAATGCCATAGATAAAATCCTTAACTTTTATAAGGAAAGAGAAATACCAGCTCGTTTTGATTTAGCGCCACAATACGCAAATGCTACTTCACTACAAAAATTACATAACGCCGGTCTTTTTCAGAGTGATCTTCATGCAACATTATATTGTGAGCTAAATGAAGGAGAGGGTAGGGAAAACAAAGAATTCTTCCATTAAAATAAGACAAATCGATGAAGCCGAATTTGATCGTTACGGAAATATCTATGTTGAAGGTTTTGGTATGCCAGCATTTTTAGCAGAAAGTGTCACAGCGAATAATAAAGTTTTGTATGACAAACCAGGTTGGTCGTTTTATATCGCTTCTTTTCAAGATGAGGATGTTGGTATCGGCTCCTTGTATATAAATGATGGGACAGCCATATTAGCTGCATCTGCCGTGAAACTAATTGCCCGTAATCAAGGGATTCACCAAGCATTCATACAGTTTCGTATCAACGAAGCTCTTCAACAAAATTGTAGTTTAATGATAGGTCACGCGAAATTTGCATCCATAAGCCAAAATAATATGGAGCACTGTGTGGGCTGAAAATGGCTTATACAAAGAGTATATGGACAGAGGCAACATGAGTGGATTGCGGAAGTTAGAAGGGGATTTAACCCTTAGGAATATTACATTTTTTCGGATTCAGATAGGTCGCTGCCACCAACCTGGTATAAAAGTTTTTTATGCGAAATCAGTGATTGGTGATATGAAAATACCCGGCAATTATTATTACATATACATATTTGTTGTAAAAAGAGGTGTTAAAAAGACTACATACTTAGATCTAATTGAAGTTCTTCTAAATTTAGAGGATACAAATTAATACATTTGATGATAATTAATAACTTTTTAATAATTATTTTTTATTCTGTAAATAAGAGTATTTTAAAACGAAAATTTTGAAAAATTCCAATGTATGTATTTTAGGTAATTTGAAGATCATTTCAATTTGTTAATAAACGAATTGAGTAAGTATCCAAATCTGTATAAGAACATGATATTAATATGCTTTAGTTAAACATTTTGATGAGAGATTTCTCATTCTATCCAAAAAACATTGTGCTGTAATTTTATTAATAAAGGGTAATTACTCATTTAAAGTTTATGGTTAAAACCAATAATGCACTATAGAGGGAGGTAGTTTTTATGGAAAAAATCGCTTTAGTCATTTCTATGTGTGCCTTGTTAGGTACATTTGTTGTCTTTCTTTATGAATTTATAAAAAACGGTAAGTTGGTATTTGAGTCTAAAATAGTAAAAATTTTATTCGTCGTTTATGTTGTTTTCTTTTTTGTTTTTGTGATTGGCTATAACTCTAAATAAGCATTTCTAAATTAGGAATTTCATTGCGTAAGCCGATGATGAGTATTTGAGACACTACAAGTTCTTTTTGAATTGTTCAAGTGGCATACTGTTTGCTGTTGCTACGTGTAGAAAAAATCTATAATACGCTAATTTTTCGTAGGGTATTTATGGCACATTATGTGTTATTTAAAAATATTTAGAGGAGACATGTTTAAATGATTTCAATTATTGATTTAAATTTACAAACAAAAAAACAAATAATATTAGAAGATATTAATCTTAACTTCAAAGATGGGAAAATATACGGTTTGTTAGGTCCTAATGGCTCAGGGAAAACAACTTTATTTAAATCTATATTAGGTTTAACTAATTATGATGGGGAAATATTACACAACAATAGACCTATAAAAGATGCGCATATTGGTAAATTAATTGAATATCCCATGTTTTATAATAATTTAACCGTGTTAGAGAATTTGAAGCTTCATGGAGCATACACAAACCTTGAAAATATAGATTATAAGGAAATCCTTAGTGGTTTTGACATTTATGAAGCTAAGGATAAAAAATATTCGGAAATATCTTTAGGGATGAAACAGCGATTAGGAATAGCTAGGGCCATTATGGGGGATCCTTCGGTTATTTTATTAGATGAACCTACAAATGGGTTAGATCCACTCGGTATTAAATCTGTTAGAAATTTGATTAAAAACTCTTTAAGAAAACCTACTAACTGTATATTAATTTCTAGTCATAATCTTACAGAAATCGAGTCAATTTCAGATGAATTAATATTTATAAAAAAAGGGAAAATTATTACAAAAATTAAGAACAATAATAATAAGCTATTCTATGTTGTTACTTTAAAAAATAAAGAGAGTCTTGCCAGCGATTTTTCGGAAAACCCATATGTTTCTAAATTGCATTTAGAATCAAACTTTAATAAATATATTTATAGTGGGGATGATGAAAAGTTGATTAAAGATGGTAATTATACTTTTGAAAAATACACATTAGAGGATTTATATGAGGAAATAATGTGTTCTTAAGAAGGAGCTTATTAAAATGAAAATATTATTTAAAAATGAGTTGTTAAAATTAAAAAGAGAAAAGTTTATTTGGTTTCTACTGGCATTAAATCTATTACCTATAGCGATGAATATAATTAATTATATTGTTAACAATAAAGATTCGAATATTAAAGATGTTTATTTTATTTTCTATAATCAATATTTTATGTTCTTCCCTATTATTGTTGGTACTTTAGTAAGTTCGGTATTTTATATAGAGTACAAAAATGGTACCTATCTAAACTGGATAACATATAACTTTTCGAAAAATAAACTTTTCTGGGCAAAAATTATTACGGCTTCGTTCTGTTTGTTTTTATTAGCAGCTTTAAATTATATATTATTATTGATCTATGGGACAGTTATTGATTGGGGGAAAGAAAGTTTAATTAAGAATATTGTTGATATCACAATTTCATATTTGATTATGACTTTTTCTTTAAGTGTGCCCATTTTACTTTTAAGCACAATTGTAATGGTCTGGTCTAGAAATATTGTTATATGTAGCATTATTTCTATCGTATTTTCACTATTCTCAATGATTCTAATTGCTGCACCCTTTGCTTATACTATTTTTTCAACATTCTCGTATAGGCTAGGTCTGTATATAATAGATAAAGATTACTATTTTGATAATACTATGTCTGCCACAATAGTGGGAAGTATAGCTTGGTGTAGTACCATTTTAATTTTATATTGTTTATATGTATTTTTCACTTCAAGAAAATTAATTATTGAAAAATAGAAAAAAGAGTAACATTCAAAAGATCAGAAAAGGATCTTTTGAATATGGGACTATAGAAGATAATATTCGCTTCTATAATAATAATGTTTCATCTTCGGATATTGTACATGCTGCAAAAATGGCATGCATCCATGAAGAAATCATTAAATTTCCAATGGGGTATAATACAGTGTTAGGAGACTATGGAGCAACAATATCGGGTGGACAAAGACAGAGATTATCAATTGCAAGAACCCTTGCCGCTAATCCTGAAATGTTATTAATAGATGAAGGCACAAGTAACCTAGATATTGATACTGAGGAAGCAGTAATTAAAAATTTATTTGCTACTAACAAAACAATACTATTTATTTCACATAGACATAAAAATATCGATGATGTAAATCATATAAACTTGATAATGGATTGTTGCAAAAAGAAAAAGAATTAAATATAGTCCTCGTAATATTATTTACTTGGACTATATTTTGGAGAGGGGAGATAAAAATGGATTGTGGAATGCTAAAACATCTAAACTTAGTAATTATTGAAGATAATGAAGATATTTGCGAATTTTTACAAGACTTCTTCTCTAATTACTTCAAAAGTGTCATTTGTTTTAAAGATGGAACATGTAACTTATCAATATTTAATGGTGTACATATTGTAATACTGGACATTATGTTACCATTCGAGGATGGATTTAGTTTATGTTCCAGGATAAAATTGCAAAATCCAGAATTGTCCATTATTTTCTTAACAGCTAAAAATAATATAGACGATAAAATAAAGGGAATAACCATGGCTGATGACTATCTGGTAAAGCCCTTTGACCCATTGGAATTACTAGCTAGAGTAAACTCTATAGCAAACAAAAAATATCATTCTATTATTGAAATTAAACATTTACTATTTAATATGCAAACCAAAAGATTACATAATAAACTTAATAATGAAGAGATATCATTAACTGATAAACAACTAAATCTATTTTTATATTTCATTCATAATAAAAATATTAACCTTTCAAAAGAACAAATTATGTCTTATTTGTGGGAAAATTATAGTACTTATGGAAATTTATCGGTGCATATAAAGCGTTTAAGAGATAAAATTGAAATTGACCCTCAAAACCCAACTATTATAGAAACAATATATGGTTATGGTTATCGTTTAAATTATTAACCTTGATTGGAATGAGAAAAGGTGAGTTTTAGAAGAAAATATAAATTATTCTTATATTTATCCTTAATAAGTATGCCATTTTTGTTTTTAATATCAAATTACCTTTTTTACTTATTTTTCTTAATTAGTAATTTTTTCTCGAAGGGATATTCTATATTTAACTCTGGAGATGCATATCCATATATTATAATACTCTTTTTATGTATAGTTTTTTTATACGGTTATTTATCATCAAAAATAATTGATAAGCTAACAGATGATATTAATAATATTAGAGATGTGATTGATAACATTTACAGCAATTCTAAAATACCCGTTAAGCTTCCCGTTAAAGGGGAAGATGAAATATCAAAACTTAGTTTAGCAATAAATAGGCTACTAGATAGATTAATCTATAATCAATTAAAGATTGCTCAACAAGAAAAACTAAGAAAAGAATATATGAATCAATTATCTCACGATATTAGAACGCCTTTATCAGTAATAAAAACCCAACTGTATTATATTGAGAATGAAAAAAATCTTCCACAAGCCATCCAAAAAATTAATTATAATATTAACTATTTAACTAAATTAATTGATCATATGTATGATGAAACTTTTATAAAACAAGAAGATGTAGACATTCCTTTAATAGAAGAAAATATTCAAGAAATTATATTGGAATCACTAAAGAAATGGAATTATTTATTTAAGAAAGAAAACATAACAATTCATAACAATATTAAACATTTAATAGTTTGGAAAATCGATAAATTATGGTTTGAAAGAATTTTAGATAATATCTTCCAAAACATTGTAAATCATGCATCAGATAGCGATAAAATTATAATTAATTATGTACCTTCAAACGGGGAAGTACACGAATGTATATCTATTATAGATTTTGGATCAGGTTTTGATTTTGAACAGGAAATGCGTAAAAATGAGAATACAGGTCTCAAAATTATAAATAATGTTTCAGAAAAAATAGGTATTACCGTAAATTATACTTCTTCCAACAAAGGTACTCAAATACAGATGTTTAGAAAGTTAATTTAATCTATTATGAAGTTTCGCTCGCATAGGTTAACTAATGTTTATCAAGCATTAATATAGTTTCGTTTAAATGAGCCTCCAAACGAAACTGTAGTTTCATGATAGGTCACGCAAAATTTGCATCCATAAGCCAAAATAATATGGAGCGCTGTGGATTAAAGATGGCTTATACAAAGAGTATATGGACAGGAGCAACATGAGAATTGCAAGAAGCTAGAAGGGGATTCAATGCTTAAGATAGAATAAGTAATTGAATCTTTTATAAAGGAGAGAGTAGGATGAATCGTTTAAATTTAATCACATTGGGTGTAAAAGATATGGTAGAGTCTCTTGAATTTTATCGAGAGGGTCTAGGGTTTGAAGTAATTGTTTATGGTGAAGAAACAAATCCGGATGTTATTTTCTTTAATAATGGAGGGACAAAAATCTCACTGTTTCCGATTGACCGTTTAGTAAAAGATATTAACGAAGCAAATCCACCTGCGATAGGAGATGGCTTTAACGGAATTACACTCGCTTATAATGGAAAATCTAAAGAAGAGGTAGATCAAGTATTTGATTTAGCTAAAAAGGCAGGAGCAAAAATCGTCAAGGAGCCAGAAACTGTATTCTGGGGAGGCTATAGTGGCTATTTTCAAGACCCAAACGGCTACTATTGGGAAGTTGCTTATGGGGACATGTGGCAGTTTGATGATAATGATATGTTGATTATTATTAATAATTAAAGATATAGACGTATTTGGGGGATCCAAATACGTTTTTTTATTGTTAGCTTGTTTTATCGATGGAATTAAAGCCTACGGACGTAATTATGCCGAGGCATAATTGATAGTTATCGCCCAACTTTTTAGTTTTATCGACATACCTAGCACTAGATATGATGTTCGAGCATTTATTAAATGAATCTCTCACTTTACAAACAACGATTGAGTACAAATCTATGAAATCGTATAATACAGAATAACATTATTTCTAAAATATAGCTTAGATTGGGAGGATTACTATTGTATCGCATATTGTACATAGAAGACGAAAAAGAGATTGGCCAATGGGTGACAAAGGATTTAACGGAAAGAGGATACGAGGTTACATGGCTTGAATCTGGTGAAGAAGTCGATCAGCACATAGCCTCTAAGGATATCGCTATATTGGATGTGATGCTACCAGGCTTAGATGGCTTTTCGATTGGCAAAAGAATTAAGCGGGAAAATAAAGAAATCCCGATTTTAATGCTGTCAGCACGAACTGCTGTAGAGGATAAAATAGAGGGTCTCAATTTTGCAGATGATTATTTGACAAAGCCATTTCACCCAGATGAACTTATAGCTCGGGTTGAGGTTTTACTAAGAAGATATCAAAAGAATGATGATGTGCTAGATCTTCAGCATCTAAAAATTTATACGAAAGATATGCGGATTATCAATAAGCAGACCGATGAAGAAATTCAATTAACAGGTAAGCAGTTCTATCTATTACAGTATTTTATTCGCCACTTAAATCAAATTTTAACGAAGGAACAGCTTTATGAAGGTGTTTGGGGTGAAAGTTACATAGAAGGTGATAAAACATTAATGGTGCATATTCGATACTTAAGAGAAAAAATAGAAGTAAATCCAGCCAAACCGACGATTATCGAAACCATTCGAGGCATTGGGTATAGGGTGAAGCTATGAAATTTTTCCGATCATTATTAGCAAAGTATATGTTGATTATTTTTTTAGCCATCTCTATTGTTCAATTATCATACTTTGCTAGTGCCGCTTTTATTTTTGGAATAGGAAAAACTGATTTTTCAAGTGAAGTTCTCAGAGAAAACGAAGTAGAGAAAAAATGGCATACGGAAGCTAAAAGTATAAAAAGTTTTACAGATGTAGCCGTTTCTCAACATTTTGAGGATTGGCAAAAGCAATATCCAAAATCTTCTATGTTTTGGGTAAACGAGGATGGAACTTTACTAACAAAAGTGAATGTGAAGGAACAGCTTCCATCGAAATGGACTCCAGCGTATACTACAAAATTTATTAAAGAGCGATATGGGGAAGATCCGTTTACAGTTATAGCTTTTTTAGGACAGGACGAATCAAATGGGTTTATCGTTTTTGAGATTCCAAGAGAAGTGTTTAATCCACCTCTTAAAAATGTTTATGAACAATATGGAGCATTCGTATTTTTCGGTGTTATTGCGATTATATTATTTTTCATTATAGTCTCCTTTTTATTTTTCAGAGGGATTCGAAGACGACTATTGCGTCTTCAGGAAGCGATGGAAATTCGTGATGTAGATGGCTTACCTATTGAAACGAAGGTCAAGAAGAAGGATGAAATTGGTCAGCTTGAACAAAGCTTTAATCGCATGGTGTGTGAGCTTAGGGAGAGTAAGAATCGTGAGCAGAAGGAAGAACAGTTAAGACGTGAATTGATTGCTAATTTATCACATGATTTACGAACACCATTAACGAAAATACGAGCACAATCATATTCAGTTAGTAAAGAGGTATTATCAGAGGATGGAAAACAAGCGATTAAGGCAATGGAAACGTCGATTGTTAATATTGACGCCTTAATAGAAAATTTAATGTCCTATACATTGCTGACGGCTAGTAAATATAAATTTGAGGCGAAAGAAATCAACGTTATACGTTTTGTACGTGAGCAAATGACGACATGGTATCCAGTGTTTGAAAAGGAAGGCTTTGAAATCGATATTGAGCTACATCCATTTGAGAAAAATGAATGGCAAATTGATCCGATTTGGCTTGGACGTATATTTGATAATTTGTTTCAAAATATATTACGTCATGCGAGTAGCGGGAAATATATTGGCGTCGAAACCGAATCGACGGAGCGCTATGATGCATTTATCATAAAGGATCACGGAAAAGGAATGAAAAATGAATCCAATGCGAAAGGTGCTGGTATCGGCTTATCGATTGTTGATATTATGGTGAAGGGCATGGATTTAGAGTGGGATATAGAGTCCAGCGAATCCGGCACAAAGATTAAAATTAAACACTACAAATAGAATATTTCGTGAAGCATGCTAAGGCATGCTTCATTTCAGTAATTGTTCAAACAGTATGCCAGCAAAGCTTATGGCATGCTGTTTTTTTATTCATAATGCATACAGACTCCTTGGGAAAGTAGAATGGAGTAAGGCAATCGGAATTGCTATCTTCTTTTTAATGCTCATCACAAGAGTAGGGATACCATTTGTTAAAACGTACGCCATGTAAATAAGTTGATTGGAGTGGAGGCTGGGTGACTCCTTGGGGATTAGCGATAGAGGAACGAAGGCTAAAACCATCACATCCTGTGATAACGCCTTCGTGACCAACATCGTGTTGGCCCGAGACCCTGCAGCGAAGCGAAGCGGCTCATCGGACGCCCCCAGGAAGCTTTGCTCTGTGCGAAAGCGAAGCGTCAGCAACAAATGTTTTATCTGCCCGAAAGCGAAGCGACAGCGGCAAAGCACCCAGTCGGAACGGAAATCAACCCACGTTATGATAAAGTATCTTTTTTAAACAAAATTTAAACTTGAGCCTTACCTGTTTTTAACCTTCATTTCTTATGATAATTACAGAGGTGAGGACAATGGAATATATCATACAAACAGAAAATTTATCAAAGAGCTTTGGTAAAGAGCAAGCTGTATCAAATATAAATTTAAAAATACGCAAAGGTGAAATATACGGATTTTTAGGACCGAATGGAGCGGGGAAAACTACGACGATTCGTATGCTTCTTGGATTAATGAAGCCAACTTCTGGGACCATTAAAATCTTCCAAAAAGATTTAACGAAGGAACGAATTAATATTTTAGCAAAGGTTGGTTCATTAGTAGAGAATCCTTCTTATTATCCACATTTGACGGCCTATGAAAATTTAGAAGCGTTAAGAAAAATTTTAGGTGTACCGAAGTCACGCATCGATGAAGTATTAGAAATTGTTCGTTTAAAGGATGCTGCAGATAAAAAAGTAAAAGGCTTTTCACTTGGAATGAAGCAACGTTTAGGTATTGCTGCATCTTTGTTACATAATCCTGAATTACTTATCTTAGACGAGCCAACGAATGGTCTTGATCCATCTGGTATTATTGAAATTCGTAATTTGATTAAACGACTTCCTGAAGAATATGGAATGACGATTATTATTTCAAGCCATCTATTATCTGAAATAGATCAAATGGCAACGCAAGTGGGCATTGTGACAAAGGGGAAAATGATTTTCCAAGATTCAATTGAAGCAATGCGTAGATTTGCTCAGCCAAAGGTAGTAATTAAAGTGAGCGATAGTGAAAAGGGCTGGCGTTCATTAGTGGCAAATGGCATTAAGGCAGAACATAAGGATGACCTCATTTTATTTGATGAATGTTCAGATGAAAAAGTAGCACATATTGTACAAATCCTTGTACAAGAAGGTATTTCGGTATATCGAGTAGAGGAAGAGAAACGATCTTTAGAGGAGATTTTCCTTCAAATGACAACAGGAGAGCAAGCGCTATGATAGGGAAACTGTTAACTTCTGACTTTTTGAAAATTAAACGCAAAGGATTATGGTTTTTAACAGCTTTAGGACCAATTGGTGTTGTTGCCATGCAAATGGTAAATTACGGCGTAAGGAAGGACTATTTGTTAGAGCAAAGCGAGGACGATTGGGGTTTCTATTTATTAAATGTTCATTCATTTACACCACTTGCTATCGTATTAGGGATTGCTATTTTAACTTCATTTATGGCGAGCATTGAAAATGAAACGAACGCTTGGAAGCAATTAATTGCACTACCGGTGTCTAAATTAACGGTGTATTTATCAAAGTTCACGGTTCTAGCGATTTTACTGTTCTTGTCTTCCACGATTTTAATGTTAATGACACTGGCTTACGGAATCTTTTTAGATTTAGGCGATAGCACACCCTATATGGAAATTGCTAAATTTGCTTACTATCCATACTTTGCAGCGTTGCCAATATTGGCACTGCAACTTTGGATTGCGAGTGTTTGTCATAATCAAGGGATCCCAATTACAGTAGGTATTTTCGGCGTGATTTTTGCTTATTCATCATTTGTATTGCCTGACTGGATGATTTGGAAATGGCCATCGTTAATGAATCAATGGGATGAGCCTGTTATTAATGTCATGCTTGGAGTAGGTATTGGTATTTTACTGTATATTATCGGAATGATAGATTTTGCTAGAAGGGATGTAAAGTAAATGTGGTCTATACTGAGCGCTGAATGGTTTAAATTGAGAAAATCAAAAATGGTGCCAATCATTTTAGCAGGACCGATAATCGGACTTTTTATCGGATTAACATCAAATATGGAATCTAATATGCAAGGTATTGATGTGAATCATTGGTACATTTCTTTGTTTTCAATGAATTTAACGTACGCATTATTGTTTCTACCTTTAATTGCAGGGGTATTTGCAAGTCTTATTTGTAGATATGAGCATCAATGTGGTGGTTGGAAACAGCTTCTAGCATTGCCGGTAACAAGAGGAAAAGTATTTGCTGCAAAATATGTGTTAATCATGATTCTTATGATGGCGATGCAATTATTATATTTATGTTCTATATTTGCTGTAGGCATGATAAAGGGCTATACAGATCCTTTCCCGATGGAGATTGTTTGGAAGAGCATTATCGGAGGATGGGTAGCGACATTGCCACTAGTGGCTTTGCAGTTGTGGATGTCTATCATGTTTAAAAGCTTCGCTGCTCCATTTGCTGTTAATGTAATTTTTACTTTACCTTCTATATTAGCAATCAATTCAAAAACTATCGGACCCTACTATCCATGGGCTCAACCATTCTCAATGATGTATGTAGGCGGCAATATGGATGATGTATTCTTCGTATCTTGGGATCAATTATTAACAGTTGTAGGAGGAGGGTTCGTACTGTTTTTCCTTGGAGGGTATTTATATTTCCAACGAAAAGCTGTATAAAGTGAAATGGGGATTTACTCATCCCCACTTAGTCTTCACCAATAGGGCGATAAGGGATAAACTTTTAAGGGAGAATTTTATAAATGGTATTTGTTAAAAAGAGCTTTTTATTAATTTCAGCATTATTTCTTTTGTTATCTCTAGCGGGATGTGGCAAGGGAGAAGCCGTTAAGGATGCTTCGAAATATACATCCGCGGTTGAAGATATCGATATTCCAAATTATGTGAAAGTAATTGGTTTTGGAGAAGCAACACATGGAAACGTTGAATTCCAAACATTAAAGAAGGATGTATTTCAGGCTTTAATTAACAATGAAAATGTTCGTGTTTTTGTATTAGAAGGAGATTTTGGTGGCGCTCAGCAAATTAATCAGTTTATTTTAAATGGTACTGGCACAGCTGAGGAAGCGGTAAAAGCTTTGGATTATGGTATCTATAAAACGGAGCAAATGATTGAGTTTGTTCAGTGGATGCATGATTATAACATGGCTGCAGATGAGAAAGATAGAATTTATTTTTACGGTAACGATATGCAACGCTATGATTATAGTAAAAAAGGGTTACTAGATTATTACGAAGTGGTTAATAGTGAAGGCGGTAAGAAATATAAGGCACAGCTAAAAGATGTAACGAATAAAACAATGAGAGATTTATCAACTAGTCAGCTAGAGGAGCTTGATAAAAATATTGATGCAATCATCAAGGATTTGCAAAAAAATAAAGATTCTTATGAAAAGCAATCCTCGAAAGAAGCATATTTATTTGCTGCTCAATATGCACAAATCATCAAGCAACGCACGCAATTATTTTTAAATGACAGCAATTATATGAGTCTTCGTGATGAGTATTTAGCGAACAACTTACAATGGATCGTTGATTTTGAAGCGGCTCAAGGTCATGATAAAGTACTGATGTCTGCTCATAATGGGCATATAGAGAAAACTTCAGCGAATATGGCAGGATACAAATCTATGGGCCAATACTTAGACGAAGTGTATAAAGATGCGTACTATGCTATTGGGACTGACTTTGTTAACAATACGTTTCAGGCACAAAATGGGTCAGGCGAAAGAAAAAATTATACGATTGAACATCATAATGCTTTAGTAGACGCCTTTAGTGAGGTCAAGGACAATATTTTCTATGTAGACTTTAAAAAGGCTAATGAATCTCAGGAGTTAGCTGACATCGTAGCAAAAGAACAAAGAATGGGCAATATCGGCGATGATTTTAGCTTTTGGTACAAGTTCACACAGATGCTTTATACGATTAAAATGACACCTGCTGAGGCATATGATGGCATGATAATTGTTCAAGAGGTAACACCGACAAAAGTTATTGAATAATGCGCGAAAAAAATGCTATTACCTTCGTAGGTAATAGCATTTTTTGGAATTATGGATGAGTTTCTTTACCAAAAGCCAGTAAACATCCATATTCTTCTGTTTCATTACACCTTCTGTATTGAATACTTCAATTTTGTTAATGATAAAAAAGAGGAGGTGTGGAAACAATGGCACAAGAAATTCTTTGTGAAGTTAATAACTGTACATTTTGGAACTCTGGAAACAGATGTGGTGCAGAAAAAATCTATGTTGTAAGTCAAAAGGGACAACAGGCATCTAATAGTGAAGAAACAGATTGTAAGACATTTAATCCTGAAACGCATTAAATAGTAAGGGTAACCATATAAATGGTTACCCTTTTCCAATATCTTTATAAATAGACATCGACTTTTACCTTGCTAAATAAAAGCGCATGAGCATTCTTCACTTTTTCCTCTACATAATCTAATGAATACTGTCCATAGGAATCTGTTAAATCACCAATAGCACGAGATAAATTATCAATAACGGGAATCAAAGTTTCTAAGTGAGTAAGTTCTTCACCTTTATTCATTTCATCAGTAATTTCATGAGCAAGATGTTGAATCTTTCTTAGTCGCAATTTTTCAGATTGCATGGAATCCTCCTTATTGAACCGATTTATGATGCTTTAATATATGTCAAACAATACGATTTCATGAATGGTTCTGGCAGGCCTTCAAGTTGATCGGGCTCGCCCCGAAAGTGATCGGGTAAGCCTCAAAAGTGATCAGGTCCGCCCCGAAAGTGATCGGGTAAGCCTCAAAAGTGATCAGGTCCGCCCCGAAAGTGATCGGATATGACTCAAAAGTGATCAGGCCCGCCCTGAAAGTGATCAGGTCCGCCCCGAAAGTGATCGGGTAAGCCTCAAAAGTGATCGGGTCCGCCCCGAAAGTGATCGGGTAAGCCTCAAAAGTGATCAGGTCCGCCCCGAAAGTGATCGGATATGACTCAAAAGTGATCAGGTCCGCCCTGAAAGTGATCAGGCCCGCCGAAGAACTGCTCAAGTCCAACAACTGACAACTCGGGCGACATCCAAAAGTGTTCAATTCCCATATTACTTTTTAGGTAATGTAATAATAAACGTTGTCCCATTAGAAGGTTCGCTCTGTACTGAGATAGTGCCGTTATGAGCTTGAACGAGTTTATAAACAATCGCCATGCCCAGTCCAGTACCTTCAGAAGAAGATTCTGTAGTAGTTCCTCGATAATATTGTTGGAATATATTGTCCATCATGTGTTGAGACATACCTATGCCATTATCCACAATGTGGATTTCTACATGCTCTGCCCTGTTAAAAATCTGTGTATAAATATCTGTATTAGGTGGATTGTGGATAACGGCATTCATAAGAATGTTTTGTAATATGCGTTGCATGAATTTTGTATCAATGTCAATGTTTATAACAGATGTATCAGTTTTAAAATGCAATATATAGTCATTGGCCTGTGGATTGTTGCTTATATTGGCAACAATTCTTTTTGTGAAATCCACAATATCCTGATTTGTTTTATGCAAGGGTAACTGACCGTCTGTATTATTAAACTGAATGACAAGACTTAAATCTTGAATAAGTTCCTCCATATGCTTGCCTTTATCTGCAATCTCTTGAATAAAGGAACGAGCTTCCTCCTTGGACCAATCGTATTGATCGTTTAATAGTAGGGTAGAGTAGCCTGTAATATACGTTAATGGCGTTTTTAAATCATGGGATATACCGGCAATCCATTCTTGTTTTGCTTGTTCAACCTTTTCACGTTCTGTTTCAGCAGCTTTTAATTTTCCTGATAAGGATTGTAGGTGTTGAAGTACCTCTTGATATAACATATAACGCATACGGAGCTTTCCTTTGCGTGTATAGATTTTAGATAGTCCAACAGGTTGTGTATAGTTTTCCTGTGATAGCTGATGGATCCAAGACATTATAAAACCAAGAGGACCCCCGAAATACCAGCCAAATACAGCGATACAAACAATAGTGCTGAATCCGAAAATCCATGCGACTAGTAGACTCTGATAAGCTTCACTAACAGATTTTTTAAAGAGTGGGAGAATACCTTCGAGTCCGATCACCATACAAATTCCACTCAAAAGCATCCACAGAATAATCCCCAATGCAAGATGTAACGTAAATCGAGTGTTTATTCGCATAGTGAATCCTCTTTCGGTGGAATGAATTTATACCCAATGCCCCTTAAGTTCACAATTATTTTAGGTTTACGCGTATCATCCCCAAGCTTTTTCCTTAGCTTCGAAATATGAATCGTGACGGTTTTCTCCTCACCATATACATCATTTCCCCACACGAATTCGTAGAGCTGTGAAGTTGTAAAAATACGATTTGGATTTTTACAAAAGAAGTGCAGTAGCTCTAGCTCTTTAGCCGTACATTCGACGAGCTGATTGTGAACGGTTAATGTTGCAGATTCAGGATTGAGAGCAAAATAACCGAAATCAAATTTTGTAGTCTGCTGTTGTTGAGCACTTTCATACATTTTTTGACGTCGAAGGATGACCTTTATTCGAGCGACGACTTCTAAAGGATTAAAAGGTTTTGTAATATAATCATCTCCGCCAATACCCAATCCTGTTAATTTATCAAAATCGGTAGAGCGAGCACTGACAAAAATAATAGGTGTATTTGTATGCTTGCGTATTTCTGTGCAAAGTTCAAAGCCACTTATATCTGGTAGCATTATATCGAGCAAAATAATATCGTAATGCTTGTCTTTTACAAGCTGTAGTGTACTTTTACCTGTTGAAGCAGTATCAATATTGATAAAGTTTTCTTTCCGTAACGTAATTTCTAATAATTTTAAGATACCAATCTCATCATCTACGATTAGGATTTTTTCAGCAGTTTCCATTTTTATCCCTCATTTCAATTTCATCATAACAGCTTCTGATTTTTATATCTTTACTATCTTGAAAAAATTACTGTCATTTTCCATCGAGTTTACTTTGATTTTACTTTCGTTTATTAAGCTTAATGTAACGAATTCAAAATGGTAAGGAGCACATAACATGGAAACTGTTATTCAACTACATCAATTAAGTAAGAGCTTTAAAGGAATCGAAACTGTCTCGAATGTCAATATGAATGTTAAGAAGGGAGAGATTTATGGGTTTTTAGGTCCGAATGGGGCTGGAAAAACAACGATTATGAAGATGATTTTAAATTTAGTAAAACCAACTTCAGGTGAAATTAAAATATTGAATCAATCCATTTCGACTACTTCCTATCAATACTTAAGTAAAATAGGCAGTATTATCGAGTACCCGGAATTTTATGACAGGCTAACAGCGAAGGAGAATTTAGAGCTTCACTGTGAGTATATTGGAGTTTATGAAAAAGGAGCTACCGAAGAGGCATTAGAGATAGTAGGTCTTAATGGTGTTGAACATAAAAAAATACATGAATTTTCTCTAGGAATGAAGCAAAGATTAGGTATCGCACGTGCCATTGTTGCTAAACCAGAAATTCTTATTTTGGATGAGCCGATAAATGGTCTTGATCCAATAGGTATTAAAGATATTCGAGAGCTCTTGTTATATCTAAAGGAGAAGCTTGGAATCACTATATTAATATCAAGTCATATCGTGTCAGAAATTGAATCAATAGCAGATACAATTGGCATCCTTCATCATGGGAAATTATTAAAGGAAGTAAAAATGGACGATATTCGAAAAGAGAACATGGAGTATCTGGAGATTAAAATAGACGATGTGAAAAAAGCGATTCATGTGCTAGAGAACAAGTTAGGAATTCGAAAATATGAGATTGTCAATCAGCATTGTATTCGAATTTTTGAACATGATATTTCTCAATCTCAAATTAATAAAGAACTTATATTCAATAATATTACTGTCAATAGCATTGAAAAACAGCAACAGCATTTAGAAGAGTATTTCTTAAACCTTATTAATGGAGGGAATCAAATTGCTTAAACTATTAAAACTTGAATGGAAAAAGAATAGTATGTCTAGCTATTTTAAAGGCTTAACCATTTGTATTATTGGAATTTTTGCGGCAGTGGCACTTATGGCAGTTGGTTCTGCAGATGAAAAGATGTTTCAAGATTATACAGATTTTATGTCTTTGACAAATATATTAATTCGCATTGTTTTTATCATTTTTTCGAGTGTAATTCTATCTCGTTTAGTCATTGACGAATACAAAAATAAGACGGTTCAATTATTATTTACGTATCCATTAAAAAGGAAAAAAATTATTTTTGCTAAGCTGTCTTTAGTTTTCGGATTTTGTTTCTTTAGCATTATCATTGCGACCTTAATGATGAATATCGCTGTTTATTTTTTAAATCCAATGATGAACTTCTTTGAATCTCCTGTTGAGATACAGGATATGGTAGCTACTATACCGTCTACTTTTATCATTGCTTTTATGATGGCTGGGGTAAGCTTAATTCCTTTGTATTTTGGTATGCGAAAAAAATCAACAGCTGCGACAATTACATCCGCTGTTTTAATTGGATTTTTGATTAATGCAACGGTTTCAAATGGGGATACATCTACAAGTTTATCTCAATTTATCATTGTCCCAACAATAATGTGTCTATTAGGGCTTATTATCGGCTATCTGTCCTATTATAAAGTCGACAAAGTAGATTTAACTTAAAAATGAGAAATGAGGATGTAAAGTGAAAAAAGCAATCATAGCCTTAATATTCGTTATTGCGGTAGGAGGAATATTCTTCACTCTTAAAATCAATGGAGAAAAGAGCATCACTGAAGAACAGTCCTTTGATGTTGAGCAAATAGAAGAACTAGAACTAAACATAGAGTCCTGGAATATAGCATTAGAAAATACAGAATCTGATAAACTAACAATTGAATTTGAAGGTAAGCAACAACAAAAGCAGCAAAGCAATCCTGTTGAAATTAAGAAAGACGGAAATAAAGTAAAGGTACTTCAACAAGACACTGAAAAAGGGGCTATGAAAAACTTTAGCTTTGGAAAAAAAGATACTATTCACATTTATATCCCTAAAAATGCAGTGAGTAAGATTGCATTAAAAAATAGTTATGGTGATATCAAAATTAACAACATTGAAACAGAAGAACTTTCGATTTCAACGGATTCTGGCGCTAAAATCATTAAAGGACTATCGGCTGATAAAGGTACAATTACATCAAAAGATGGTGAATTAAGTATCGTAGACAGTTCTTTAAATGAATTAACGATAGCTGCTACAAATGGTGATAGCTATATTACTAGGGTCAACAGTCCGAAAACGAAAATTACTTCGACTAGCGGTGAAGTCTTAATGAAAGAAATCAGCGAAGGAAAAGCACTATTTGTAGAAACGTCTTCAGGGGATATTACAATCTCATACAAAGAGGCACCAAAATCATTAGGGGTTATAGCGAACAGTGAATCATCTGACATAAGCGTTAATTTAGAAGGTTACCAGAAAGAAAAACATACGGAAAACCAAAAGAGAGGTAAGATTGGTGATGCATCAAACGAATTGGAACTAATTAGCAAAGGAGGTATAATAAACGTAAAATAAAAACTTACAATCAGTGAGGTTAATGCATATTGTTAAGACGAGAACTTGTTTCAAAAGTAGTGGATAATAATGATCGGTCCTCCATATTTCCTCTAGGAGGTTAGAAATGGCTAAACATATCTATGTAATAAGGCATTGCGAAGCCAAGGGACAGTCACCGGATGCTTCTTTAACAGAACAGGGCTTTCAGCAGGCTGAAGTTTTAACAGAGTTTTTCGCTGACAAAAAAATTGATCGAATTATTACTAGTCCCTTTTTACGAGCAATTCAAACTATAGAACCGCTAAGTAAGAGGGAAAATATAAATGTTGAAATTGACGAACGCCTTTCAGAACGCATATTAAGCACAAGTGATTTGCCCGATTGGTATGAAAAACTTCTAGCAACTTTTACCGATATGGAGTTAAAGTTTGAGGGTGGAGAGTCAAGTAATGAAGCGATGGAACGTATCGTTAACGTCGTTGAGGAAACTTTCAAAAGTGAGTCTGAACATACAATTATCGCTAGTCATGGAAATATAATGACCTTACTTTTGAAAAACTATAATAGCGATGTTAACTTTCAATTTTGGACACGTCTAAGTAACCCAGATGTTTTTCAGTTAAGTGTTAAGGATCATGAAGTGACTCTAGAACGTATATGGGAATGATAAAAATAAATAGCCTCCTATTCAGTAAAAGTTCGATGTCACTAGTTAAAACGTATTCAGTGTGTAAGTTGATTGGATTGGAGGCTGCTTCAATAACCTCAAGAGCCTTCAGGTATGAGGTAGAAGGCTCATTTAATATTGAAACTTCACTCTGACATTCGCATTAATAGTAATTTGACCTTGTTCTATAGGTGTAGAAATGGTGGAATCAACCGTCGCCATTGATCTATATAGGACAGGTCCAGTTTCATGTTCCTCAATGATTTCGATTGGCTGGGGTTGGATGGGCAAATGCATCGTTTCAGCAATTGTTTTGGCTTTCATTTGGGCATTATGAAGAGCTAAGCTGAGTGCCTGCTGGTAGTATGTATCCGTATTTTCAATGTTAAAATGTATAGAGGAAATGCGGTTTGCACCATTTTGCACAGCTGTATCAATGACTGAGCCAACCTGATTTGTATTAGTTACTTTAACGGAAATGGCATTTGTCACTTCATAGCCATTAAAAACTTGTTTACCATTTTCAAATTCATAATGAGGTGCAATATTGTAGCCTGCCGTTTGGATATGTTCTTTTGGGATATGAAGAGCTAAAATGGATTGTATGACACGATTCATAATCATCGCATTTTCCTGCTGTGCATCTTGTACATTTTTCGCTTGTGTACTTACCTCTACTTGAAGCTGGACATAGCCTGCTTTAGCCATTACTTTTCCGGTTCCAGTCACAACTATGACACGGGGAGTTTGCTGACTAACATTTGTATAATACATAGAATACCACCTTTCAAAAGGCTCATACTATGCAAGATGAAATCGTTCAATTGAGTTTTATAATGAAGAAAAAGCGCCTAGTTTAATGCTTTGACGCTTTATTTATATCCAAAAATATCGATTATACCATTTTTAATAATGCCTCTACGCCAGACATTCCTTCAGTAATACCAAGTTGATGCGCTTCATATGTCACGGACTCTAATGGAGCCGTCAATAGCTCATCAATTGTTTTCACACCAACTGCTCGACCAGCAATAATCTTCCGGTCTGCTAAGCGGTCATTTAATAGACCAACATCTAAAGCCCCACACATAATGTAGCCCGTATCATTTGAAATTGTCAGCAGTGTTGTTTTTGGCAATTGAACAACTACTGCAGTGAAAAAATGGCCTTTAATCATAATAGGCTCAATTATTACCATCCGAAATCACTCCTTTTCTCTATATACATATGGCGATAGATAAAAAGGTGTTCGACTTTTCATTAAAAATTATTTGTTACCTAAAACGAACGACGCAAATGTATTATCCTCGATCATAACTTTTAAAAACCTTATAAATGATGTCACAACCGATTAAGTAAATTCGTTATAAGGAAAAAAGGAGGAGTTATGATGAAGAATATTGTCATTGTAGGCGGGGTTATGCTGGAATAAATTTATTAGAGGGATTAAAAAAGGAATTTCAAGGTCAAATCGGAAAATCAGTAAGAGTTATTTTAATTGATAAAAATAGTTATCATTTAAAAAAAGTATTACTTGTTCGGGCTGCGATAAGGGATATAAATTTGAAAATACCTTTTACCGAATATTGTCAGAACGGGATTGAATTTATTCAAGGGGAAGCATTAGCTCTTCAGAAGCAAAATCAACAAATTACTATTAAGATGGAAAACGAGAAAACTATAGATTTACATTATGATTACTTGGTGCTGGCATTTGGAAGTGTAATTAGAGAGATATCTAAAGGTTTTGGTGGAATCACTTTAAAAGATAAGCAGAGCTCCATAGAAATAAGAGAACAACTATTGTCACTGATGGAATCATTTAAAGCCTTGGAGAAATCACAACAAAACCAAAGTTTATTTAAGGTAGCTGTTGTAGGTGGAGGAATCGCAGGTATTGAAACAGCTGCTGAAATTGCTGTGTGGTCTAAAGAAAAGTTGGCAGAAGCAGGTGTTAATCCAAGTTTAGTGGAAGTTTTACTTTTTGATGCAAAGGATCGACTTTTACCAGAAGCACCTGTGAAAGTAAGTGAGAAACTCGTCAACCATCTTGAAAATATTGGGGTAGTCGTCAAAAATGAAACAAGGGTTTCTCATTGTAAAGATGGTCAGTTATCTACTAATGATGGCCAAAAATATTCTGTAGGAACTTGTATCTTTAATCCTGGGGTAGAAGCAAATCCAATCATTTCTAGATTAGGTTTACCTATCTCAGAAGAGCATCGAATTATTGTTAATCATTTCTATCAGGTTAAAGATGAGGAACATATTTATTCCATTGGAGATTGCGCATTAGTAGTAGATTATAAAAATAATCTTCCAGATGGTATGACATGTAAGGAAGCTATTCCACAAGCGACAAGGCTAAGTAAAATATTGAAGGCATCAATAAACCAAACACCAGTGAACATATTACACGAGTCATAAGCTAGTTAGAAAAAATAGTATAGTTACAGACAAGTTGGAAATAAAAAATACAGTGACTGTTTTCATGTCTGCTTTTCAACAAGGAAAGGTCAAGGAGCTTGTTCATATTTTAAAAGAAGATGTTGTTTATTATGCAGATGGTGGAGGAAAGGCTACAGCTGCATTACATCCTATTTACGGTCGTGAAAAAGTTTTCCGTTTATTATCTGCTCTTTTTCGTAAGTTTGAAAATAATGAAGAAAATTATACATTAGAATTGATGAATATTAATGGTACAACTGGCTTAGCATTAATACTCGAGAATAAAATTCAGGCAGTAATTGGCTTCGAAGTTGGACATGGACAAATCGAAGCAATTTATTATATGGTAAACCCTGAAAAGTTAAGATATGTTGCTGAAAATTGATTTATACGTAAAAAGTCAAAAGAATCAACCCGTATCATATGAGTTGATTCTTTAAAATTATTTTGTATAAGAAAGCATAGCTGTTTGCTTGAAATTTTTTAACGCAACCGTTGCCTCGTTTTTAGTTTTATATTCGAACATACGATAAGTATTTTGTTCAAAAACTGTAATAATCCACATAATGAAAGATCCCCTTTGTTGTTTTTTTGTATTATAACAGATGGTGGAATGATTGATTTTTTCTTGCGTTGTTATATATCAGTTATGTCTTTTATTTTACATCAATTAGTGAAAAAAGAAAGTACTTTGTGAGTGTTTTCACATTTCGTTCAAAATATAACAGGAAATTTAATTTTTTTGAAATAGTTAAGAGGAGAAAACAGCCAAACCTTCACAAGTATAATTCAATGTAATTCGTAAATAGTAAGTTGACGGAGTTATGTGAATTAGAAATTGGGAGGTGATGCTTATGACACGTAAATATATATTGGTTTTATCCCTTTGTTTTTTAATTATATCGGTATTTTTTACAGGGCTGACAACTTATGCGGATAAAGGTCGACCTTATTATGAGGAGACAGGGGAAGTTGTGTGGGATATTAACACAAAAGACAAAATAATTGCTCTAACCTTTGACGATGGACCTCATCCCAAATATACCGCAGCTATTTTAGATTTATTGGCAAAGTATGATGCAAAGGCGACGTTTTTTGTTATTGGAAAAAATGCAGAAAAATATCCAGACCTTGTTTTACGATCTTATTCTGAAGGGCATGAGCTGGCCAATCATACGTATTCACATCCGTTTAAAGCTTCCGTAGCTGAATTACAGGCACAACTACGTAAGACAAAGGAAATAATTTATGGTATTACTGGATTTGCACCAGTTTTGTTTCGTCCTGTAGGTGGTTACTATAATGATCAAATGATCAATTCTGCTGTTAAGGATGGATACAAAGTAGTTATGTGGTCTTGGCATCAGGATACTCAAGATTGGAAACAGCCAGGAGTTAACAAAATTATCCAAAAAGTGATGAAGGGATCGAAGCCTGGAGATGTTATTTTGTTCCATGATGGAGGCGGAGATCGTACGCAGACCATTAAGGCGCTGGAAGAAATCTTACCAGAACTTAAAAAACAAGGTTATACATTTGTCACAATATCCGAGTTGATTAAAAGCAAACAGCAACAGGAGCAAGTGCAATAAGGAAAAACAAGCCATCTCAGCAACATGAAATGGCTTGTTTTTTTCCCCGATGACAGTAAGTCTTTCATCGCGCAGCGGATAGTATAATTAGTCATTTCAATATTACCAAAATAGTAGTGGTGCTAGGGCAATTCCGGCAACTGCTCCAAGTGCGATACCAACTCCAAAACCGGCTCCTGGTCCTCCCCAACCCCAATAACCTAAACCATAACCGCCAAATCGTCTATCAGGTTGAATCCATACCTGTCTTCTATCCACCCTAGTTATTTCTCCGTAATGTACTCTGCCACCTCGTTCTTCAATTCTTACACGTTTACCATGATATTGACAACAAAGATTATAAGTATTAGCTGGATTCACAAACTATCCCTCCTTTCGACTTCCTTATAAGCTAATATATGCGGTTGCAATCATTATCACTAGCCGATTGTCTACTTCAGACATAAGCTATAGTAAGGGGGGAATGTATGTCTGTAATACCAACAGATGAGTGGCTCAATCAATTAATAGCTAGTCAAAGGCTTAATCTCAGTAAAAACTTTGAAGACTTACAACGTTCTATTCTTTGCGATCGTTTAGTAGGGATTTTTATTGGTGGATCTCCAGATGAAATACAATTTGAACTACAGCAACAGGGGTTTTTTAAATCACATGAAAAAATAGACATTAACAAGTTAAAAAAACAAAACGTTTGGGAAGTAGTACAGAAGGAATTTAACTATTTAAAGGAGAAATGGAACGGTCCAACAATACCAATCTATATCTTTCCGATCACGCAGGAGCAAACGATTACTAATAAAAACGGTGTAGCCTATCCAAATGCTATGTTTTTATATATTGGAGAGCTTGAAAAGCAGGAGCTTAAAGCGTTATTTGCACATGAGTATAATCATGTTTGTCGTCTGCAATATTTAGATAAATCTCTAGATGAAGTGACTCTGTTAGATTCTTTAATTTTAGAGGGATTAGCAGAATGTGCAGTGGAGGAGATTTACGGTGATAAATGGTTAGCGCCATGGTTGAGGTCCTACTCATTAGATAAAATGCTAGAAATTTGGAAGGAACATTTTTTACATCAAATCAATATTCAGGGTTTAAACAATCATGCTGAATTTTTATATGGTGGAAAGCTTCCTCAATGGATAGGGTATTGTATTGGTTATGAAATTGTAAGGACGTATAAAAAAAATCATTCATCCAATAACCTGCATGTAAAAAGCTCAAAGGAAATACTTGATGGCTCTGATTTTCCATTATAATCAATACCTAAGTAAAAGGAGAAGTGGAGACTGGGCGACTCCTTGGGGTCAGATCAAGATCACAGATCGCAGCGTCACGGATGAAACCCTAGAGCACAGCGGATGTGTTCTGTGCGAAAGCAACAACAACAACAAAAGCGGCTCATCGGACGCCCCAGGAAAGCGCCCAGCCAGAACGGAAATCGACCCTACGCTATGAGGATAGAAAAATAACCAGTTGCCGATTAATACTCGACAACTGGTATTCTAGTTAATTTATTAGATAGCAATAATTCCTAGTGCTACAGCAATGAAAAGTAAAGTAATGCTCAATCCCCACATCCAGAAGAAAGAGTACTTTAAGTGTTTCCCCATTTCTAAGCCTGATAAGCCTAAAGCTAACCAAACAGCAGGGGCAAGTGGCGATACAAATGTACCTACAATATTACCAATAATCATTGCATAGGCAGTTGAAAGAGAATCAATATCGAAAGATAAGCCAATCTGTTCAACTACAGGGAATAAAGCGAAGTAATATGCATCTGTACTTAGTAATAAATCAAATGGTACCCCTAATACCCCGATAATGATATGTAAATAAGATGATAGGGCGGATGGTAGAATGTTTACAGCGTTGTTGGCAATTGCAGTTAACATCCCAGTACCATTAAGGATACCTAAAAATAATCCAGCAGCAATGATGATAGATGCCATCGTTAAGGCATTCGGAGCATGTGCTCGTACACGTTCCATCTGTTCTTTAGGAGAACGATAGTTGATTGGTAAGGCGATGGCCACCCCAATTAAAAAGGCTAATCCTGCTGGTAAAATACCTGCAACTAAAATGCCGATAACAAGAACAGTAACAATTGCATTAATCCACAATAGTTTTGGTCGTTGTAAGCTTGTGTCTACTTCTGATGAAACAACACCTTGTGTAATAACATGATCATCATTTGTGAAGTCAAGGGTACCATATTGTTTTAGAATACGGCGCTTTTCTCTAAAACCAAGGAACACTGCTAAAGCTATCATTAACACGACACCAATGATTTGAATAGTGATTAAAGGATACCAAAGTTCAGTTACATCCGTCTCTAAAACTGAAGCAACACGACCTAATGGACCACCCCAAGGAATCATATTAATAACTGCTGCAGCTCCCCCAACTAGTAACAGCAATAGATATGGATTCATGCGTAAACGTAAATATAAAGGCAATAATGCTGGGATTGTAATTAAAAATGTTGAAGCACCAGAACCATCTAGCTGCGCTACTACAGCAATGATCACTGTTATTACTGCAACGACAATAATATTTCCTTTTGAAAGCGCAATCATTTTATTGATCAATGGTTCGAATAATCCTACATCCTGCATAATACCAAAGAAAATAATAGCAAAGATAAACATAACAGCTACGTTCATCACAGAGCTTAATCCAGAACTAAAGAATTCTCCTAATTCATCAAAATTAAAGCCAGCTATAAATGCTGCTACGATAGGTGGTATTACCATTGCTACAAGTGGTGATACACGACCACTAATAAGTAGAGCAACAATAATAATAATTGTTAAAAATCCGATTATACTTAAACTCAAAAATATTTCCTCCCTTTGTGATCAATCATTCTGATTATTTAAAAAATATCATAGTGCCAAAGGGAGGAAAACAATATAGTCATATGTTAAATAAAGAATATAATATTAGTTTTGTTCATAAGTTCCATGATATACATATTTCCGTTCAGGTCTTCCGACGGTGCCGTAAATCAATTTTGTCTGTAAAAACTGTTCGCCAACTAAGTATTCTAAATAACGGCGGGCTGTTGAACGACTTGAACCGATGAGTTCGCTTAATTGTGAGGCTGTAAGATCCTGGGTTTTGAGATCTTCGAAAATGCTTTTAACAATCTGCAATGTGTGCAAATCAATGCCTTTTACAAACGTTTCTTCATCTATTATTTTATTGGTGGATTCCCTATAAAATAATGAATCAAGATCCTTTTGAGTGACATTTTTGCTATTTTGAAATAAATGATGTTCCTGTAAATATTTCTGAAATGCTCTTTGAAGTCGTTGCTCTTCAAAGGGTTTTATTAAGTAATCTGAAATCCCTAAGTCCAATATATCCTTTATTAAACTTATTTCAGTTGCTGCTGAGATTACGATAATTTTTATAGATGGATAGAGGTGGCGAATATGGCTTACTAATGAGCTACCTTCAACATCAGGAATATACAAATCTGTTAATATAATTTCTGGTAAACTAGAGGTCGTCTTTAGCTTTTCAATCGTTTCTTTTCCTGTGCGTAAATTTTCAATAACGATAAATCCTTTTATATTATGAACATAATCTGCATGAATTTTTGCTACTCTAAAGTCATCTTCAATAATCCATACACTTTTTGATATTGTCATTCTCAATGTCTCCTTTAGGAACTATTATTAAAAAACATGCTCCTGATAAATCACCTGAATCCAATAAAATTTCCCCATTTATCTCCTGAAGGGCTTTCTTGCTTATAGCTAGCCCATGTCCGCGATCTAACCCTTCTTTAGTAGATACCCCTTTTGTAAAAATTTTATCGTACATATTGTTATCAATACCTGGTCCATTGTCTTGAATCTCAAATAAGTAATGATTTTTATAATTGTTAATTGATAGTTGAATCACTTTATCTGAGGATTCCCAGCTTTTTAAAGTTTCAATAGCGTTTTGAAGTACATTACCAAGAGCTGTTAGAATAGCGTTTTCTTGCTGCTTAGATAATTCGATAGATGAAGAAATTTCGTTTAGCTCGAGTTTGATGCCTAGTTCTGCGGCTTCTGCAATTTTCCCCTGAATTAATGCAAGTAGAAGAGGGGTTGTTACATTGCTATTTAAAAAAGCTTGATTTTTAAGTTGTATATTTCGTTCTTCTTTAATAAATTCAATGGCTTCGTTGTAATGCTTATGAACAAGTAAACCTAAAATGATATGAAGCTTATTAGCAAATTCATGAGTATATGCCCGTTGAACATTTGCATACTGCTTCATCTGTTTTAATTCATCGATGATTTTTTGAATATCTACTTTCTTTCTAAAGGTGTATAGTGAGCCAATTTTCCTTTTCTTTTCAACTAAAGGCGTTTTATTTAAAATGATAATATGCTCATCAAGTGGTAGCTCTAGATTATGAATGTTTTTCTCTGCAACAATTTTAGGCGTAAAAATATGTTCAATTTTTGCACCCATCCAATCTGATAGAGATTTATTGTGAGCTGAATCTAGCATTTCATAAGCACTTTTATTGATGGTCGTAATTTGATTAAAGTGATCGACAGCTATTATACCCTCGGCTGTTGTTTCTAAAATGACCTTGTTTTGTTGATATAACTTAGCAATTTGAATAGGTTCCATATTAAACAATAACTTTTTAATATAAATGGAAATAGCTATTGCACCCAATATGCCTATTATAAGAATAAATACGGTGTATTTGATCCATTTGTGAATATAGCTTTCGATGATTGTATCGATATTTTCTGTTAAAAAACCGACAGATACAACACCAATAATTTTATTGTCTAATATGATGGGGGCTTTACCTCGAATAGATTCGCCTAATGACCCTATAGTTTTAGAAATATAAGCTTGTCTATCTAGCAATGCAGCATCATTATCTCCACCAACCATTTTTTCTCCAATTTTATCTTTTATAGGATGTGAATAACGAATTCCTTCAGAATTACCAACGACAATATATGCTGCGCCAGTTTCTTTTCTTAAAGGCTCGACGATTGGTTGGATGATTTCACTTGGATTTTCTTTATCAAATGCGGTAATGATTTCTTCCATAGATGCGAGGGTTTTTGCAATATTTAATGCTTCCTCTCCCATCTGTTTTTCTGTCGTATCCCGAATATGTTCTTGCAAAAGATACATAAACATACCACATATTAAAAGAATCAAAATACTTATTAAAAAAATCATTTTAACTGTAAGAGATTGGAACCAACTTCTCATATTTCACCTCTATGTAGTTTGATACTCGGAATTAATTTTTCTTCGTATAGGCACTTTTAAAAAATAAGTGACTAAGTGACAGTATGCTAACAAAAACATCTCAAAAAGAGTGCATTTGAATTAGTCTATCATAAATATCCAACAAATAGAGAAAGGCCCTCAAGCTTGATTTATTTTAAGATAGTGGAGAAACCATCACTAAAAGATGTGGATGACATTTGTTATAAGTGGCTTTGAAAGTTGATTGGAGTGGAGGCTGGGCGACTCCTTGGGGATTAGCGATAAAGGAACGAAGGCTAAAACCATCACATCCTGTGGTAACGCCTTCGTGACCAACATCGGTGCTGCTGCCGCTACGTTAGCACTACGCTTTCGCGCAAAAAACATCTGTTGGCCCGAGACCCTGGAGCGAGCAACGCGAGTGAAGCGGCTCATCGGACGCCCCCAGGAAGCTTTGCTCTGTGCGAAAGCGAAGCGACAGCAATAACAAATGTTTTCTGTAGCGAAAGCAAAGCGTCAGCTACAAAGCGCCCAGCCGGAACGGAAATCAACCCCACTGTATAGTGATGAACCTTGATTTTTGATATTTGATACATGCCCTTCAATGACATTGACACAAATTTTCCGCTACAATTTAAGGAAGGAGTGATTGTAATGTCGAATGAACTTAAAAATGTATTACGACCAGTTATTGATTTATCAACGAAGGTGTTAATCGTCGGCTCAATGCCAGGAAAGCAATCATTAGAGAAACAACAATATTATGGTAACCAACGCAATCACTTTTGGCCGATTATTGGGGAAATATTAGAGATGGATGTACCTCAGGATTATGGACAAAGATTAAAATGGCTAAAGGACCATCATATTGGTCTCTGGGATACAATAGAATCGTGTGAGCGTAAAGGAAGCTTAGATGCGGCCATTCGTAATGAAAAACCGAATGATTTTAAAACGCTTTTTGAACACTATCCAAATATTGAGTTAGTGCTTTTCAATGGCGCAAAGTCATTCGAAGTTTTTAAAAAGCATATTGGCCTTGAGGTTTTAGATGGTCGAGCATATCAGAAAATGCCTTCTACTAGCCCAATACCAGGTAAAAATATTAAATCTTTTGAAGAAAAGCTTGAGGATTGGCGAGTGATGAACGCGTATTTGCCTAGATAATTACATTACAAAAAATCCCCTCCGATTAGTGTTATTTGACGGAGAGGATTATAAGTACTATTGAATAGGACATTACTGCCGAGTGTTTAGTTAGTTCCTGCGGGGCTTTAATAGAATTTAAAATGATATTTTTCAGCAAAGGTACGACTTTTTTTCTTGGAAAACATACCTTGTAAATACGATTACGCTTTAGAACGACTGAATACAAGACCAATGGGCAATTTGCTCAACGGTTATTAGCCCTTTTACATATATTGAATTATGTAAAGGGAGGGGTTTATCATGTACAATCCATATGAAGAAATTATGCCACTGCCAGAACCCGGTTTCGAACCATCATTTGGACTTCCTGGCTTTAGACCGCCACCATCATTTGGACCACCCGGTTTTGGACCACCACCATCATCTAGACCACCAAGTTTTGGGCCGCCACCACCGTCTGGACCGCCTGGTTTTGGGCCGCCACCATCATTTGGACCACCTAGTTTTGGACCACCACCAGCAGGTCAAATGCCTCTTGGACCACCGCCTAGCTTTGTGCCATCACTTCCACCTTTTGGAGTAGGTACAAGTGGTATTCAATCATGCTTATTCAGGAATACGTATATATGGATGTTAAATGGAACAGGCTTTTGGTTCTTCCTAACTGCTGTAGGAAGAGAGTTTATTGCAGGGTTCCGTTGGAGTAGTAGAAGTGGTTGGCGCTTCCAAACTATTGCAAGAAGAAATATTCGCTCGTATGAATGTTCGAGATGGTAATTAGGCGTATTAAGTAGCCATGTTAAACTTTGTTCCTCTATTACTAATCCCCAAGAAGTCGTCTAATCGGAACGAAGACAAACTATATTACTTAGCATGTATCTTCTAGTATGTTATTCCGAAAGCGAATAAAACGTAAATCACCTAAACGTCTGCATTGACCATTTTATTTTTCAACAAGAATAAAACTCCTAAAGCATGTGTCTCTGCTCTAGGAGTTTTATTCGTGATATGTTTAAATCTCCTCTACAGCATCCACAAGTTGTTTATACTCTGCAAACCATTTTTGCCATTCTTCCATTGGAAATTTCTCATGTACAGTTCCGTTTAATAAGTCCGAAAACAGGTTTAAGCATATATGCCAGCCGGCTAAATCTTTAGGCGTATGGTCAGTTAGCCCACCAATCGTTTCAAGTAATACTAATATAGAGCCATTGTCAGTGGGGGAGAGTTCAAATCTTACTGTATCTTTGCCCCAATCAAATTTCAAATTCGAGTACTTCCTTCTCGGCATAGTCTGTAATCGCTATTTCCTTATAAGCATTTGTTTCATCATTCATATTAAAATGGATTTTGCCATTCTTTCGAAGATCAATGATTTCTAAATTATTCATCCATTTTTGAAGCTTTTCATTCTCCGTTAATACGGCCCAAACAGCATCAGCTGAATGTGACAGCGGACGGTTGAATTTTACGACATAGTTATTTTGTTGTTTTTGAATAGTAGCGAGCATAAAGATCCTCCTTATTTACTTTACCTCATCATAAACTGTTTGAAATAGTCTTGTCACACCTTCTGCTATTTCATTCTTTTTTGTTTCTAAGTAGTAGAATTCCGGTTAATATTAGTAAAAAGGGGGAATTACCATGCCGTATCAACAAGCTTTAGAGAGTTATATTGCAGCGACAAACTCCCATGATTTTAATAACGTAAAGGAAATTTTGCATCCGCAAGCAGTGTATTGGTTTTCGGATAAAACATGCATAACCTTAGAAGAAATAGGTGCTTATTTTAATAATGCTTGGAATTTGATAAAGGAAGAGATATATTCAGCTACTAATGTCCAGTGGCTTACGGTTGATGAACAATCAGCTACCTGCATTTATACATACCACTATGAGGGCTATCATAACGGAAAATTTGTATCAGGTAGCGGAAGGGCAACGAATATTTTTACTGTCCTAAACAATGAATGGAAGTTAATTCATGAACATTTAAGTAGTTAAATGATTTTTATTGCTACTTGAATAAGTAGTAATGTAATGATGATTATTAGTAGTATTTTAGCTGCTTTTATCGGAATTTTCGGTAGAATTAAAAGTCCGAGTTGGGAGCCGATAATGGAGCCTATTGCCATCGCTATTGCATATTGCCATTGAATAAAGCCAGTTTGGTAAAATACTAAAAATGCCCCTGTACAGCTCCCGAATATAAGTACACGTGTGAGCTGCACAGCCTTTATGTAGGAGTAATGATAGCGTAAAAAATGCAGTATGCTGAAGGTTGAAGAGCCGGGTCCAAAGCCGCCATCATAAACTGCAATTAAAAATGGCTGCCATAATTTATTACTGTGTTTAGTGTTATTTTCTTCTGAGCTAATAGTCCATTCTTTATTTTTCAACGTTATAAATAGGGCGAAAATAAGTAGCATGCATGCAATAATATTCATTGTTTTTTCCGAGATGGATACTGTTAGGAGTGCTCCACACACGCCTCCGGCAATTGCTACAGCAACATATTTCATAATAGCTGCTAGACGAAGCTCTTTATGATAAAGAAGATAAAAGATGCTCGACAACGCTGCAATGCCCGATGAAAATTTATTCGTAGCAATGCCTGTTTGAATAGGTATACCAACAAGCATCATAGCAGGGATCGTAATTAGCCCAGCACCTCCAGCAAGTGTACCGATAAAAGCAGCAATAACTCCGATACCGACGAGCGTCAGTGAAAGCTTTGTATAAAAAAGTCCTATTGCAATGGCAACGGTCACAATGAAAATAAAAATTTTTTTCATAAGCGGCTCCTTTAATGTTGTTAGTTAAAGGGTAATGGTAAACAATTTATAAATCTAATATATTATTTTTCGTTTTGTATAAATGATATTTATACAAAGTACAACTGATTTTTTCTTTTTAAATACTACTCGAAATACAGTCTCCTTAAAGCTTCAACCTCTCCTAATTTATTATGCTTACGTTCATCTGCATAGCCCCTTTGAAATTGAAATATAAATAGTTATTATTGTAAGTAATGGAAGTCATTATTGAGCGAAGGGGATGGTAGCAGTGAAACAGAATATATATCAATGGGGCGACTCACAAAATCCAACGTTAATCTTTTTACATGGGCTAGGGAGTACGGGCCAAGCATTTGGAGAACTAGCAAAACATTTATCAGAGTATCATTTCGTCACTTTTGATTTACCTGGACACGGCTATGCAAAAGCCTTGGAAGAAGAAAAGGCTTATTTTCCGTCCAATTTGATTGAAAACATAGAAGAAACAATAAATCAGCAGTTAGGGTATACATCTCATTATTTAATAGGTCATTCTTTTGGGGCTGATTTGGCATTGCATTATGCCGCTAAATATCCTAAACGAATAAAGGGAATTATTTTGTTAGATGGCGGTTATTTGTCGCCGAAAGATCTTGGCATGTCATTAGAAACAGAATTACAAGCTATAGAGAAATTTTGCGATGAAGTAAGATTCCCATCATGGGACGTATTTTTTGAATCGGAAAAAGAAGAGCTTTCCCGATGGTCAGTAGAGCTGGAAGAGGCATCGAAAGCTCAAGTTAAGGAACAGGATGGAGAAATTAGACTAACGATTTCTACTTTTACAGGGCAATCTATCATAAAAGGTATTTATGCAGAACCTGTCACAGATATAATTGCACAGGTGCATTGCCCGGCTCTATTGATACGCGCAACAAAACCAACTGAAATAAACTCTACTAGAAAGAAGAGTATTCAAATTTTGCAAACAAGAGTTAAGAACTTGGCTATTGAACCAATCACGGATGCGGGGCATGATATTTTCCGTGAAGCACCTAAGGATGTTGCTAAAAAAATAAGAACATGGGTTGAGAATCATTAATAAAGAAATAGCGCAAGCATTGGTATGACAAATTCTGAGGTGAATGAAACTGATAAAAACAGAAGAAGAGCTAAAAAACTTAATTGCAGCAGATGAATGGATGATGGAAATTTTAACAACTGTAGAAAAGCTACAATTACCAGATTCATGGGTATGCGCTGGATTTATTCGCTCGAAGGTGTGGGATTTTCTACATAAAAAGGAGTACAGAACACCATTAGCCGATATTGATGTAATATATTTTGATAAAGTAAACTCTTTAGAAAAATATGAGAAGCAGTATGAACAAAAATTGACGAAGTATTTACCGAATGAGCCTTGGTCTGTGAAAAATCAAGCGAGAATGCATGTAGTAAATAATAGTGAACCTTATCAATCATCTATTGATGGCATTGCGCATTTTTCAGAAATACCGACAGCTATTGGTGTGAGGCTAACTAATGGAAGACTTGAAATAGCAGCACCTCATGGTATCAAGCACTTAGTTTCTGGGATTGTCGCTCCTACACCATATTTTCAGAAAGGCTCTCCAATGCATGAGGTTTATATGAATAGAGTTCGTAACAAACAGTGGGAATTAAGCTGGTCGAAGCTACAGATTGTCTACTAAAATGAAGCGAAGGAGCTGAAGACTTGTATTACGATAAACATCAAATAATCTCGCATTATGAAAGATCTATCGTGTTTGTGGAAAGTTTATCAAACATAACAGAAGAACAATGGCGCACGTCTATAGAGCCTGGAAAATGGACGGTTGCAGAGGTCATTGGCCATCTTACTCCGTGGGATGAATTTGTGGTAAAACAACGTCTACCGTTTCTTTTTACAGAAGAAAGCTTACCAAAAGGACCGGCTGTAGAAGAGATGAATGCTAGTGCGGCAAGGAATAGTCGTGCACAAAGTAAAGAAGAAACGATAGCCGATTTTATCACTCAGAGACAGCAACTAATTGACGCACTTTATCAAATAGTGGTTAAGCAATGGCAGCAGCCTTTTACAATAGGTGCGTCAGAATTAACACTTTCCGGTTATTTTGCTAGTTTAGTAGATCATGATTTGCATCATTTTTCTCAAGTACAAAAAGTTTTAAAGAATATAGAGGGTATAAAGTGGATATCAAGCATTTAATCGATTATTATGCACATGCGTCTGTAAGTTTTACAGATGTTTTTACAAATAAAATGGAGCCGGGCCAAATAGATATTGGTCGAACAACAGCTCCTGGGAAGTGTGGCTTGGTTGTGCCGCTGGCGGGTAGCGCTATATTTAGCTTTAACGGTATCCCTTATGCAATGGAGCCGGGTATGGTCGTACACGCAGGGCCACAAATGCCAATCGAAATTAAAGTTACTAGCGATCAGGAATGGGAGTATGCAGTTGTACATTATCATATTCCTCCCGAAGAAATACCTCAATATCCATTATCAGCTCAGCATTTTTTAATCAATACAGGCTATCATACAAAAATTATTGACTATGTACAGCAGCTAATAGAAAGCCAAGCAATGCCAGGTAATATGTCAATATTCAAAGCAAAGATTCTATTTATGAATCTTTTGGAAGCCATTCTTATGTCGGCAAAAGTGAAGGTTCTTGATACGGCAAGTGAGCAGATGGAGCAAGCTTTACAGTATATACATGAGAATTATGCTAAACAACTTTCTGTTTCGAAAATTGCTGAAGAATTTGGCGTGGAGCGTCGTAGGTTTGCCTATTTGTTTGAACAGCATACTGGGATGAATCCTAGCATTTACTTAACGGAATATCGTATACGACGGTCGAAGGAGTTACTGAAATATGACAATTCGCCAGTAGCGGAAATAGCTGAATGTGTAGGTTATGTAGATTGCTTTTATTTTAGTCGAGTATTTAAAAAATGTACGGGAATGTCCCCGACAGCTTATCGGAAATTAATGATGGAGGAAGCTAAATACGTATAAAAAGTTGTTTCTTGAAAAAAGAAGCAGCTTTTTTGTTGTTTCAAATCGGCAAAAGTCCATGTGATTCATGAAATTGTCCATTCACAACAGGTTTTCTCTTTGTTAGGATAGTATCCGTAAATGATAATGAATATCAATTAAATTAATAAAGTCTATTGACTTATAAATGAAAATGATTATCATTATCAATATAATTAAGTTCGTTAGGAGAGAATAAATCTATGAATAAATATTTTAAAATGTGCGCACCCGCTTTATTAGCTCTATCCTTGGCTGCATGTGGTACGGATAAAGCGGAAGAGTCTAATACATCTACAAATAATACGGCAGAAACTAGTGCAACAGAAACACAAACAAATCAGGCGAAAACACAGACGATTACATACTTAGGCGAAAAATATGAACTTCCTGCAGAAGTGAAAAACATTGTAGCTGCAAGTTTAGAATCTATGGAAGATGCGGCAATGCTCGGTATTAAGCCTGTTGGTGTACTTGATATCGGTGGAAAAATTCCTTCCTATCTTGCTTCTGAATTAGAAGGTGCTGAGCTTGTTGGAAATAAAATGACACCGAATACTGAAGCCATTCTTAAACTTGATCCAGATGTTATTTTAGGTTCCTCAAAATACCCTGAGGAAATGGCTGAAAAGCTTAAAAAAATTCAAACGATGATTCCATATTCACATGTCTCTACAAATTGGAAGGAGAATCTAACATTACTTGCCCAGCTTACAGGTAAAGAAGATGAGGCGAAAAAAATCATCGCTGATTATGAAGCGAAGGTTGCTGATTCCCAAGTGAAATCTAAAGAGCAATTAGCGGACAAGCAAGTTCTAGTTATTCGGGTACGTGGTGGCATAATGTATATCTATCCAGCAGGCGTTTACTTAAACCCTGTTTTATATGAAGATTTAGGGGCTCCGGTACCAGAGGTTTTAAAAACAGCAAAGGCACAGGCCGAACTATCGCTTGAAACATTAGCAGAGGTAAATCCTGATGCTATTTTCCTTCAATTCGAGGAATCAGAAAATGCTGACGCACCAAAAGCGTTAGAAGAGCTACAAAAAAATCCGATTTTCGCAAGCTTAAAGGCATCACAAAATAAACAGGTTTTCGTGAATGCAATTGAACCGTTAGCACAAGGTGGTACTGCATGGTCTAAGGTGAAATTCTTAGATATCGCAGCTGAAAAATTACTTAAATAGTTTAGACAGGCTGGTAGTAGATTTGGTGGCATCACCAGGCTATTACCAGCCTTTTAAAGGCATAATTGATATAGAAAAAGGTGTGGAAATTGAAAAAAACAAACATGGTGGCATTTTCAATAGTAGCAGCTTCTCCATTCCTAATTGCGGTTGTGGCATTAGTATCTGTTATGTATGGCACAAAAGACATTAGCGCAATTACGGTGTGGCAGTCGATTACTGCATTTGACCCTTCAAATGTGGATCACCAAATTATTCGAACAGGACGCATCCCTAGAATTGCCGCAGTGTTACTAGTTGGAGCATTTTTAGCAGTAGCTGGGGCAGTGATGCAAGGTATTACACGAAATTATTTAGCGTCCCCATCATTAATGGGAGTTAATGATGGTTCAGCATTTGTGATTACGTTAGCAATAGTATTTTTCCCAGGGCTTCCTAATTACCAAATGATTCTACTTTCAATGCTTGGTTCAGCATTAGGGGCAGGGATTGTCTTTGGTTTTGGCTCTTTAATTCGAAATGGTTTATCACCAGTAAGGCTGGCCATTATTGGAACGGTCATTGGTACGTTTTTAAGCAGTATTGCTACAGCCATTGCGATGTATTTCCAAGTATCACAAACGGTAAGTGTTTGGTATAACACAAAGGTACATATGGTGGATATGGATATGCTCATGTTAGCTGTTCCATTTGGATTAATTGGTTTAGTTCTTGCACTGTTATCAGCTAAGGCTATTACAATAACTTCACTAGGAGAAGATATCGCTATTGGACTTGGACAAAAAACAAAAGCAGTGAAAATTATTAGTATGCTTGCTGTAGTTTGTTTAACAGGTACAGCAGTTGCACTTGTAGGAAAGATAGCCTTTGTAGGGTTAGTCATTCCTCATATTACACGTTTCCTTGTTGGAGTCGATTATCGCTTTATCATTCCTTGTGCAGCTGTAGTAGGTGCGTTTTTCTTAGCGCTCTGTGATGTACTCAGTCGCTTTGTTAATTATCCATTCGAAACTCCAATCGGCGTATTAACGGCCTTGGTTGGTGTCCCATTCTTCCTATACTTAGTTCGTAAACACGGAGGTGAACAACGTGCGTAAAAAAACCTCAAGTGTATTTGTTATGACTGTTTCCATACTCGTGTTATTTATTTTAGGTGCCAGCTATCTCCATATGACAAATGGTGTCTTTGATATGTCGGTGATGGATGTTTTAAAAACATTGCTGCGCATTGAACCAAATCCAAAATTCGATCTTGTCATTTTTGAATTCCGTTTACCACGTATTGTTATTGCAGCATTAGTAGGTGTTGGCCTAGGGATGGCAGGTGTTGTGCTACAAGGCATTACGCGTAATGGACTAGCAGATCCTGGGATTTTAGGGATCAATGCTGGGGCTGGTGCAGCGGTGGTCATATTTATGTTTTTCTTTCAATTACGTCTCACATCCGCTGATTATAGTAGCTGGTTATCGATTTTGATGATGCCGATTTTTGGATTCGTCGGTGGTGCGATGGCAGCTATGTTGATTTTCTCATTTGCCCGAAAAAATGGTCATTTAGATATGCAACGGCTAATTTTAACGGGGATTGCGATTAATAGTGGCTTTGGGGCATTGTCACTGTTTTTATCATTGAAAATGAATGCTCAAGATTATGAAGCTGCCGCTGTTTGGATGGCAGGCTCTATTTATAATGCAAACTGGATCTTTGTTGTGACAATGTTACCGTGGCTTATTTTATTAGGCTTTTATGTTTATCGGAAATCGTATTTGCTCGATTATTTTCAATTAGAAGAGGATAGTATTACTAGCTTAGGAATAGCGGTAGAAAAAGAGAAAATGAAGCTGTTATTGGCAAGCGTCGGCTTAGTAAGTGCCTGTGTATCAGTATCAGGTAGTATCGGTTTTATTGGATTAATGGCACCACATATTGCTAAACAGCTTGTTGGTATACAAAATCGTTATGTCATGCCAGTAAGTGCGTTGATAGGCGCGGGATTGCTTATATTAGCTGATTTTATAGGAAAAACAGTATTTGCGCCGTCTGAGCTGGCAGTTGGTATTGTCGTCTCGATTATTGGGATTCCGTACTTCTTATATTTACTAGTGAAATCGAAGGCATAGGAGGAAAAAGTGTGCAAACTGCATTTAGAATGGAAAATTTATCTTCTGGCTATGAGCAGATTCGTGTGTTTGAAGACTTGAATTTAACAATAGAAGAAGGAAAGGTTACGACCATTATTGGTCCCAATGGATGTGGGAAATCTACACTATTAAAAACAATTGGTCGTATATTAAAGAAGCAACAGGGCACGGTTTATTTACAGGATCAAAACATGCAAAATTTATCGACGAAGGAAATTGCGAAAAAGCTAGCTATCTTGTCTCAGACTCCTGTTGCGCCAGGTCAGTTAAAGGTTGAAGAGCTCATTGCTTATGGTCGTTATCCACATCGAAATAACGTTAATCGCTTAACAAACAAGGATGAGGAAATGATTGAATGGGCCTTAAATGTGACAAATACAATGGAGTACCGAAATCGAGAGCTTGCTCAGCTTTCTGGAGGTCAACGCCAGCGTGTATGGCTTGCAATGGCCTTAGCGCAAGAAACAAGTATTTTGTTATTAGACGAACCGACAACATATTTAGATATGGCACATCAGTTAGAAGTGTTAGAAATTGTGAAAAATTTAAACGAGCAGCATCATTGTACGATCGTTATGGTATTGCACGATATTAATCACGCGGCACGATATTCCGATCGTTTAATTGCAATGCGACAGGGGGCTGTAATGAAAACCGGAACACCTGAGGAAATTTTATGTGCAGATGTTATGCGGAACGTCTTCAATATTAATGCACGTATTATGGAAGATCCAGTTACGAAAACACCAGTATGCTATGGATATGATGTTATGAAGGAGACCAACAAATGATTGAGGAGAAAATCGTGAAAGCACTTGATTATATGACGCAGCAAATTGTATCGAAGTTTACGGATTATACGTATACGGTAAATATTTATGTACCGAACGGAGAAGTACCAGAAGGAGGCTTTCCAGTCTTATACGTATTAGATGGCTCGTCTTATTTTCATCTTGTAAAGGAAGCGGTTCGCCTACAAAGTCGTAATGCACCTAAAACAGGAGTTTTACCAGCCGTTGTCGTTGGCATTGGGCATGGCGCAGACATGCATGAACGACGATTTTATGATTTTACAGGACAAGCCGAAACGTATACTTATCCTGCTAGGTTTAAAGGTAAGGGCCATGAGAAACATGGAGGTGCAGAGAACTTTAGTAGATTTTTAGAGGAGGAATTAAAGCCAAATATTCAGGCTCAATTCCCTGTAAATATGCAACATGAAGCACTATTTGGACATTCATTAGCGGGTTACTTTGTACTTTGGCAATTATTCCATCATCAAGCAAGTTTCCAACGCTATATAGCGATTAGTCCTTCTATTTGGTGGAATGAGCATGAACTAGTAGGTTATGCGTCAACATTTTTAAAAGAGCGTCCATTTGCTTATGAAAAACTATTCATCGGTGTGGGAGAACTGGAAACCTTTATGGTTGATGATGCACAACAAATCGCGAGTAAATTGCAGAATATCATGGATATCTCCTTCTATGAAGCGTTGGAGGAAAATCATGCTTCAATCGTTCCAACTGTTATGAGTAGAGCAATACGTTTTGTGAACAAAAAATAAAGAGTGGTGACCGCATTATCTTAAGGTAATGCGGTTTATTTATGATTAAAAATTCATTATAATGTATTTTTAACCATGAAAGGAGTGTTGACAGATGAACATTATTTTAGCACAAGTAGAGGATGCTTCAGTAATTCATAACGTTATGCTACAAGCCTTTAAAGAGTATGAACATGCAACACCACCATCAAGTGCATTAAATGAAACGATTGAATCGATTGAACAGGCGATGATGAAGAAAGGAGAGCATGCCTTCATCGGTTATATCGATGAACAACCAGTTGCAATGGTAAGATTTACACTTAGTGCCCAAGGAATTTATTTTTTTAGATTATCTGTAATTCCAGAAAAGCAAGGACAAGGATTGGCTACAGCATTAATTGCTGAGCTTGAACAATTCGCGCGCACGAAAGGAAAAAGGATTAGTGAATGTAAAGTGCGTATGAGTGTACCAAGAAATATTGAGTTATATCGCTCATTAGGTTATATTGTCACAAAAGAGAGCAAGGAAGAAAATCGTAACGGTTTCTCTCTTTCTGTGGCGACAATGGAGAAACAGCTTACGAATTAGGGGGGACTGCTCTTGAGGAAAAAGCTTGGCTGTTTACATGCACATCATTCAAATATTGAGTATATAGAACAGGCATTTCAAAACATTGAGAACGTAGAACTAGTCCATTTTGTGGATCCAGGTCTTATACTTCAAGTATCGAAAGGGGCAGACAGGTTAGTTTTTAAGGTGAAAGAGCAACTCAAATGGATGGAAAGTTGTGATATGGATGCCATTTTAATAACGTGCACGAATTATATTGCATTGTTAGAGAAAGAACAGCTGGAACTTTCTATTCCAATTATTAAAATAGATGAGCCGTTCTTTGAAACAGTATGTGAAGAAAAACAGCCTCAAATGATTCTTTTTACAAATCCAGAAACCGTAGAAGGTACGATGAACAGACTTCAGCAATACGCTGAGCAACATGAAAAAACAGTAGATGTAGTAGCAAAAGTTATCGACAATACGTTTGAACTGATTATGCAGGGAAAAAAGGAAGCGTATAATAACGCTATTAGACAAACTCTTCATCATCTAGCGGAGGAGCAACGGCAAATTTTAGTTGCACAACTTTCAATGGTTGAGGCTGCACGGCGATTCGAAAAAGAGTCAACGTTAACGATTACTCATCCGTTAAAGTCGTTAGCTAAATTTGTGATGAAGTCTATAGAATAATAGTTCGTACCAAATTTTCTGAATACTCTGTAACGATTTGTGTGAAAAATTCGTTTCATAGGAAATAGCCATAACTTATAGGGAGTGTAGTAATGAGGCGATGGGTACTTATGGTAACCGTGTTGTTATTGTTGGCAGGCTGTACAATGAGCGAGAAAGCGATTGCTCTGCCAAATGATTTACCTGATTTTGTGCAAGAAAGTGACTTTAAATCAATTGATTGGTACCAAAAGGCAGCTGAATTTGGAGAGAGAGGTATTATTGGTAATGCAAATAAATCGGGTGTTATCGGTGCCGATATGCCGAGTTTAAACACTCAAAAATGGATGTGGCATATTTGGGGAATTGAAGAAGGTCAAGATACCAAGTTAACAATTGTCGGGTATCATAAAGATTCTAAAACAGTGCATCCTATTTTAGTAGATGGTTGGACTATAGGGCTTGGAGGACCTGCTAATGGTGCAGATGCTCATGCACCTTCAAATGTGACAATCCCGAAGCCTGGAGAATGGGCAATTTTACTTTATACGAATGGGAGCTACTTTGATACGTTAATTTATGATATTACTGAATAAAAAGTTAATATTCCACATAATGTGACCCTCGTTTTGTAAGCAGAAATTCTTACAAAATGAGGGTTTTACTTAAAAAAATTAAGGTGAATAGCGTGAAAAATATAAAATTGGTAATATGAAAAGTAAGAAAATAGAAATGGAGGATAGTTAAATGACCGATTTACGATATCCAATTGGACAATTTCAATTTCCGGAAGTAGTGACAGTGCAGCAAGTAAAGGATTGGATAGAGGATATTCGTCTATTACCGACACAACTAGCAGAGGCACTTAGCGGAGCAAGTGAACAAGCCTTAACAAAATCCTATCGAGAAAATGGTTGGACTGTTACGCAGCTTGTCCACCATATTGCAGATAGTCATATGAATAGCTACATCCGTTTTAAGCTAGCTTTAACAGAGGATACTCCGACAATTAAACCTTATAACGAAGTGGAATGGGCACAGCTTCCGGATTCGGAAATGCCTGTTTCGACATCTTATAAAATGATTGAGGGCTTACATGCACGCTGGGTTTATTTGCTGACAAGCTTAACAGTAGAGCAATTACAACGAGCATTTCATCATCCTGATTCAGGATTAATGACGCTTGAAAAAGCTGTAGCACTATATGCTTGGCATGGAAAGCATCATCTAGCACATATACAGATTGCTTTAGCGAAATAACAACTATATTTTTAGAGCGAAAAGTAGGCGATTTCCTAATCTTGAAGAAAATCGCCTACTTTTGAAATTGTTTTCAAGTAATTATCGTATGTTACACGGATAATGATACTGTATGGTAGCTTTAATCTAACTTACGAACATAAATTTTTATACAATATTAATTCCTGCACTTGCGTTACCAGTAACAGTAGCAACAATCCCTGAGGAAGTAATGGAGAACACCATTAGTAATCGATCACCAGCAGCTACTGGCACTGGTGTAACGTTTCTAGTACCAAATGTAATAGTACCTACTGCTATTGTTGAGAGAGCTGGTGCTAAATCAACAAATGCATCTGTAGGGCTGAAAACATTACTTCCCGCAACCGCGCGGTAAATTTGTGCTCTGACTGTTGCTGTTCCTGTAAGGGTTACAGCAACTGTTGCAGACAATGATGCAGAAATAGATGTAATAGTACCAGCACGTGGAACTGAAAAGGCTTCTGTTCCTGTAGCAGCTGTTAAGTCTATATTTGTACCAGTAAGAGTTACCCCTGGAATAGACGTACCGAATCCTACCATACTTACTGTACCGATCGCGCCACCAAGAACTGATGTTAAAATAACAGGAACTGTTCCTGATGCGAATGGGATGATCGAGCCTGTTGCTGGTGGAGTAGTAATACATGCAGCTTCTATAGCTTCAAAAGGACCGAGTGCAGTACACTCATTTTTATTTGCGCAGCCGCCGCACGTTGAATTCATACAATTCATACACATTTTTACACCCCCTTTCTTCATTATTCTATTCAGCTAAGATTATAGGGTTAGGGCAATTAACTCTATTGCAATTTTTATATGCGGAAATATTGGGGCTTCTTTAGAGGTGATTTTTGTCGATGGCAAGTATTCGTTAATTAATTTGACATTCTACTAAAATGTTAGTTGAACAGAAAAAAGTCCAATATGTATTTTCATACGTATTGGACGGATTTATCGTAAAATCTCCATAGACTGTACACCACAACTTTAAACTAACTCCATTTTCGAAAGAAATTGAAAAACAAAGAACCCTTATTTTTTTTCTGGCTTTCTTCAGGTGATTCTTCTTTTAGCTCGGGTTGCTTGTTTACTTCTTCAATTTGTGCTTGGGTTTCTACCCCTGATGAAGGTTCGAAAAATTCACATTCATTACTTTTTAAACTAGGGGATTTATTTGTGTCCTCTTGCTCGTTAACCACTTTAACTGCTTCCAGAATGACAGGCTCATTAACAGTTTCCGCCACTTCTAGAATGACAGGCTCATTAACAGTTTCCGCCACTTCTAGAATGACAGGCTCATTAACAGATTCAGCTACTTCCAGAATGACAGGCTCATTAACAGATTCAGCTACTTCCAGAATGACAGGCTTATTAATAGTTTCAGCTACTTCAAGGATGTCAGGCTCATTAACAGTTTCAACTGCATTATGATTGCCAGGCTTATTTGTTATTTCTGAGTTCATTTCATCTACAGTGACAGCAGTATTTTTTTTTCTGTAATTGTCAGGAGTTGAGGCATTGTCGGATGGTAAGGCAGATTCATTCATATTAACTGGAATTTCCTGCGTGCTTGTAGCGTGTTTAAAATGGAAGGTGGATTCGGTTGTGGTATTTCTATATAAGCCATTATATATTTGGCTTGGATGAGTATTTATTGATTGAAAGTATTGTTGATTAAAATGGCGTTCCTCGGGTACATCTCTTTGATTCCCGTTGCGAGTAGAAGGTATGCTATTGTTACCATCTAATTGCGCATTTGTAGCTTTACCTGCCAGACTTTGTAACATTTTATAAGATGGCTGTTTTGATGTAATCCCCGATTGATTTGTTGTCTGTGTAATGATTGGGTCCCTTTGTACACCGTTAGCAATAAATTTAGATGTGTTTTCCGTTTTAGGTATAGTGGTTAAAGCTTCAGTATTTTCAATCGTGAGTAATTTGTTTAAAACCATTAGTATTTCTCGGTTCCTGCCCTCAATCGTTTGATTCAGAGACTCAATTTGTGCCGATAGAAACTTTACCTGCTCCTCATAGCCTCGGATTTGTGAATTTTCTTGCTTATCACCCATTGTTTCAGTAAGCTCTTCTAAAAATGCCATTTGTGTTTTAATCTCATCAAAATCCATTTTCATAAATAGGGAATCTTCAATTGAAGTTCCCATTCTTAATGAAGTTAACGTATCCTTGTAGGCTTCTATCCTTTGCTTCAATTTTTCAATTTCTTGAGTGGAGTACAATTTTGAATCTTCCATTGCATTTCACCCCTTTCTGTCCATTAATATTTTATTAAAAATAGTTACTTTCTGTTACAAATATACCAATCCTTTTGAATATTTTAGTTCCTTCATTAGAAGAGGAGATGTAAGTAAAAATGATACATACTGTTACTGAAGAATTTTAACTTCTTTTAGCAAATGCCTTTTGTACCGAAGCGTAGCGACAGGTACAGAAGTCTCACGCTTCTATAGGTGGAGAGATGAATGCGTATTTAAGCTACTTTTCGGTGGGTATCCAAACACCCACTGAAATAGAGAAACGCAGTCTAAGACGCCACGGCCTGTGGCATTACTGAAATGACCTACATCGTGTCGGCCCTCTACTGCTACGCTTTCGCACAGAAAACATCTGCAGGCTAAGTGCAAAGCCGATTCCGGACGCATTGTTTGCCTGCGCGACAGCGGCAACTATGCCGAGGCATCATTGATTAAAAATCAAAACAAATTATTCATTAGCCCATACACTTATAGCTAGAAAACATATGATACAAACGAAAGATAAAAAATTTATGGAGGTGTCAAAAGGATGCTAGAGAATATGCCATCCCAGGCGCAAGAACTAATTTGTATCAACGTCGATAAGGTATTTGACTGGATTGTAAAGGAAATGTCTTTTGATTTTTCCCCTACTGGACCAATTACTTTTCCAGGAGTAACGCCAACGACTGATTTAACAGGTGCAGTAGTTACATGTAAGGTAGTTCCATCAACAACTAATCCTATTGTGATCTTGAACCGTGAGAATCGCCAATTCACAATTGATGGTGCAACTGTATGTCTTCAAAATTTAACTATTCAAAAGAATTTTATTCTTACGATAGTTGTTTGTTTACCGAACGGCACTATGTTCACAAGCAATACTATTCCACTTTCTCGTTGCGAACAAGTTACATTATGTGCGCCGCAAGGGACAGATGTAGAAATTTTATTCACAGATTTAGATTGTTTCGTGTGTACAACTGGAACATTAACAGCTGGAGCAGGTACAATTACGTTTTCTGCATTAACTATTACTGTATCTGTTTGCCAAAGTATTCAATCTACATTCCCAGTTACTGTGGAATTCTTAGCAACTTTCTGCGAGCCAAGAGCAGAATTACCGTTCGCATGTCCGGGTGTAGTTCGCCCAGCGCAATGCCCTGCTGTATTCCCGTCTGTCGGTTAATGGTACTAACACATAGAAGAAAATCATATTGTAAAGAGAGGATAATCCTCTCTTTTTTTTTATGGAAGGACGTAACAGCCATAAAAAGAAGTTTGAATTTGCTTTGGTTAATTCAATATTATTAGCAAAGGGGTACTGATTATGCTTACTCGCATCGATCGTGTAGAAGAAAAAATAAATGAACTAAAAAAACAAACGGATTTTTATGTTCATGAAATTAAAAAAACGGTTGAGAAGCTTTTTATTCCGGATAGTGTCAACATCATAAGTTATTTCACATCCTCGTTCAATATTTCTTATAATCCTGATGAGGAGAGCTTATGCTTGGGCTCTTATCATATTCGCAATATAGGTAATCAGCCTATAACAAATCCGTATCTATGTATAAAACTGCCTGAAGAATCTCCATTCTCATTCTCAGGAAGGTATGTCTATGAACATTTCGCACCAAATTTAAAAGGAAACAGTAGCTGGGAGCGAATCAATGATCAATCAAGCAAGGAGGAATTCTGGCTTAGACCTATAGGAAAAACAACGCTGGAGCCAAACGAAACACTATCATTCCCTAACTTTCAAATCAAATGGGGTCATAATTTTTCTTATTCAGGAAGTATCATGGGTTTTACATATTGTGATCAGCTAAAAGATGGTGTCGTTGTCTTAAATCCTATTAATCTCAATGGAATTAGTCATACACAGGAGGATGAAAATGAGTGAGTCTGAAAATATAAATCAAAAAATAGATAGTGTTGTCCATCAACTAATAAAGGAACAGCTTACGAATCTATCTAACTATAGTAATACGAAAAATAACAGCTTTGCTTATCTCGAGAAAGGAACTTTGAATCTACTTCTTGCTTATTTAATGTCAGGAGAAAAGAGCAAAGCTGAAGAAATTAGTGATGAGGGAATAGAAATTAAGATTATTAAGCAGCTTGATGAGATGTTAGAGGATAGTAAGGAGCAATTTGAAGAAGTGATTAGTTTACTTAGAAAAATGTCGTGATAGGTGGTGCAAGTGTGGATAATGATATTGTTAAAAACAATGATCCTGTTCAGCTGCAGCAAATGATCATTTTTTTAAGAGCCGAATTAGCGAAATATAAAAATGAAGTTAAAAGGCTCAGAGATAGTGATTATTATTCACTAGTACTGAGATTAGAGCGAGAAAATGTTCAATTAACAGATCAGAAAAAGGAGCTTTCGATGGAGCTTTTAAAGCAGAAGAGAGACCATGAAAGAAAGATAAAAACTTACTACGACGATATACAAGCAAGAGAAATCCAGAAGAAAAAACAACTTTCGGCGATAGAGAGTTTATTAAAAGAATTAGAAGAACTGCGTGCGGAAAATAAATTAATAAAGGAATCTTTAAAATTCACTAAAGAAGAATTGTTTTCTATGAATTCAGATGCTAATGATAGGTCAATTCTGGAAGGCCTTGAAAATAAGTTGAATGTTTTTACAAAGGATATAAGCCAACAAATGAAGATTATGATTGAAGCCGTTGAAAAATCTCAATTAGAACAAGCCGATTTAGACATTCTTAATAAGCATTTAGTCTTAGAAATAGAGGGGAAAAGTACTGAAATAGAAAAATTATCGGAAGAATTAGCGGATGTAAAAAAACATAGCTTTTCTTTAGATCGAAAAACAATGATGAATCCAGAGTTCCTTGCACATTTGGATGCTCAAGTAAATAAGGTATTGGCTCAATCAATGGATTTTGAAAAGCAGTTGAATTATAAATTACGTTTGCTTGATGACTTGGAACACAAATTAAACGAGCTAACTATGGAAATAAATGCTGATGAAACTATATAAAGTATTATGGAAGGCTGTTTCAAAAGTAAGGTGAAACAGCCATTTTTTTTTTATGTTATGAGGCGATTAACGTGGAATAAAAGAAGATTTTGGCTGGTCTGTAACATTTAGGACAAGTAATGGCACAAGGTGAAAATTCATTTCTTCAGTTAAAAATTTTTCTCCAAAAGTTGTAAGTCTGGCTTTAGATAGGTCAACAGAGTGAACTCTTTCATCGTAATATGTATCATCATCCCCAAACCAATAAATAGTAACATCAGCAATATATGTTCTATCATGCATATACTCAATAAGATCTGCCCACATGTCTAAATTTAAATTATAATCTGTATGAACAGGTATATTTCCATTTTTGATTTCATTTAAGATATTAAGTATTATTTCTTTGTTTTCCAATTAACAACACCACCTTCCGAAATACTTTATGAATTCCAGTCTATAGTATATATAAAACCTCCAAAGCGTCGTTTGGTAACATTTCATAAAAGGCTGTTATTCAATAATATGGCCCGATTGTTGAACAACAAGTTAAACAACACTCTTCAACTAAACTGCGTCGTTAGTTCAAAAAAAATAAAATGAAGGTTGTTTTTTTTTCCCTCTTAAACACTTTAATTATATGAGAGCGAAAAATCGTTGATAACATGGTTCGTGGATAACCTTAATCAACGACATCCACTAGTCTCACATCTCAAATAACTTTTAGGAGGAAATAATAATGGCTTCATGTTCTCAATCTGATTTAACTGCTGTGACAATCCCAAATGTTGTACCATCTTTAAAGTTATACGGTAAAGCAAGTAATAATCAACGTTTTTTCTTGTCTGATAATCCAGAGACTATTAGTAGCTCTGTTCCATTTACTAATGGTTATGCAACGCTTTGGGCAGATACTGCACCTGGATTATTGAGTGTAACTTATCGGATGTTTGTTTGGCATCTAAATAACACGGGTGCGACTATCAAGTTCGGTGTTACCATTGGTAATGGTTCAAGTGGCAGTACTTATAAAGTCTCTGGTGTTAAAGACTGTATCGATACTATTACCGGCTTTGTAGCTCATGGGAAATGTGCCGCAAAAGCTTTACTCGGGAATACATTAACTCCTAGTTCTCCGGTTGATAGTTCCATTGCAGCGGGGAAAGTTGGATTAGTTAAAGAATGGAAAGTACCAAATGGTTATTTGGTAGGTGGAATTATTGAGTTTACTTTATCGTCTAGTTCTGCAATGTCTTATAAAGTCAGAACAGTAGCTGCTAAAAGTACTACTGCCGATCTTCGTAGTAATCAAAATGCAGTTGTGTCACCAGTTGGGACTCATCCGCGTGGTTCTTGGAACTTTTCCAATATCGACGGCTTTGGTACTTCAGGTGGCTCTGCTGCTCTATATACTGTCGGAGACGGCAATAAAAGTTTCTCCATAAATAATGGCGATAATGACAACTTAATGACTAAAGACACTAGCTATTCGCCTGGTGATGCTGTAGCAACTAATAAGGGGCATTATGGTGTTATTTACAAGGCGAATATCACTTTCAAAAACCCAACTCAAGCCGATAAGACATTAAAGGTATATTTGACAGGTCGTGGAGGTCCATACGGCGGTGCTGTACGTTGGAACAACGGTACAACTCAAGGTATTCCTACACTGTCTTCCAATACCCAAGGTGTTCGGATTGCTACATTTACTGTACCTAAAGGAACTAGTGTTACACATCCAGTCTATACTTCTACAGCTGGCTCGCTTAACACCCCAGCGGCGATACTGATTACAGAGTAATTAAATATATTAAAGAATTTCTCGTAAAATAAAGGAACCCTGTAGCTTATCGCAAATTCTCCGATGAGCTACAGGGTTCTCTACAGATCATAATATAATAGTCATTCAGAAACATCTTGGAACGTTAAACCAGGGAAAACGGTATAACTGCTTAATTAGGTATCACTAATTATTTGAGCTTTATCTATAAGGATAAAACCTGAAAGAATCTCTCCCCATCCACACATTAAGATACTTCCCTTCGTTCTAAAGATTTTTCCTTAGAATATTTAACCTATCAAATCTTAACAATGTATTGCTTTATTTCATATATGTAATTTTTTACTTATTCAACTAAGCTGCTCCGTTAGTTTAAGTACATTTCTTCACAATATCCATAGTGATATTAACATAAATATACAATAAAAAAACCATCTCTCAACTAAGGAATCTCTAGAGGGGAGATGATTTTAATCAATCTTTTCTATAAAACTGCAAGTATAGGAATGAACAGGACGACATCATATAGATGGATGTCGTCTTAAAAGAGTCATTAAAATGTGCAACATTCTAATAAATTAACTAAGATAACAACTTAAATGAATTAGTTATTGACTTTTAATAAATTAGGATTCCGAAATCTTCTTTTGAAATACATGATTATAATTTGTAGCATCTCGCAAAGCTTTTTCCTCAATTGGAATGCGCACAGACAGCATTGTTACATTTAAGAGTGTAAAGCAAAATGCTGTGAAATATGCTTGAAACATTAATGGCAGTAGAATAATTTCTAAGCAAACTACAGCGTAATTTGGATGACGCATAAATGTGTAAGGACCTTTTCGTACAACTTTTGCATCCGGCAATATGAGTATTTTTGTGTTCCAAAAAGACCCTAATGAACGGATACACCAAATGCGTAATATTTGAACGGCAATAAATAATAAGAATAATAACGGAAATAGAGGCGATAAACTTTTATGATTAGTAACTACTTCAATAATTAAAAATAGGAAGAAACCGGTGTGCAAAGAAACCATATATGGATAATGAGAAGAACCAACTTCATATGCCCCTTGTGAAAGCATCCATCTTTCATTGCGTTTTGCAATGAAAACTTCTGTCAATCTTTGTAGAATGACGAGGATCAAAATAATGTAAATAATCATGCTACTCCCTCCATTTAAGTAATACAGCTTCAGCACAGAAGCCAGGGCCGAGAGCGACTAGTAAACCAGTATCCTCTACTTGTCCTTCGTGTAACATAAATTGCTCCAATACATATAGCACCGTAGGAGATGACATATTTCCATGAAATTTCAATATTTCCCGAGAAATATCGGTTTTTTTGGAAGCTAGATACAAAGTATCTTCATAAGCTTTTAACACTTTTTTACCGCCAGGATGTGCAATGAAATGGTTAAGCTGTTCACTGTATAGTTCGTGTTCCAATAAAAATTGCTCAATGAATGGGCCGAGCCAATTGGTGATTATGGCAGGAATACTTTTCTGAAAAACGACATGGAGTCCATTGTTTTTAATATTCCAGCCCATAACATTTTCTGAATCGGGCATCCATTTAGAGCCAGTCCCTATAATAGCAGGTATTGGTTTTTTTACTGCGATATTCACTTCATCTCCACAGACGAGTATACATGCGGCTCCATCTGCAAAAAGAGAGGCACCGATTAAATTGCTTTTTGAAAAATCATTTGGCTGAAAGGTTAGACTACAAAGCTCAACACAAACGACAAGAACTTTTGCTTCTGGATGGGCACGACAAAAATCATAGGCTCTACTAACACCGGCCGCACCACCAGCACAGCCAAGTCCCCAAAGTGGAATACGTTTAAGTCTGTCTGAAAAAGGAAGTTTATTCATAACTCGTGCATCAATACTTGGTGTGGAAATACCAGTGCTACTTACAAAAATAATGGCATCAATGTCTTTAGGAGAAACCGGTGATTGTAAAAACGCTTCATTTTGTAAACAGGCTTGAATGACATCAACGCTATATTGTGTAGCTAGTTCAATATATAAATCGTTGCGTTCTTCAAAGGAATGATCAGTACGATGCCATTCAGGCGGTACACAAAAATGGCGTGTTGCAATACCACCATTCTCAAAAACTTTTAAGTAGCGTTCTAATTTAGGGATTTTTGCATGGAAAAGCTCCTTTGTTAGCTCCTCGGCATTTGTCTGTTGTAATGTGTACGGTGGTTGGTATGTACTGATAGAAATGATTTTTGACAATTCAACATCTCCTTCATAAATAGTGGACTGGTTTATTGTATGCAGGAGGGGAGGGGATACATGCTTGTTAGAATTCAATTGACAATTTAAGAATATTTTGCTACATTGAGAACAACTAAATCGGAAGTAGGTGATGTGACATGATGAATAGATCCGTTTTTAACGAACTGCAATTCGGTTTGTTCAGTTTCACACGCCTAAAATATATAAATTGACCACGTAGTGTATTTAATTCACAATTGTGGTGATTTGTATATTCTCTTAAATGTGCCTGTGAACCTTGTAACTGCCGAATTGCGCAGAGACAAGGTTTTTTTGTTTATTATCAATTGATTACAAATGATATGCACATTTAGGAGGAAAACAAATTGAATTTAACAACTTTAGGATTTTCAACATATTTTGAAGAGCAAATGACTGGATTTAAACAGGAGGCTAAGCTGGCGAATTGTGTGCCGGCTAGGGTTACTTTGGAGCATAAGCATTCCTATCGTGTGCTGGCTGAAGAAGGAGAGTGGCTGGCAACGATTGCTGGACATTACGCGTATACATCATTAGCACGTGAGGATTTCCCTGCAGTTGGAGATTGGGTGCTAGTGGAGAAAATGGCAGGTGAAGAAAAGGCAATTATTCATAAATTGTTTACACGAAAATCAGTCTTTTCCCGTAAGGCCGCGGGGCTGGGAATACAAGAGCAGATTGTAGCATCGAACGTTGATATCGTACTTCTCGTTATGAGCTTAAATGCAGACTTTAATATTCGTCGTTTAGAACGCTATTTAGTAGCTGCGTGGGATTCGGGTGCGAAACCAATCGTTATATTGACGAAGGCTGATCTCTGTGAAGATATTTCTAGTAAAATACGTGAGGTTGAGTCTGTAGCGTTTGGTGTGGATGTTTTTGTAACTAGTGCTTTGTCAGGCGAGGGCATAGAGGATATTCGTGCGCTATTTACGGAAGGTGTGACAGGAGCATTGCTTGGCTCTTCTGGAGCAGGGAAATCCACTTTAACAAATGCTCTTAGTGGTGAGGAACTTATGAAGGTTTCGGATATTCGTGAAGATGATGCGAAGGGGCGCCATACAACAACACATCGTGAGTTAGTGCTATTGTCAGGTGGCGGTTGTTTAATTGATACACCTGGAATGCGAGAGCTACAATTATGGGATCAGAGTGATAGCTTATCTTCTAGTTTTCAGGATATTGAGGAACTTTCTGCGGCCTGTCGTTACAGGGATTGTACACATAAGAAGGAGCCTCATTGTGCTGTACAGCAAGCCATTACAGATGGTGTGCTTGAACAATCACGTCTCCAAAGCTACTTTAAATTGCAAAGAGAGCTTGCTTTTATCGAACGCAAAACAAATGCTCAAGCGAGACTAAATGAACAACGCAAATCGAAGCAAATTGCGAAAGGCTTAAAGAAAGGCAAAAAATCAAATTAAACTTGATATAAGAGTGAGCGATTTATCGGTGATTTCATAGTTGGGGGTACACGCATGAAAATCCAGAATATTAATCATTTATTATTTTCAGTTTCAAATTTAGAGGAATCCATCGCATTTTATGAAAAGGTTTTTAACGCAAAATTATTAGTGAAGGGTAGAACTACAGCCTATTTAGATGCAAATGGGCTGTGGCTTGCCCTGAATGTAGAAAAGGATATCCCACGCAATGACATACATCAATCCTATACACATATAGCGTTTTCTATCCAGGAGGACGATTTTGACAAAATGTATGAAAAGCTAGTCCATTATAATGTCAACATTTTGGAAGGCAGACGAAGAGATGTACGAGATAAAAAATCGATTTACTTCACGGATCTAGATGGTCATAAATTCGAATTTCATACAGGGACTTTACAGGACCGATTGGACTACTATAAGAAGGAAAAAATGCATATGGAGTTTTTTGATGTCTAATGATTGGGAAAATGAAATAATAGTAGAAGGGGTGATTTTATGAAAAAAGCTATTATTTTTGATATGGATGGTACTTTATTTCAAACAAATCTAATATTAGAGCCAGCACTGTCGGCAACGTTCGATGTGCTACGTGCAAAGGGCTTGTGGCAGGGAGAAACACCAATAGAGAAATACCGTGAAATTATGGGGGTTCCATTACCTGTTGTCTGGGCAACGTTATGTCCTATGCACACGCTAGAGACACGTGAAGAAAGCAACGCATTATTCCATGTTAAGCTTATTGAACAAATACGTAATCGCCAGGGCGCATTGTATCCAAATGCAGAGCAAACACTTGCTACGTTGGCAGAAAACTATAATTTATTCATTGCCAGTAATGGGCAAACAGAGTATTTGCAAGCAATAGTAGAAACCTATCAATTACAACGTTTTATCAAAGATACATATAGTATTCAGTCCATTTCGAGCGGTCATAAATCTGATTTAGTGAAAAAGGTCATCGAGGAAAATGCCATTGAACGCGGAGCAGTTGTAGGAGATCGTTCTTCTGATATTCAGGCAGCTCATGACAATCAGTTACTCTCTGTTGGTGTACGTTTCGACTTTGCGCAGGACACAGAATTACAGAAAGCAGACATAGTCATCGATGATTTAAATGAGCTACTTGATTTAAAGCTAGGATAAAATTTTATCGACTACATTCTCTGATTTATCACCCAACTTTTTTGTCTTATCGCGAATTTTCAGATATTTATCGACATGCATTGCAATTTAAAAGAAGAAAGAGTAAAATGGGTGGAAATCTATAGTAAAAGCATTGATAAGGAAAAGTAAATTGGAGAAACATTATATAGAGAGCCTCTGTTGGTGGAAATGAGGTAAATGATCCCTTTTGAAAATGACCTTTGAGCTTCGTACCGAAAGCAAGTTTGCGAGTAGATTACGACGAGATGGGCACTCGTTATAACAGCGGCAGTATCTCTCATTGAAATTTGAAATGAGACGCACTGATGGAGGCAAATAGTGTGAGCTATTTGTAAATATAGGTGGTAACACGGGTATACTCGTCCTAATCAATTTTTGATTAGGGCGTTTTTTTTATCTTCATTCAGGGCTTACCTGAATAAAGATAAAGCCTCCGGCGGATGTCATGGATTTTAAAAGGAAGAATTGTGCTAGCACAATTCAAAATCCAGACGCATTGTTTATCTGCGCGAAAGCGAAGCGTCAGCGGCAATTACACCGAGGCGTAATTGATCTACACTTTTTTTCTGATTTTAGAGGGGAGCAACTTAGGATGACAATTGTTATTGGAGGCGCGTGGCCATATGCAAATGGTTCTTTGCATTTAGGGCATGTTGCCGCATTATTACCGGGTGATATTTTGGCTAGATATTACCGACAAAAGGGCGAGAAGGTTTTATATGTTTCGGGAAGTGACTGTAATGGCACGCCGATTTCTATTCGGGCTGCACAGGAAAACACGACAACGGAAGCAATTGCTAATCATTATCACGAGGAATTTACAAGATGCTTCAATGATTTAGGATTTACTTATGATTTGTATACGCGAACAGATGCGCAGCACCATCATGAATCTGTTCAAACGATTTTTTTACAGCTACTAGCGAACAATTTTTTATACAAAAAGAAAATTGAACAAGCCTATTGTGAAACGGACAAGCAGTTTCTGCCTGATCGATTTGTAGAGGGGATTTGTCCAAACTGTGGTGCGAAGGCGCGTGGTGATCAATGTGATAATTGCTCAACCATTTTAGACCCGCTCGATTTAATTGATAAGCGCTGTAAAATTTGTGGGAATGAGCCAATTATCAGGGAGACAGAACATTTTTATTTTGCTTTTAGTCAGTTTCAAGGGAGGTTGGAGACTTATTTAGCGGAGGCAAAGGCGGAAAAACGCTGGCGAGACAATGCTTTAGGTTTAACAGAACGTTACTTGGCAGAAGGGGTCCCTGACCGCGCTGTAACGAGGGATTTGCCAAATGGTATCGATGTGCCCGTACCAGGTTTTGAAGGCAAAAAAATATATGTGTGGATTGAAGCAGTAGCAGGTTACTTAACAGCGAGTTTTGAATGGGCGAAGCAACATCAAATAGCGATTGAAGATTTGTGGAATGAAGAAACGATATCGTATTATGTGCATGGTAAAGATAATATCCCGTTCCATACAGTTATATGGCCAGCCATTCTTATGGGGATAGGGGCAAAGGCCTTACCTACACATATTGTATCGAACGAATATTTAACATTAGAAAAACGAAAATTATCGACGAGCCAAAACTGGGCGGTATGGGTGCCGTATATTTTGAGTCGATACGATGCAGATTCCATTCGATATTTTTTAACAATGAATGCGCCAGAAAATCGCGATACGGATTTCTCTTGGCGAGAATTTATTTATAGTCATAATGGCGAATTACTTGGTGCTTATGGTAATTTTGTCAATCGAACATTGAAGTTTTTAGAAAAATCGTTTGATCGTCAAGTACCTCAAGTCGAAATAGATGCCACTATTCGAGAACAAACCATTCAGCTATTTAATGATGTTGGTATTCATATAGAAGCGGGTCATTTTAAACAAGCTTTAGAGGTTATTTTTGAATACATTCGTGCGGCTAATCGTTATTTTGACGAGCAGCAGCCATGGTTACAGGTGAAAGAGAATGTTGATGCTGGAAATCGAACACTGGCAACGTGTGTTTATATCATTGCTAACCTTGGACAACTGTTACATCCATTTTTACCGTTTTCAGCTGAGAAGGTGAGGGGTATGTTGGGAATCAAAGAAGTGAAGTGGCATGAACAAGTGGACTTACCGACAAGCATTAGTGAAGTGACACCATTGTTTGAACGTCTTGATGTTGAATTAATTGAAGAGGAATATCGAAAGTTAGTAGATGGCAGTCGATAGAGAAAATGAAAGCAGTATGACTCAATAGTGTCATACTGCTTTCAACTATTTAATTCATAACAGGCGTTAATTTAGCAACAACGATACTATTGATCGCATTAATATAAGCTAGCGCACTCGCTTTTAAAATATCTGTATCTGCAGCTTTTGCGATATATTTTTCACCTTCATGCTCGATTGTAATTTTTACTTTTCCAAGCGCTTCTTTACCACGAGAAACGCTATTGATATTATATTCTACAAGTTTCACATCCATGTTTGTAATTTCTGCGATGGCTGAATATAGGGCATCAATTGGACCTGAGCCAACTGCACTTGCTTTAAATACTTCGCCACCTTTACGTACTTTCACGCTTGCTGAAGGGAAGCTTGCGTTGCTGACGACTTGTAGATCATCGAAGTCGAAGAATTGATCACTGTAATGAGTGGCATTGGCATTGTTTGCGTCATGTTTTTCATAATAGCTTTCAACAATAACATATAAATCGTGATCGTAAACTTCTTTCTTTGCATCTGCTAACTTCAAGAAACCTTCGAATATTCCTTCGAATTCCTCCGCTGAAAGATTTGAAAAGCCCAGTTTTTCAAGGGCATTTTTCACCGCGTGACGCCCAGAGCGAGCTGTTAGGACTAACTCCATATCGTCTAGACCTACATCTTCTGGATGGACAATTTCATAGGCATCACGAGATTTAAGAAGGCCATCTTGATGAATACCAGATGAATGGGCAAAAGCATTATCCCCAGTAATCGCTTTGTTTACTTGTACGTCTAAGCCCATAAAGCTTGAAACGAGACGAGACGTATTCATAATTTCTCTTGTGTTAATACGGGTCTCAGCATTGTAAACAGAGCCGCGTGTTTTCAACGCCATAACGACTTCTTCTAATGCTGCATTTCCTGCGCGTTCACCAATGCCGTTAATCGTACATTCTACTTTATCTGCGCCGTTTTTAATCGCAGCAAGCGTGTTAGCAGTTGCCATACCAAGATCATTGTGGCAATGAACACTTAACAAAACGCTATCGTCTAAGTTTTTCATACGATCATTTAGTTTATAAATCATCGCTCCAAACTCTTCTGGTTCTGCAAAGCCTACTGTGTCAGGTACATTAATCATTGTTGCGCCAGCCTTCATCACAGCTTCAATGGTCTTCCAAAGATACTCAAAATCAGAGCGAGATGCGTCTTCTGTTGAATATTGGACTTGTGGTAGAAGAGTTTTCGCATATTTTACTGCATCAACGCCAATTTGTAGAATTTGATCCTTGGATTTGCTAAATTTTTTCTCAACATGAATATCAGAAGTACCAAGCACCATATGAATCATCGGATTTTCAGCGTATTTTACAGCGTTATAAACAGCATCAATATCTGCCTGTACAGCACGTGCTAAAGCAGTAATCATAATGTCATTTGTATGACCAACTTTTTGTGCGACAGCTTTAACTGCATCAAAATCTCCTTGTGATGAAGCCGGGAAACCAGCCTCGATAATATCGACGCCTAATTTTTTGAGTTGCTGTGCAATCTCTACTTTTTCGTATAAATTCAGTTTTGCACCAGGCACTTGCTCGCCGTCACGTAAAGTTGTATCAAACACCCAAATTTTTCTTCCCATTTTCAAACACTCCTTTTGTAGTAGTTGTCATTATATTGATAGTCTCTGCCTTGCATAATAGAGACGAAATCCACACCTAGGCCAATAAAATAAAAACAAAAAAACCCGCCTCTATATAAAAATATAGAGACGAGTTTATGCTCGCGGTACCACTCTAATTGACCTTTTCTTTATAGAAAAAGTCCCCTTATCGACAGCCATCACTGTCTATCCCGTTAACGGAGGAAACCGACGTCCCTTACTTAAAGTTCAGGGAGTGGCTCATGGACGAGTTCAAAATGTGTGCCTATCGGTTTGCACCAACCACCGACTCTCTACAAGTACACTTGCATTTCTACTATTTCCAATCTTGGCCTACAATAATGTGTTGTTGAAAGCAATGATACTTGGGTATTTTTAATTTGTCAATAAAATTCTAAAAATTATATTTTTTCTGTGTTATGTTGAGGCAATGATCAATCGTTTGATAATGATAAAAAAGTACTCTTAATTTTGTCTCATCGGAGTGCCCACTCGGAACGGGAATCAACTCCATATTATGGGGATAATCATTATTTTTCACAATCAATGTAAATATTTATGAGATAATAAGGAGGTAATTAACAGTTTAGAAAGAAGGCGTGACTATGAAATTTGTATTTGATTTAGACGGTACGATTTGTTTTAAGGGCCAACCATTAAGTGAGGGAATTACTAATGCTCTAGAAGCTTGCATCGAAAACGGGCATGAAATCATTTTTGCATCAGCTCGTCCGATTCGTGATTTACTACCAGTATTACCTGAAACAATGCGAAAATTTTCAATGGTTGGGGGAAATGGTGCATTTGTTGCACGGAACGGAGAAATTATTGAAGTAACAGCATTTGAAGCAATAATTGTAGAAGAGATTCAAAATATTATTTCAGCATTTCGATTGCCGTATTTAATAGACGGTGATTGGGATTATGCATATACAGGAAGTGAGGTACATCCAATTTATCAAAATTTAGATCCGCTAAAGCTTGCGAAAAACGTGTCATTGCAGGATTTGAAGGCTATAGTGAAAGTTGTATTATTTCCTGGAGAGCAACGCAAAGAAATAGTAGGTGAGCTAAAAAAACTACCAATCTCGTTATATGAACATACATCCGAAAATATTGTAGATATGAGCCCGAACGGCATAGATAAATGGAGTGGTCTGACGAAGCTAGGTATCGCTGAAGGTGAATTTGTCGCGTTTGGTAATGATGCGAATGATGCGTCCATGTTTGCAAAGGCGAAAGAAAGCGTTTGTGTAGGTGAACATAAAGTACGTGAGATTGCATCTTTACAAGTATCAAGTGAGGAGACGGCAATAATTAAGATGTTAAGTGTGCTAAATGAAAAGTACAAAGAAGAGGCTTTAACTGATTAGATTCCTGTGCTACTTGTATTGGGAATCCTTCATAGATCGAAGACTCCAGTACACATACAATGAATGTCATCGATAGATACCATCTATGGATAATCAGAGTCCGTTCTCATATAGGAAGATGTTAAAAAGGAGAAGGTAATATGGTAGATCCTAACACAATTTTGTTCCTTTGGCAGCTCTCGTTTTTCATTTCTGGTGTCACGTTAATAGTAGGTATTTTTAAAAAGTCTTGGGTTTTTATGCTGATTAGTACAATTTCATTTTTGCCTATAGCATTTTATTTTTTAGGAGCAGAAAATACTTTTAAATATATTGGACTCACACCATTTGTTCTTTTCATAGTAGCTATACTATTTTGGTTTTTAAAAAGAAAAGGATAAATATATTTGTTTTATGAGCTGACTTTGCACTCATAGAATCAATGGTTTTCTGTATTTTACCAGGTAGACATTTTGAAAACAGCTCATACGTTTAACTATAGTCGTGGTGCTTCGAGGCATAATATTGTTAAAATGCATGCAATGTATTCAAGTTATTGGAGTGGAGGTTAGGCGACTCCTTGGGGATCAGCAATAGAGGAACGAAGGCGTTATCACGTCCTATGATAACGCCTTCGTGACCAACATCGTGTTGGCCCGAGACCCTGCAGCGAAGCGAAGCGGCTCATCGGACGCCCCCAGGAAAGCGCCTAGTCGGAACGGAAATCAACCCCACGTTTTGATAATTAGCTATTATAGAAACTTTACCAAATTCCTTAATCCACCTTAAAACGCGAAACCTGTGTTTGTAATTCCTCGGCCATGTTTGATAGTGTGGCAGCAGAAGCGGCAACTTCTTCAATAGTCGCTAGTTGTTCCTCAGAAGCAGAAGCTACATTTTGTAGATTTGAAGAAGACATCTGTGCGATTGTTGCAATTTCATCGAAGGATGCGTAAATTTGCTCAGCACTCGATGACATTTCTTCTGAAACTGTTGTTGCTTCTTGAATTTGGTGGGATACTTGTTCGATCAGTTCAACGATTTTTGAGAAGCCTTCCTCAGCTACTTTTACAACTTGCATACCGACTTTTACCTCTTGTGTACCAGTATCCATAACAGTTACGGCACGGTTTGTATCCTGTTGTATATCTGAAATCAGACTTGCAATTTGTTCAGCAGATTGCTTAGATTGCTCCGCTAACTTCTTTACTTCATCCGCAACTACTGCAAAACCGCGACCATGATCCCCTGCACGCGCTGCCTCAATTGCAGCATTCAATGCTAGTAAATTTGTTTGCTCAGCGATGTCTGTGATGAGACTAATAATATTTCCGATTTCAATGGAATGATTTCCTAAATTTTTCACGACGCTAGCCGATTCTAAAACCGCTAAATTAATTGTGTCCATCTGTGTAATAACACGGTGTAGCGATTCATTTCCGTTATTAGCTTCAGTATTTGTTTCTATAGCAAGCTCTGAAACGGCAGCTGTCGTCGCAGCCAATTGTTGAATGCCTTTTGTCATAGTTTTCATAGCTGCTGAACTTTCAGTAGCATTTTTTCCTTGGGCCTCGGAGCCACTTGCAACTTCTTGTATAGAGGAAGTAATTTGTTCTGTCGCTTGGATTGTTTGTTCAGCGCTTGCAGTTAATTCAGCAGCAGAACCACTTACTTGCACGGTGTTATGACGTACATTTGTAATAAGATCCTTTAAATTTGTTGCCATTTGATTAAAGGCAAGTGCTAAATCACCTACCTCATCACGATTTTTAATGCGAATTTGCTCAGCTGTTAAATCGCCATCAGCGATTTTTTTCGCAGCTTTTGCCATACCTTTGATAGGGCGGGAGATAAGGCTTCCCATGACCATAGCAATTATCAGACTAATGACGACGGCAAAAACGCCAAGAATAATCATTTGGAATTTAATGGATTGTATTTCTTTTGATGTAGCAGCTATTTGCCCTTTTATATATTCATCTTGGTAGTTAGCAAGGTTAGCCACACGGTTATCGAATTGTTTAATAAGTAGGCGGCCTTGTGTACTATCAAGCTTTTCGTATTGCTCTGTTTCTCCAGCAGCCTTTAATGAAAACATTCGATCTGCGAACTGTTGGACATCTTGCTCGCTTTTATTGATTGCCTCTAATAACTCAATAGATTTTTGAGAATCGAACGAAGCCTTTAATTCATCATATTTCTTTTTAAATTCTTCACGTGAAGCCGTATTACTTTGAAAATTTTGCTCGTTACCAAGTAATAGATAACCTCTGATATTTATAATTTCTTGTTTAGCAATTGTGCGTAGCTCTTGAATACTAATAGATTTAGTTGTTTGTTCTTCGAGTAACACACGATATGTTTTGTTTACTGCATTAAGCTGTTTAAAATTTAATCCGATTGTTCCAACTAATACTAAAATAACAATAAAAAAACCGAGTACTAACTTCTTGTAGATAGTAAATCGCATAGTTGTTGTTTCCTTTCTCAGTAATTTAGTAGAAATGTTACAAAAAAGTGAAATATGTATATACCATTTATATCAGATTATACGAATTTTACAAAGTATTGTGATTATTTTTACAATATGTAAAAGGGGTAATAAGGTAATTAGTCGCGGGTAGAATGATAAAAAAGTTGAATGATTCGCTTTTTTACAGTAAGTAAAGGCGGATAGTTACCTGTGAATCTCGAAAATTATGACAATTTGCATAAATTTGAAACTAATTGAACTGTAGTAACGTAAAATGAATAAAGGAACAAGTAAGGATGTGGGAAGATGTATAGGCCAATTTTGAAATTGCCGAAAACAAGATATGAAAAAATTTGGGATTTCATCGGTGGCGGGTTATTTGTACTGTCCATTCTTTATATTATTGTAATGTGGGGCCAACTACCCGAAAAGATTCCAGGTCATTTTAATGGTGCAGGAGAAGTTAATCGGTGGGGTTCGAAAATAGAGTTACTCATCCTTCCGTTTATCGGAATATTGCTGTGGATATTACTAGGGCTCCTTGAAAAAATTCCACATATTCATAATTACCCAGCACGCTTAAATGAAAGTAATGTAGAGGCATTTTATTTAAATAGCCGAAAAATATTGAATGAAATAAAAAACCTTTGTCTAATTATATTTACAGCTATATCATTCCAAATGGTACGTATTGCACTTGGAGAGGCAGAGAGTCTTGGTTGGTGGTTTCTACCAGCGGTGTTAATTGTAATGGCCATTCCGATTATTAGAGGGATAGTTACGGCTACAAAAATTAAATAGCTTATCTCAATCTTAAACGCTCGAGAATATTCGAGCGTTTTTTTGTACGAAAATGGCACTAAATCAGCTATACTATCAAAACTAAGAGAAAATTGTATTGATAATTAGAAGAGGTGTCAAAACTATGCAAAAGAAATTTAAAATTAAGGATGGACTATCCATTGCCATTCATAATCAACCAGAGGAGATGCAATTAGAGGGAATAGCTCAAACAGGGAACGCACCTCATGATCGAATAATTGCCTTTGTGTTTACTATTGATGAAATGGTAACGTATTTACAAAATGTACTAAAGTTAAACACTCTTACGGAACAAGGTTATTTATTTTTTGTTTATCCGAAAAAAGGTAATAAGAAGTATGATCAGTTTATCCACCGCGATGAAATCTTCCCAGCAATTCAAGTGGACGAGGAAAAATACATTGTTGGCAGTGATTATAAATTTGCAAGTCTTATGTCATTAGATGAGACATTTTCTATAGTAAGTATAAAGAGAGATGGCAAGGGACGCGGCAAGAAGAAGACAGCGAGTAGTCAGTGCGTTAGTGACTATGAAGGTATGATTCCTCAATTGCGTGATTCACTTGCGGAAAATCCGGATGATTTAATATTTTATGATGGATTAACACCGGGTTATCAAAAGGACTGGGCCCGATATATCTATAGTGCAAAAAAGGAAGAGACGCAAGTAGCACGTTTAGAGGAGATGCGCGAAATTATTAGATTAGGCTACAAAACAAAGGAATTATACCGAAAAGCAAAGGCGGAGGGTAAAGCATAAATTACATAGAGGCTTTATTGATTCCTTTAAATGATGCTATATTCATTGTAATTGGCAATCCTATGATTAGCCTAGTTTGTGAAATAAGACAGCAATTAGGATTTATTATGTAGCGGAGCGATTAAATATTTAGTCGGAGCGGAAATCAATTCTATGTTATGGAATGAGTTTTCTAATTAATAAAAACACACACTACTATGTTGAAAAGAGGGCAGAGAATGAAGAACTCATATATTGAGCAAGTGGATGAAAAATGGCGGGAGAGTTTTGCCAAACTTGTGGATGTGGTAGAAAGCAATTTACCAGAGGGTTTTGAAGAAAGCATGTATTATGACATGGTAAGCTATGTTGTTCCACTAACTACTTATCCGAAGGGCTATCATGTCACGCCGAATACTCCCTTGCCCTTTATAAGTCTTGCTGCACAGAAACGCCATATTGCAGTTTATCATATGGGCATTTATGCAGATCAAGCGTTACTCTCGTGGTTCCAAGAGGAGTATGCGAAACGAGTACCGACGAAACTTAATATGGGGAAAAGCTGTATTCGTTTTACAAGCACTAAAAATATTCCGTATGAATTAATAGGTGAGCTTGTTGCGAAAATGACACCAGCACAATGGATTACAAAATATGAAGGGGAGTTAAATAAATGAAAAGTGCCACTACATTTTTAATGTTTCAGGGACAAGCCAATGAAGCTATTCAGCAATATCAACAATGGTTTTCAGAATTACAGGTGGAAAGCTTAACTTACATGGAAAACTCACAACAGATTGCGATGGCTGTTCTTCATTTAAAAGGTTTAAAAATGATGGTGAATGATAGTGTAATACAGCATAACTTTACATTTACACCGTCAACTTCTATTTTTATGGAATGTGAGTCTGAAGAAGAAATCGACAGTCTAGTTGCTCAAATTATAGAGGGTGGACAAGCTTTAATGCCACTTAATAATTATGGATTTTCTAAGAAATTCGCCTGGATTCAGGATCGTTTTGGTGTATCCTGGCAACTAACGTATAATTGATTTTCAGAAGAAATATATATAAATAAATGGATGAAATAACTTCATTATGTTAGTAGAGGATGTTACACAGTCCGTTGTTAATCATGTTAAAAGGAGAATAGCATATGGTAGTAACTTTAGTGAGACACGATATAAAATATGCTGAAGCGATGCATGCACTGTCTTCTATGCCACAGGTTCGAGATGCATTAGGGTTACCTGCTGGCAAAGTGGAAGATACGATTAATTTTATTAAACGTGAATGTGTGGACGAAGAAGCTGGAAAGACAGTCCCTCGTGTTGTCTTAGATGAGGAAGGGCAACTGATTGGTGTGACGGCGTTAATGTTTATTGATCACAATAAAAAGAGTTGTCATATTGGCTCATGGCTGGGCCATGAGTTTTGGGGAAAGGGCTATAATCTTCAAGCAAAAGTTGCAATCTTAGATATTGCATTCTTTGAGTTAGGGCTAAAGCGTGTTTTTGCAGGAGCTAGAAAGGTCAATATACGCTCACAAAAGGCACAGGAAAAGTTGTCTTTTATTCGATTAGGAGTTGAGAATGATTTTCCGCAAGAGCATTCATGGCTAGAGATTAAAGAAAAGCAGCCGTGTGTTTTAAATGTTTTTGAGCGCGAAGATTTTGTTCAATATCGTACAACCTTAAAGAAAGTGGAAGGTGTAAGGGAAGACTATTTGCCACAATTATTATTAGCTGATGAAAGTGAAGTCGCTGTTCGAGAATATTTAAATGACGGTGAATTATACGAGATTAAATGTGGTGAGCAGTTAGCGGGCGTAGCGTTACTTCTTGAACAGTCTGATTCAACAGTTGAGTTGAAAAATATAGCGATTGTACCGAAGTATGAAGGTAAAGGACTTGGGAAAGAAGCACTGCGACAAATAACAACCATTTGTCAATCACAAGGATATCAAACGATAATAGTTGGTACTGCAAATTCTAGTATTGATAATATTGCCTTCTATCAAAAAGCAGGTTTTCGTATGGAAGCCATTGAAAAAGATTTTTTCAGTAATTACCCAGAGCCAATCTATGAAAATGGCATTCGTGCACTAGATATGATTTTCTTTTCAAAGGCATTGTAAAATATTTTAGACATAAAGAAATACCCGTCCAACTTGAGTTGTGCGGGTATTTTTAATCGCCAAGCAACAGTGCCATCAACTTTTCTTTTGAATGTAAAAAGTCATCTAGAGTATAGCGATCTAAGACGGTTAAATAGGCCTGTAATGCTTCGTATAATACGCCTTTTAGCTGGCATTCCGGAGCAATTTTACATAGATTATTTTCTTTGTCAAAGCATTCGACAAGATGAAAATCCTCTTCTGTATGACGTACTATTTCACCAATTGTAATGGTCTTTGGATCAATTGCTAGGCGAATTCCTCCGCCACGCCCTCGAATCGTTTCAATATAGCCCAATAATCCAAGTTGGTGTGTCACCTTCATTAAATGGTTTTTCGATATATTATAAGCATCTGAAATTTCTTGGATAGTTGATAATTGGCCATCTTCCTTCGCACCCAAATATATGAGTGTTCGGAGGGAATAATCTGTGTATAAAGTTAAGCGCATAAGAACACCCTACTTTCTATAGTTCAAAATAATTATAGCATTTTTACCTTGAAGTATTATAAATTCAATACTTTTTTAAAGATGTATTTAAAATACATTAATTATGTCCATTTTGTTAAAGATGTATTTCATATATTGCTTTTAAAAAGTGAGAGCGTTATATTGTAATCACGAAAGGGTGGTAAGCGATATGTTAAAACAAGAAACAGTACAAATTATTAAAGCAACAGTTCCTGTATTAGAAGTTCACGGAGTGGAAATTACTAAAACATTTTATAAAAATTTGTTCCAAGCTCATCCAGAATTATTAAATATTTTTAACCATACAAATCAAGAAAAAGGTCGTCAGCAAACAGCATTAGCAAACACAGTTTATGCTGCGGCAGTTCATATTGAAAATTTAGAAGCTATTTTACCAGCGGTGATGTTAATTGCTCATAAACACCGTAGTCTAGGAATTTTACCTGAGCATTATCCAATAGTAGGAGAAAACTTACTAAAAGCGATTAAAGAAGTGCTTGGTGATGCAGCAACAGATGATATCATTAATGCATGGGCTGAAGCATATGGCGTCATTGCAGATATCTTCATTCAAGTAGAAGAAGAGCTATATCAAAAAGCTGAGGGTAATGGCGGATGGCGCTTATTTAAACCGTTGAAAGTAGCGAAAAAAGTAGTAGAAAGTGATCTTGTTACATCTATCTACTTTGAAAATGAAGATGGTTCCCCTCTACCAGCTTATGAGCCAGGTCAATATATCAGTATTCGTGTGAAAGTACCAGGTGAAGAGTATTTAATGAACCGTCAATATACACTTTCACAAGCAAGTACAGAAGACGGCTATCGTATTTCTGTAAAACGTGAAAGCGATCATACGCCAAATGGTAAAGTATCTAACTTTATTCACGACGTATTAGAAGTCGGAGATTTAGTGGATGTAAGTGCTCCAGCAGGACTATTTGTTTTAGAAGAAACTTCTGCTCCAATTACATTTGTAAGCGGTGGTATCGGGGTAACACCATTAAACAGTATGCTGCAATCACTAAAAGATGATGCGGCAAATGAAGTGAGCTTTATTCAATGTGCGCGCAATGAAAAAGTTGTAGCATTTAGCGATGACATTCAAAAGAAAGTAAATGTGCTTCCAAATGCAACATATACAGCGTTATATTCGGATGAAGATAAGAAAATAACAAAAGAATTTTTAGCTGAAAAAGTAGCCAACAATGCAGATGTTTACGTATGTGGACCTGCTGGCTTTATGGAAGCGGTCATTAAAAATTTACATGAGATTGGCGTGAAAGACGAAAAAATTCATTATGAATTCTTTGGTCCAGCCATGCAATTAGTAAAATAAAATTTTCAAAATTATAGGTGACGTGCTTTTATTTAAAAGCACGTCATCTTTTTAATTTCATAAAGAATTAGTTTTTAAAATAATCTGGTCGATGAAATCCTTCGTAGTCTTTATTGGATTCAATAAATTTCTGAAAATCTGCAGAATGATATGCTTCAATTAAATCCTTTACAAATTTTTTATCTTTATCCTCAGTGCGAACTGCTAATAGGTTTTGGTATTCGAAAGTTGGGTTCTCTAATGCTAAGTTCGATGATAGTTTTCTTCCAGATGACAAAATAAAGTTACCATTTACAAGTGCAAAATCTACGTCAGACAGTGAACGTGGCAATTGTGCTTGCTCCATTTCGACGAAATCAATAGTGTATACATATTTAGTGATATCTTGTTTACTCACTGTAGTGGGTGAATAACCTTCTTTTAGTTCAATCCATCCAAGATCGTCTAAGATTCGTAGAGCACGTGCAATATTAGCTGGATCATTAGGAATTGCTACTGTATATTCTTTATTTTTTTCTAAACTGTCGATAGAATCAAAACGATCTGAATAGACCCCCATTGGTGCAGTAGGAACTTTAAGTATTTCTGTCAAATCTAAATGCTTCTCTTTTTTAAAGTTTTCCAAATAGGCTGTGTGTTGAAAAATATTAGCATCAATTGAGCCATCACCTAAAGCGATATTAGGCTGGATAATATTACTGAATTCAATTGTTTCAATTGTGTATCCTTTTTCTTTTAGTATCGGTGCAATGCCAAGTTGAAATTGGTCGCTGTATGGACCGGGTGTAAAACCTATTTTAATTGTTTTATTTGATGTATCTTGTGCAGTCCCGTTTGAATTACAAGCTGCTAACACTGATATCAATAGCATAGTACTTAAAAGGAAAAGAAATTGTTTCATTTTTTTTATCCTCCATTATCTAAAAAAGTAATATTGACACTGACTACTAGATATAAGCAATAAAAAAACGCGTAAACGACAATTGTTTACACGCCTCCGGTGATTCCGGTCAGTAATTATTTTAATACCAATTGGATTAGTAGGATTATAGCAAACGCTTTTTTATAAATCAATAAGTTTTTAACTTCTTTCAGTAAGTGTTTTGGTAGCGAAAGCGAAGAGACAGGTAACAGAAGTCTCCCACTTCTATAGGTGGTGAGATGAATGCGGCGGACGCAATTTAGCCGTGGTAAATTGATCAATTAATTTTAAAAGTATACTTGACTTATTGGTTTTGTTTGGTTTAATATGTAAATTAATTTATATAATGTGGCGACTGAAAAAATCGGAGCTTTAGTTTTAGAACTAAAAGCTCCGATTTTGTTTTTTGCCTAAAAAAATATTCATAGTGACCATAAAAATGGAGCTCTCATTGATGTCTTAAGCGAAGATTTGCGAAGGAGATTTGGTGGGAGTTTTTTGTGTTCATGAAAAGGAGTTGGAGAAATAAATGTCTTTTAGTGGAAGTTTGAAAGATGGAAGAAGTGTGTGGCTGGACGGAGTAAAAGTGGACGTAACAACTCATCCTGCCTTTACGGGAACATTAGAAACTATCACAAATTTAATAGCACTTCTAGATGATGAGAAGAATCAAAGCATTGCAGGCTTTAAAAGTCCGAAAAGTAATCGATTTGTTCATAGTGCATTTTATATTCCACGTAGCTATGAGGATTTAATAAAGCGTAAAAAAGCATTTGCTCTATGGTCGAATAAAACCTATGGAGTGATGAGTCGTTTATCAGATTATGCTAATTCTCTAATTACCGGATACTATTTGGATCGTCATCAGTTTGCGCAATATGATGTTGAATTTGTTGAAAAAATAACGAAATATTATGAGTTAGCTAGAGATGAACGGCGAATTGTGACTACTGCAATTTTGGATCCTCAAATTGATCGTTCGAAACTAGCAGAAGAGCAAGGTGAAGATGCATTATTACGTATTATACGGGAGACCGAGGAGGGGGTAGTTGTACGAGGGGCTAAAATGATTGCAACTGGTGCTCCGTATGCACATGATGTCATTGTTACCTCTCCGCAAAAATTATCATCAAATCAAATAGCACAAGCAAATATGTTTATTGTGCCATTAAACTTACCTGGACTACAAATTGTTTGTCGAGAATCATTTGCTTCAAATAAAGAACATCATAAATTAAGTTCAAGATTCGATGAAATGGACGCTGTTTTATTATTTGACGATGTTTTAATTCCGTGGGATAGGGTGCTTATTAAAGGTTCACCTGAGGGCGTGTTGAAAGCTCATCAGCATCAGCAAATCGATGCGCTAGCACAGCATCAAACGGTGGTTCGTTTACTATCAAAATTAGAATTTATTGCTGGAGTTACAACAGCAATAGCTCAATCAATTGGTGCAGATTACTTTCTACATGTTCAAGAAAAAATAGGGGAGCTTTATACACAAATTGATAGTATTGAAGCTTTATTAATTTCATCTGAAAAAGAAGGGCATCTAAATGAGCAGAAAGTTTATTTACCTAATATTACGCCACTCCAAACAGCAAGAAATTTAGGTACCCATTTCTATGGCCGTGCTCTAGATATTTTAAAGCAGATTGGAGCAGGAGGCTTTATTCAATTATCGTCATCTCCGATCCCAGAAAATCATGAGCTATACCCGTTATTTTCTAAATACTATAAAGGGGCAAAGGTGGATGCACAAACAAAAGAAAAGTTATTTAGAATTGGGTGGGAGCTTATTGGTAGTCAACTCGGCTCACGTCATGATTTATACGAACGGTTTTATACAGGGGATCCAATTCGCGTTTATGCATTGCAGTATGAAACTTATGATAAGTCCTATTTGAAAAATAAGCTAAATCATTTTTTGAGTAATTTGATTGAAGGGGAGGTAAACGAAGATGAATACGCCGATTCCGTATTTGCAGAGGTTGAATAATGGGCGAACAGTTTGGTTAGATGGGGAGATTGTTAATAATTTAGAAAACCATAACGCCTTTAAAGGGACTGTTCAAACAATACAGCATTTATTAAATTTACAAACAGTGGAGCCGACAAAATCGATTTTAACGTATGAAACGGAAAAAGGTACAAATGCCCATTTATCTTTTTTAGTTCCAACATCAATCAATGATTTGAAAAGGAAAAGTTTAGCTTATAAATGCTGGGTAGATGAAACATTTGGCGTAATGAGCCGTTTATCCGAATATTCTCGTTCGCAGTTAGTAGGTTGGTATGCAAGTAGACAACAATTAGATGTTTTGACACCGGGCATTGCAACAAAGCTTGAAAAACTATACGAAGAGTCGCGTGATTTAGATTTATTATCAACGGTAGCTGCACATGACCCGCAAAAAAACCGTTCAAAATCTGCTGAAGAGATAGAGCACGGGAAATTACGTGTAGTTACTAAAAATGAAGAAGGCATTTTTGTGAGTGGTGCCAAAACAATTGCTACAGCAGCACCATATGTAGATGAACTGCTCATAACCTCTTATCATAAGCGAGGGTTAGAGGAAGCACTAATGGCAAATGTATTTTATGTTCCAACCTCAGCTCAAGGGCTACATATGGTATGTCGAGAATCGTTTGCTTCAACTGATACAAACAACCATCCTTTAAGCTCTCGTTTTGATGAAATGGATGCTGTCTTAATTTTTGATAATGTTCTAATCCCTTGGGAAAGGGTGTTGGTAGCAGAAGATCCTGAATTAGCTTGGAAGTTACGAATAGAAACGGCATCATCCTTGTTAAGTCAGCATCAAACGGTTGTACGCCTGATTAGTAAATTAGAATCGGTCGTCTCAATTGGCAACGAACTAGCGGAAACAGCTGGAGCGACGGAGTTTTTACATGTAAAAGAGAAGTTGAGTGAGTTAATCATACAGTTAGAAACTATAAAGGGCTTATTAAATGCGGCTGAATATGAAGCTATCGAACACAATGGAATTTATCTACCTAAACAACGATTTTTAACGACTGCCCGAAATTTAGGTACACGTTATTATCCACGTGCTTTGGAAATATTACAGCAAATTGGAGCAAGCGGATTACTGCAAGTGCCGTCTACTATTGAAGAAATCAATGGGCCAATAGGCGACAAGATACAGTCGTATTATGGAGGTACACATACAAGTGCATTTGCAAGAACCAAATTTATTAAACTAGCTTGGGATTTAATAGGTAGTCAACTTGGAGCGCGTCACGAATTATATGAACGTTTTTATTCAGGTGATCCTGTTCGTACCTTTGCAGCGCAATATCAAAATTACAGTGAAAAGGATCGATTGTTAAAGCTAGTGGAAGAATTTAATTAGGTAAGGAGAGAGAACTATGAAACCACATTTTTATTGGTTTGCTCCTACAAATGGAGACGGAAGGTATTTAGGGTTAAAGCAACCTGAAAGAGAGCCGACCTTTGAGTATTTAGTAGATGTAGCTCAAACGGCAGAAAAAGCAGGATTTGAAGGGATTTTGATTCCAACAGGTATTCCTTATTTAGATTCTTGGCTTGTAGGGTCTGCGATCATTCATCAGACAAAGCATATAAAACCGTTAATTGCATTTAGACCCGGCTTTGTTTCACCGACAGTTGCATCTAAAATGGCAGCAACTTTAGATCAATTTTCGAAGGGGAGAGTGTTGGTCAATGTTGTAACGGGCGGTTCAGAAAAAGAGCTAGCACAAGACGGTGACTATTTATCACACCAACAACGCTATGAACGTACAGATGAATTTTTAACTGTAGTGAAAGAAACATGGCGAGGAGAATCGTTTCATCATGATGGCGAGTTTTTTAATGTAACTGAAGGAAAGTTGATTCCTACTCTCTATCAAGAAAAAGGTATTCCTATTTATTTTGGAGGTTCTTCCAATGTGGCTAAGGAAATAGCTGCTAAAGCTGCAGATGTTTATTTGCAATGGGGGGAGCCAATTGCGAGCATTCAGGAACAAATTCAAGATGTTGAAAGACGAGCTAAAAAGTATAATCGTCAATTAGAGTACGGTATTCGAATTCATATAGTTGTACGGGATACAGAACAAGAGGCTTGGGATGCTGCTTATAACATTATTAGTAAAATTGAAAACCCTGTACAATCGAATCTTAATCGATATTATGAAACGGTAGATTCAGTGGCTCAAAAAAGAATGAATGTCCTTACTGCTGAAAACGAGCGATTTGATCAATACAGTTGGGCAGGTATCGGGAAAATTCGAAAAGGTGCAGGAACCGCCATTGTTGGTACACCGGAGCAAGTAAAAGCAGGGTTGCAAGCGTATATTGATATCGGCGTAAGGCACTTTATTTTATCAGGCTTCCCTCATAAAGAGGAAGCGGAAATTTTCGGAGAAAAGGTATTGCCATTATTTGAGTAAATGGAGTGATCATTGAATGGAATTTGTTATTTGGGGCTCAAATTTAGCAGGTGGATTTTTACGTTCTAGGATAGAGCAAAATACAGAAGGAAGCTTTGAGTACAATAAAACATTGATAAAATTGGCTGAAAAGTTAGATATAAATGCTGTTTTATTTCCAATTCGATATATGGGTAATATTGGTGGTAATGATAGTGCTGAAGAAGGGCAGCTGGATGCCCTAACGATTGCGGCAGCGTTATTTGCTGAAACGAAAAATATTCACTTTATAGCAGCTGTTTTGCCTGGGTTCATCCATCCAGCAACTTTAGCTAAAATAGGTTCAACAATAGACGTCATTTCAAATGGGAGATTTCATATTAATTTAGTGAGTGGTTGGTTTAAAAAAGAGCAAGAAACCTTTGGTATTGAGTGGATCAACCATGAAGATCGGTATCGACGTTCAACAGAGTATTTAGAGGTATTGAAAGGTCTTTGGTCACAAGACAACTTTAGCTATGAGGGCGATTTCTATACAATAAAAAATGCTACGCTTACACCAAAACCAATTCAAAAGCCATATCCTTCAATTTATCAAGGTGGTAATTCAGAAGACGCTCAAGTTATGGCAGGCGTGCACAGTGATGTTTATTTTATGAACGGAGCTCCGATTGTAGAGTTGCAAAAACAGATTGAAAATGTAACTGAGATTGCGAAAAGAAAGGGGCGGACGATAAAATTTGCTGTTAATGCATTTGTGATTGCCCGTAAAACTTCTGAAGAAGCGTTCCGAGAATTTCAATCTATTATTGACCATGCAGATGAAGAAGCAATCCTGCAGTTCCAGAATCGCAAAGAAACGTTAGGGATGTGGAAAAATGCCACTCAGTTAAGTGATTTTGTAGCTAATAATGAAGGTTTTCGTACAGGGTTAATCGGTAGTTATGATGAAGTAATTGCTAAATTACAAGAATTAAGTAGCATCGGTATTGAAAAGGTACTAATTACATTTAAAGAACCGTTAAAGGAATTACCGGAATTTCATAAACATGTTAGCACAAAACTAAATCACAGTATTTTTAACCATTAAAACATTGTAATTCTATAGGTTAAATAAAAAATAGGGGGTGTTATAAAGTATGTTTTTATTTGTGCAGAGCGTACAATTCCTTTGAAATCATACTGCGAAAAAAACGAAAACAATCTATAAGAAACCTTTACAAAGAAATCAAAAATTCACATGAGATTGGCATGAAAGACGAAAAAATTCATTATGAATTCTTTGGTCCAGCCATGCAATTAACAAAATAAATGAACCCTTGTTATAAGAAGCAGTTATTTGCACTTGTAGCAAGGGTTTTTGAGTGCGTAGGTTTGAAAGAGTTATTAGATTTTTCATTTTTTTTAAAAAAGTGATTGAATTCGTAGTAAAACAGGTGGTAATATACCTTATAAGAATACTTGGATATCGAAAGGGGAATTATGGATGGTCCAAATGGTTATTACAGGACTTATTTGTGGAGCTTTACTAGGATTTGTAATGCAGCGTGGTCGTTTTTGCTTGACTGGCGGCTTCCGCGATATGTATTTGACAAAAGATAATCGTATGTTTTACGCATTACTGATTGCGATAGCAATTCAAAGTGTTGGTGTATATACCTTAATTAGTTTAAAGGTATTTGAATTCAGTGCTGGTTCTTTACCAATAGTAGCTGTTATTGTTGGTTCATTTATTTTTGGGATTGGCATTATTTTCGCTGGTGGTTGTGCAACAGGGACTTGGTATCGTGCTGGAGAAGGTTTAATTGGCAGTTGGATTGCATTAGCTGGGTATATGCTTGTAGCAGCAATGATGAAATCAGGTGTATTGCTGCCATTAGATAAGGCTATTAAAGAAACGAGCATTGAAAGTAATTCTATTGCCGAGACAATTGGCGTAAACAACTGGTTGATTATTACGATTTTTGTAGTAGTTGTTGCATTGATCATTTACCGTGAGCTCAAGAAGCCACGATTGAAAATCCCAGGGTTAAAGCCGAAAAAAACGGGATTAGCACATATTTTATTTGAAAAACGTTGGCATCCATTTATAACTGCAACAATTATTGGCGTAATTGCAACTTTAGCGTGGCCATTAAGTGTTGCTACTGGTCGCATAGGTGGGTTAGGTGTTACAACACCTTCTGCTAATATTTTGCAATTTTTAGTGACAGGACAAATTAGCTTCATCAACTGGGGTGTTTTCCTTGTACTAGGAATTTTCTTAGGATCATTATTCGCAGCAAAAATGAGTGGCGAATTTAGATTCCGTATTCCAGATACAAAAACAGCGATAAACAGCTTATGTGGTGGACTTATGATGGGGTTCGGCGCAGGTTTAGCAGGAGGTTGCTCAATTGGTAATGGATTGGTGATGACAGCGATGATGACTTGGCAAGGTTGGATTTCATTAGGGTTTATGATTTTAGGTACATGGACAGCATCTTACTTTGTATTCGTTCGACCAAGTAAAAAGGCTAAGCAAGCTGCGCGAGTAATAACAGCATAAAAAAGGAGTGTATTCATTTGAAAAAAACATTAGAAGTAATGGGGATGGTTTGTCCATTTCCTTTAGTAGAAGCAAAAGAAGCTATAAAAGATTTACATTCAGGCGATGAATTAGAAGTGCAATTTGATTGTACACAAGGTACAGAATCTATTCCTCGTTGGGCTGCTGAAGAAGGGCACGAGGTAACGGAGTATGAACAAGTTGGCGAAGCTGCTTGGACAATTACTATTAAAAAGAAATAAGCCTTCATAGCAATGTGCTATAAATTCTATTTAAGCGAGAAATTCGATGATGCATCGTCGGATTTCTCGCTTTTTTTAACTTATTTCAGCGGTGTTTACACCCGCTGAAATAGAGGAACTCAGTCTATTGACGAGATAAAACGTTGCTACAAGAGGGAAATGACATTGTAACGATGATTAAGAAAAATTCGAGCTTTCATGTTGACATTATACCTAATGGGGTATATTATGAATCACGTAAGCAAGTTCAATCGATCGTTTTGAAGGGAGGCGTGATAGTATGGCTTACGGTACAAAAACAGCTAATCGAGTGAAGCGAATAGAAGGTCAATTGCGTGGTGTTTTACGCATGATGGAGGAAGAAAAAAACTGTAAAGATGTGATTACACAGCTATCTGCCGTGCGTTCTGCGGTTGATCGGACTATTGGAGTAATTGTTAGTGAAAATTTATTGGAATGTGTTACGACTGCTGAAGGGGATGCGGAAAAAGTGAATACAGCCATCCAAGAAGCGATGGATTTAGTTGTGAAAAGCAGATAAATTTATATACCCTGAATAGTATGCAGGAGGAGGTGGTGTTACTTGGGAACATGGATTTTACTTGCTGTTGTTATTGCATTTTTCGTTTGGCGAATGAAGCCAACGAAAGGGGTGCAGTCAATTTCGGCGGCGCAATTGAAAAATATTTTGAATGATAAGGATAAAGTTTTTATCGATGTGCGTACACCGGCTGAATATAAGGGGCGAAATATCCCGCAATTTAAAAATATTCCACTTGGTTCGAGTTTTGATAAATTACCGAAAGATAAAGAGGTAGTGGTCATTTGTCAAAGTGGGATGCGTAGTAGTCAGGCGTGTAAGCAATTAAAAAAACAAGGATTTGAGCGTGTCACAAATGTCCGTGGTGGCATGAGTGCGTATTAGGAGGAAAATAGCATGAAGGAAGTTTCAACAAAAGAAGTACAACAAGCTTTAGAGCAAGGTCAGGCAATAAATTTAATCGACGTACGTGAAGTAGATGAAGTTGAGGCAGGTCACATACCGGGCATTATTCATATCCCACTTGGCTTACTTGAATTTCGTCTGCATGAGCTAAATAAAAATGAACCATATGTTATGGTCTGTCGATCAGGTGGTCGTAGTGGAAGTGCTACTCAGTTTTTAGAAAGCCAAGGTTTCAACGTATCCAATATGGTTGGTGGTATGCTCGCTTGGAATGGTGAAGTAAAGTAAAACCTGTAACGCTTGCTATATTTTTTTAGTAAAAATAATACCCTTGTAGGTATATAGGAGGAAGTTATGAGTATTAAGGCAGATTTTCAGCTGGATGCCAAGGGGCTTTCTTGTCCTATGCCAATTGTTAAAACGAAAAAGGCAATGGCTGATTTAGTAGATGGTCAAATTTTAGAAGTCTCAGCGACAGACAAGGGTTCGAAGGCGGATATTGCTGCATGGGCTGAATCTGTAGGTCATCAATATATTGGGACAGTGGAAGAAGAGAGTGTGCTTAAACATTACATTCGTAAATGTTCAGATGACACAATGGATGAGAGAACATTTGAACAGACAATTGAGTTAGAAGAGGTTATGGAAAGAGAAGGTCTTATTCTCGATGTTCGAGAGAAGGCGGAGTTTGCTTTTGGGCATATTGAGGGAGCAAAGTCTATTCCGATGGGGGAACTAGAAGCTCGTCTTTCTGAGCTTGATAAAGAACAAGAGATTTATGTCGTATGTCGAACAGGGAAGCGTAGTGATTTAGCTGCTCAAAAGCTTACAGCACATGGCTTTACAAAGGTATTTAACGTTCTACCAGGGATGACTTCCTGGACGGGAAATTTAACAAAAAATATTTAGGAGGAATTTATTATGTCAAATAAAGTAGCGATAATTGCAAGTAACGGTGGTCTTTTCGATGCGTATAAGGTGTTCAATATTGCGACGGCAGCGGCTGCTACAGAGAAAGAAGTAGCCATCTTCTTTACATTCGAAGGTTTAAATTTAATTCATAAACAAGGAATGCACGCATTACCTATGCCTGCGGGAGCGGAGCATTTTGCAGAAGGGTTTGCTAAAGCTAATGTACCAGCAATTCCGCAATTGGTGGAAATGGCACAAGAATTAGGTGTGAAGATGATCGCGTGTCAAATGACTATGGATGTAATGGGTTTAACGACAGCAGATTTTATTGAAGGTATCGAGGTTGGGGGAGCTGTGACATTCTTAGAGTTTGCAAAAGATGCAGCACCGTCATTAACATTCTAATTAATTTGTAACTATACAGGCGGAGAGGACAGTCCTTTCCGCTAAAAAAATCAATAAAACAATACCTGAGGGGGTAACTGAAGTGTCAGTTCTAAAATGGAGCGCAGCACAAGTAGCGAAAAAAGTAATTAATAATGAAGAATTATTTATTTTAGATGTTCGAAATGCGGATGCATTCGAAGATTGGAAAATTGATGGACATAAATTTGAATACCTTAATATTCCGTATTTTGAGCTATTAGACGGCGTCGAGGATATTTTACCGAAGATTCCAGCTGATAAGAATGTGTTAGTCGTTTGTGCGAAAGAAGGGTCATCTCTGATGGTAGCCGAGATGTTATCAGAAGCGGGACGCACGGTGGCTTATTTAGAAGGTGGAATGAAAACGTGGAGTGAATATTTAGAACCGATTAAAGTTGGAGATTTAACAGATGGTGGTGAGCTTTATCAATTTGTACGTTTAGGGAAGGGTTGCCTTTCTTATATGGTCATCTCTGAGGGAGAAGCTGCGATTATCGATGCTGTGCGTTTTACTGACACATTCACAAGCTTTGCGGAAGAGAAAAACGTAAAAATTAAATATGTGTTCGATACACATTTGCATGCTGATCATATTTCTGGTGGACGACATATAGCAGCTACTACTGGTGCGGCGTATTATTTACCACCAAAAGATGCAGAAGAGGTTGTGTTTGACTATACACCTTTACTGGATGGAACAACTGTACAAGTTGGCGCCTCTAAAATTGATGTAGGAGCGATTTATTCTCCTGGTCATACAATTGGTTCAACGTCATTTGTTGTGGACAACAAGTATTTATTAACTGGAGATATTTTATTTATTGATTCAATTGGACGCCCTGATTTAGCGGGTCTTGCAGAAGATTGGGTTGGTGATTTACGCGAAACACTTTACAAACGATACAGAGAATTATCGGATGATTTAATTGTTTTACCGGCTCATTTTATGATTATTGATGAACTAAATGAAGATGGAACTGTAGCAAAACATCTTGGGCAATTATTTGCCGAAAATCACGGCTTAAATATTACAGATGAAGCAGAATTCCGAAGCGTGGTAACAAAGCATTTGCCTCCACAGCCAAATGCATATCAAGAAATTCGTCAAGTAAATATGGGTAAGATTACCCCGACGCAGGATGAGCAAACAGAGATGGAAATTGGTCCGAATCGCTGCGCAGTTCGATAGTCCGTTAAGTGAAATGCAATGAGTACGCATGCATGGTTATAGCATGTAAATACCGCGAAGCGAAGGCGCTCATCCTTCGTAAAGTCGTGAAAAAACAAACAGAACCGGCAAAATCGCTTACAACCTTTGCCGTTCCAAAGGAGAAAAATATGAAATCAAACTTACAACTAGATGCAAAGGGTTTATCTTGTCCGATGCCTATAGTGAAAACAAAAAAAGCGATAGATACATTAGCTTCGGGGGAAGTTTTAGAGGTTCAAGTAACAGATAAAGGAGCTCTAGCGGACATCCCTGCTTGGGTAAAAGCCGGTGGTCATACAATTTTAGATAAATCTGAAGACGCTGGTGTCATTACATTCTTTATTCAGAAAGCTTAAGACTGGAGGGGGTTGTCTATTGGAAAGTAGAACACCCCTCCTTTTGTTATTGGTTCTTAGTGAAGTAACCAGAAAGAAGGAAGAGTATGGATTTAGCATGGATTATTACAATATTTTTGATTGGCTTTGTCGGTTCGTTTGTATCAGGAATGCTAGGGATTGGCGGAGCAATTATTAAATATCCAATGTTATTATATATCCCACCTTTACTTGGCTTTGCAGCATTTTCAGCACACGAGGTGTCAGGGATTAGTGCAGTAGAAGTGTTGTTTGCTTCTATGGCAGGAGTATGGGCATATCGAAAAGGTGGTTATTTAAATAAATCACTGATTATATATATGGGTGGTGCCGTATTAGTAGGGGGTTTCGTTGGTAGTTAAGGTTCTAAATTTTTATCTGAAGTGGGAGTTAACATCGTTTATGGTGTATTGGCGTTGATTGCCGCGGTGATGATGTTTATTCCTAAGAAGCAAATTGACGACAAGCCTTTAGATGAGGTAACGTTCAATAAACCGATAGCAGCCGTTTTAGCGTTTATTGTTGGTATCGGATCGGGGATTGTCGGGGCAGCTGGTGGTTTCTTGTTAGTACCGATAATGCTAGTAGTATTAGGTATACCCACACGTATGACAATCGCTACAAGCCTTGCGATTACCTTGATATCCTCAATAGGTGGAACGATTGGAAAATTGATGACGGGACAAGTTAATTACTATCCTGCAGTCATTATGATTATAGCTAGCCTAGTAGCTGCTCCATTAGGTGCAAGGGCAGGGAAAAATTTAAATACGAAAATTTTGCAGGCTATTTTAGCAGTACTTATATTGGCAACTGCTATCAAAATTTGGATGAATATATTATAGGAGGCAGTTGTAAATGAAAATTGAGGTTTTTTCCGATTTTACATGTCCGTTCTGCTATATTGGCAAACGAGAATTGGAGCGTGCTATTGACTTAGCAGGTTATTCAGGGCAGGTAGAAATTGAATACAAAGCATATCAAATTGGACCAGATACGCCTAAGAAAGATGCACCAACTTTATATGAGGGTATGACTGCGAAATTTGACTCCACGATAGAAGAAGTAAAGGAAATAACTAAGGGTATAGCAATACGGGCCGAAGAGGTTGGCTTGCATTACAATTTTGAGGATATGAAAACAGCTCATACTGAAAAAGCCCATCGATTGGCAAAATGGACAAGAGATTTTGGTAAAGAGTCGGTTTATACGGAAGAACTTATGAGTGGTTATTTTTCGGAAGGAAAAGACCTAAACGATGATAGGTTCTTGTTAAAAGTCATTGGGAATTTAGACTTAGATGTTGAAATGGCAAAGGGCGTACTAGCATCAAAAGACTTCAGTGAAGTTTTAGATAGAGATCGATATGATGCCCAACAGCTAGGTATACAAAGTGTTCCGTTCTTTGTTTTTGAAAATCGTTACGGTATTAAAGGTGCAGAGCCAACTGAGGTTTTCGTACGTACTTTACATCAAGCGGCGGAGATAGCGGGTATTCAGCCGGTTTTAAAGATGGTAGGTGATGGTGAAGCTATTTGTGCTGATGGTGAATGTAAATTATAAGAATACGCTAAAATGCTGGGTGCAATGCTGTGCTCGGCATTTTTGTATTAGGAAATAATTCATACTGTATGAGGTATTAAGTCTTGTTTAATGTGTTATAGAACAAAAGAATTTGTAATTATATCCTCTAAATGGTTCTATTTACGTGAAATGTGAGAAAAATCACATCGAAAAACATATCGTTTTGCTAAAATATAGGTGATTATACAAATGGGGGTATTGTAGATGAAACCTATAGTAGCAGGGGTTGCGGGGACAGTGCTGTTAGTAGGTACACTTTTTGTGGGGGCGGTCATTAGCGACAAAATTTTAGGGGATGCTAAAGGAGAAAGTAAAGAAGTTGCTGTACAAACAAAAATACCAACGACAGCAGCTGCTCAGTCAGTTGTCTATGCGCCGCCAAGTATTGAAGAAGTACCAGATGGACCTATGAAGGAAGCGATATTATACGGCTATGAGCTTGTAAATAATACACATGTTGCTGCAGAAGAATATGTTGGGAATCAGTTGTCTTGCACAAGCTGTCATGCAGGAGCGGGTTATGATGAACAAGTTTCGTCATTGGTAGGTGTTATGGCGAATTATCCTCAATATATTGCACGCTCAGGTGATATTGTAACGATTGAGGAGCGTATTAACGGTTGTATGGTTCGCAGTATGAACGGTAAGAAATTTGACATGAATAGTAAAGAGTTAGAAGCAATGGTCTCATACTTCGCCTATATTTCAGAAGGTGTACCGATCGGGGCAGAGCGTGAATGGGTAGGTACAAGTACTATGAAGAACATTCCTATACCAGATGTTAAGAACGGTGAGGAAGTATATGCCCAGTCTTGTATTGCTTGTCACGCAGCTGATGGCTCAGGTACAGGTGCTAATACAGGCCCAGCATTATGGGGTAAAAACTCATTCAATGATGGAGCGGGTATGGCGAGAATGTCAAAAATGGCTGGCTACATCAAACATAATATGCCAGTTGGTGCAGAGGGTACTTTGACAGATCAAAATGCCGCTGATTTAGCAGCCTTTATTTTATCGCAGGATCGACCTGAATGGGCAAATCATGATAAAGATTGGCCAGAAGGCGGACGTCCTAATGATATTATGAATAAAGAAAAACGGGAACAAGTTAAAAATGGCACAATAAATTGGGAGCAAGTACTTTCTACTAATTAAGATGAGGGACCATCTCTTGCGAGTAGAAATAATATACGTTTCGATTTACCTTTAGATAATTTTTTGTCTAAAGGTATTTTTTTATCTAAAGATGGAAATCTACATCTGAGGCCGTATAGGCGCGTTATCCTTCGATTGCTATATTTAGTAATGGTGATTATTATTACGGATTTTAGACATAAGGAGGAAGTTTATTATTAAAAAAGTGTTGCGAAAGTATGGTTACACAAATGGTGCTTTAATAGGATTTATTTTATTGTTATGGATCAGTGTCTTTTTTATTGGTGGCATATATGGAGCGTATTCATGGGCAATACTTAAATTAGTTTTACCAATCGTAGGGGCGCTAGGATTGATGATTAATTTGATTATGGTGATTATATTTATTATTAAAAAGCAGAAAGGTGTAAAGCTGTTTATTAATATAGTCGTAAACATAATGTTAATCTTTCCAATACTAATGACCATGAATATTATTTCTTATGCTTACCCGAACACTATTGAACGTGCTCAACCATCTATAACTGTAAGCTGGCCTTTAACTGCAGAAACTGTAGTTGGGTGGGGCGGTAATGATGTTAAAGATAATTTGCCTCATGCAGTATGGGCATCAGAGAGATGGGCCTACGATTTAGTAATGGAACCATATAATATTAATAGTGAAAGCAATGAGGATTACAGAATATGGAATAAAGAAATTTACTCACCTGTTTCTGGAGTTGTTATTGCTGTTTCAAATAATGAAGCTGACATTACACCAGGGACAGAAGATTTTAAGTCGATTGAAGGAAATTACGTGTACATAAAAATAAACGAAACATGTACGTATCTTTTACTTAATCATTTTAAAAAAGGTAGCGTATCTGTTGAAGTTGGAGATACTGTAGAACCTGGAGATTTCATAGGGCGTGTTGGAAATAGCGGTTCATCCTCGGAGCCTCATTTGCATATTCACCATCAAAGACAAGATCCAACGAAAGTTATACATCCTGTCTTAGCGGAAGGACTGCCTCTATTTTTTCAAGATATAGATGGTGACCTCATGCCGAAAAAAGATACTATTATAGAACCACACCCTTTATTAAAGTAACTATTTCTCTGGCTTTATACAAAGATGTACAGGTCGTATTTTGTTATACTAGCAGTATTAGGAAGTAGCATCGGAGGTGACGCTGTTGATTTTTTTGAAATTTTTAATCGAACTCATTGTTGTATCAGTGCTTATTTATTTTGTAAGTGGTCGATTAATTGGTTCAAATATTAATTTTATACGTAGGGTTCTTTCTGTAGTTATTAGTGTGACGCTAACGTCCTTTGTTTATTGGTATACCTATTTACGCCATACAGATTTTTTATACGAACCAATGATGCAAACAGTGACAGAGGTTAGTACACTTGTTTGGATTGGTTGCATGCTACTAATTTCGATGTTACTCTACCTCGTTTTTGAGCTTTTTGATCCAAGTGGTATTACAGCTAGAGATCGTCGGAATGGCAAAAAAAATTTATTATTGCGCCTTCGTAGTTACTGGCGACAGCAAAAGCGTTTGCGTCAGGTGTTAAAAATAGCAGTGACAAATGGTGTTGTTCAAACGATTAAATACGCAAGACAACGAGAAAATGAAAAGGAGCTTGCCGTTGCTTTAAGGATAACTTTGGAGCAATGTGGTGGGATATTTATTAAATTTGGTCAGGTACTTTCTACTCGTAAGGAACTGTTTTCGCCTATTTTTATTGACGAGTTAGAGAAGCTACAACATAATGTGAAGCCTTTATCGTCAGAGCAGGTATCACAAATTTTAGAAGATTCACTTCCGAAGCCTATGAATGAAATATTTGTAAGCTTTCAAATGGAGCCTATTGCGGCAGCATCTATTGGACAAGTACATAAGGCACGATTGAAAAATTTTGATGAAGTCGTGGTGAAGCTACTACGTCCAGACGTGAAGGAAATCATGCGAGACGATCTCGATATTTTAGAGGAATTTGCCAATTGGCTTTCAAACAAATCTACATGGGCTGAGTCACTTGGTTTTCGAGAGCTTGCTAAAGGATTTGGCGATGGGTTACGCGAGGAAGTTCATTTAGATATTGAGGCTCGTAATACATTGCAGGTGACGAATGCTCTTACTAAAAGCGATTATAAGGTGAAGATTCCTAAAATCTATACAAAATACTGTAATGAAAATATTATTGTCATGGAATATGTACGGGGGAAAAGCGTTGCAAATGCTGCGGCTGAATTTAATCGATTAGGAAATAATCGTAGGCAGTTTGCACGGACTGTTTTATACTCCTTCATTGAACAGATGCTTGTTTCGGGTATATTTCATGCAGATCCACATCCAGGAAATATTCAGATTGATGAGACGGATGGCACACCGATCCTCCTTGATTTTGGGGCTGTTGGCCGTTTGGGAGCTACACAACAAGAGGGCTTAAAGCTAATTTTAATGGGGATTCATCTAAATGATTCAAATACTTTATTTGACGGTGTAACATTATTGGTTGAAAACGCTGATCATGCAGATCGTGCAAAGATAGAACAAGCAATTGATCAAATTCTCTTGAAAATTTCTTACGTGGATCGAATTCCGACAGAAGAATTAATACATGCGTTATTTACGGTTGTTCGGGATTTTGGTCTTGCTTTCTATCCAGCAGTAGGTTTAGCGCTGCGTTCATTAGTAACATTAGAGGGGACTTTACGGGTAATTGACCCGAATTTTGATATTTTTACGGAAGCAAAAGATTTTTCATCTGCATATATGCGAGCATCCTTCCTGAAGCCATTTAAAGAACCGATGGCAACGAAGGAACGTTTACAAGAAGAATTAGCAATGCTTATTCCGGCATTGCGCAAAATGCCAAGACGAGTTAACCAGCTCATTCAACGGGTAGAGAGTGGAAAAATTATCTTACATCACGATGTTTTTTCGGATGAGGATAATGCTCGTTTTATTACAAATTTGTTTTCCCGTTTCGTCTTACTTCTCGTAGGTATTACCTTTGGCATTGTTTCTGTAGCACTTTTAGCAATCTCGCAATTTATTCGTGATGCATACGCTGTTTATTTAAATACAGCTGCATACTTGGGATTGTTTTTATGTGCCATTCTTTTGGTACGCCTTTCTATCCAAGCGTTACGTTCTATGAGGCAATAGGAAGCGCCAACTTGGAGTGGAAATTAATATCTTTGTTCATTGAAATACATTTGCGACAAGATGAGGTAGGGGAAATGCTCCCTTACCTTTTTTTTATTTTAACTTCTTTTAGCCGATTCTGGACGCAATTATGCAGAGGCATAATGGGTAAATGTTCTCGAGAAATATTACAAAAACATTACAAAACAGAAATTGGGTCTAATGGTAAAGCAGTTAAAAACGTTGTTATGTAGAATAAAATGTAGTTTTGTAGAGTTTAATAGAATTTACGTGAATATTACAAGAATGTTGCGAGTTTTACTAAACGATTAAAAAGCCGTGAAATAGTATAAAAGTTATGCTAATAATGCTAAACTTTAAAAGGCTAATAAATATATAAGAGAAAATAAAAGAAATCGTTCCAGTGATTACATTAAAATACGAAGAGCGAAATTGACTAGTGAAGGGGAAGAATAACGTGGGTAAGCGCAATAAATGGCGTAAGTCGATGGTGCTAGCATTAGCACTAGCTGGCGGCTTATTATTTAATACAGTTCAACCAACCGTAGTGCACGCAGAAGAAACATCTCAACAAATGATTGATAAGAAAGCTAAAATAGATACAGAGGTTAAAAAGCTACAAGAAGAATTAACTAATTTACAAAAAGAGATCGATGAAAAAGTAAAAGTATTTAACAAAGTACAAGCAGATATTAAAGAAGTTGATGCAAATATTGTAGATACTAAAAAACGTATTGAGCAACGTTCAACAATTTTAAGTGAACGTATGGCTGCATACCAAGCTCAAGATAACACTGTAGGTATATATTTAAGTGCTGTTCTTGAATCGAAAAGCTTTGCAGATTTAATGGACCGTGTCGTAGCGGTAAAAACATTAATGGATGCTGACCAAGAATTAGTAGATCAACAAGAAGCGGATAAGGCTAATTTAGAGAAACAAAAAACAACATTAGATGAAAAACAAAAAGAGCTTCAAAAACAATTCCAAGAGCTTCAACAAAAGGAAAGCGAAATGGAAGTAAAAAAAGCTGAGAATGAAGCGAAATCTCTAGCTTTAAAGGCACAAATTGCAACGAAACAAGAAGAAGAACGTTTAGAAGCAGAACGTAAAGCAGCAGAGGAAGAAGCAGCTCGTTTACGTGCACTTCAAGCAGCTACTCCAGTAGTACAAGCAACAAATAACGACGTTAACAATAATACTAGTAACAATAATAATAGTAACAGTAATACTAGCAACACTAACAATAGTGGCAAAGCGAACAATGAAAAATCACTACAAAAAGTCGTTGTTGGTTCTGGTTCAGGTACTGCATCTTCAGGTGATGCAATTTCAACTGCAAAGCAATTCTTAGGCCGTAGCTATGTTTGGGGCGGCAGTAACCCATCAACAGGATTTGACTGTTCAGGTCTTGTGCAATGGTCTTACAAACAAGCAGGCGTATCTTTACCACGTACAGCATCACAACAATATTTAGCAACACAACGTATTTCAGCAAGTGAAGCACGTGTAGGTGACCTAGTATTCTTCAGCTATGGTTCAGGCATAGCGCATGTAGGTATTTACTTAGGAAATAACACGATGATCGATGCTCAAAATAAAGGTGTTGTCATTGAATCACTTGATTGGTGGAATCAATATTTAGTAGGCTTCGGTCGTATTCAATAAGCCCTACTATTATATAGACGATTTAAATAGCGAAAAGGTCATCTTTGTAAAAAAAATTACAAAGATGACCTTTTTTAATATTTGACGGTATTCAAGATTTTGCGAGTAAACCTATCATCCCTGATATAGTGATCCATTAATTTAGGCTCGACTAGTCGATGAATAATGAGTAAAATAACATCTAGGATGAATTTATTTACATAAGTAGATATATTTACTACCATATTACCAGTTACTAAAATGAAAATAGAGCCGATGTAAGGTATAGCATCAATTATCCATATAATGATTGCCATCGTTATAGCGTATTTCGCTTGGATTCATAGAAGGCTAATTCCGATTATAAAGCTAACATGTAAAATGTGTCTTTTATAGCCGAAAGAAATGTTTCCTTGCATATTGATACTCATTTCTGATAATTTTGAAATATAATAATTAGGTACCTTACTTTGAAATTAAAAGTGTTTGTGACTTTAGTTTCGTAGTAGTAAAGTAACGAATGATAGAAATTAATACAATACTTACAAGTTTACCATTTTTACGTTCTGAAACAATAAAGGTAGGGATGAATCATGGAAAAAGAGATTTTGCAACTTTTTAGTAATTTAACAGAGCGTGACCTTGATATTCAATACAAATCATACGAAGAATTAATGAAAATTATGCAAGAACCAGTTGATTGGACATATTCAGTTTGGGAACAACTTGTTCAAGCTCTTACATACAAAAATGGACATGTACGTGCAAGTGCTGCACAATTTTTATGCGCATTGGCAGCAAAAAGTGATCCCGAAGAAAGAGTATTAGAGGACTTCTTAAAGATTTGGGCAGTAACGTATGATGAAAAAACAGAAACTTCGAGGCATACTTTGCAGGCGATTTGGAGAATAGGTTTAGCAGGGCAGGTACAAAGAGATTTAGTCGTGTCATATTTGGCGAAAAGATTTCAAATATGCTTAGACGAAAAGCACCCGACATTGATACGCTATGATATTATTGTATCTTTTAAAAAGCTATTCGATGCAACGAATGACCCAAAACTACTAGAGATTGCTCGACGTTTAATTGAAGAAGAAGAAGATGTTAAATGCAAAAAGAAATATAAGAATGCCATCCGTTAAAAGATGTAAAATAGCTGTTTTTTTTGCGCATGCTTTCGTTGAGAGATAGCTTTTATAACATCAATCTATGAAATATAACAAATACCTGCACGAGCATGTGAAATGCCCGTGGGGTAACGAATACACCCGCGTGCATAAGGTGATACCTGCATGATCTTTATCCATCGTATTTGTTTATTCTAATTCCACAGCTATTTTTTCCTATTAATCTATGTTAAACTGCTAAACAAGTGAATAATTCTTGCAGAATAAGGGTGCTAAACTATAGCATAATCGGGAATTCGGTGAAAAACCGAAGCTGTTTCCGCAACTGTAAGTACAGGAATCATAAAGATATACCACTGTCGAATTATCTGATGGGAAGGTTTTTATGACTAACAACATGATTGAATGTAGTGAACTGTACAAGCCAGGAGACCGACCTTTGTTTGAACGTATGATAACTCTTCGGAAGCTAGGAGAATATGCGGCAATTACATAGGCTATGTTGTGTCTATACGACATTATTATGTTATTTTCGTTGTTTCCTTAGGAGTGGGAACAACGTTTTTTTATGTACACTTATCTTTCACCTGCTGGAATCCTAAGAAGGTGTGAATAAAGTAAGAATTTTTCACGAAGGAAAGCGGGGACTTAGATTTGAAAAAAGATGCACGTTATTCTTGTTATCCATTTATGCGTGAAAAGGCATCAACGGTAGATTTTGAAATTCGAACAGATAGCCTTACAACACATATTGGCGTCGCTTTGGTGGCGGTAAAAAAGGAAACGGTAGAGGTAGTAGTAGATGATTTACTAGCCATTTTACCAATGGCTTACCATGTAAATGGCTCAGTACGAGGTAAATTGGCGGTAACTGAAGATAATTTGACTTGGCTAAGTAATCGCTATGATTTCTATGTTAGTCATGTTAAGGATGAAATACAAAACTTTGTATTACCTCAAGGGACAGAGGCTGCTACTGCATTACATTTATGCCGTAGTGAGGCGAAAAAATCATATCGCGTTTTGCACAAAGTATCTGAAGAACGGGAAGTACCTGCTATTCTCTTTGATTATTTAGGATTACTAGCCAATGTCTTTTTTGTAATGGCTGTCTTTATGAATCAGCAGGCTGGTATTGCTGAAATACCGTTTATTAGTAAGTCATACCCGATGAAAAAGAAAAAGGAGAATCAATGAAATGAAGAAAATGTTTAAGCTACAATGGCTTTCTGTGTTAATGTTAGCACTCGTTTTAGTTGGCTGTGGCGCGAAAGAGGATATTAATAAAGAGACTATTTCTAAGGAAGATCAACAAGTTGAGAAAACTAGATATAAAGTTAAGGATGACCGTGGCGTAGAAGTAGAGTTTGCTGCCGCACCTAAAACTATTGTTTCATTGCAACCAAGTAATACAGAAATTTTATTTGCTCTAGGTGTGGGGGATAAAATCGTTGGTGCAACTGAATATGATACGTATCCGGAAGAAGCGCAAAAAATTGAACGTGTTTCTGATTCTGTAAAATTCAATAGTGAGCGTATTTTAGCGTTAAAGCCAGATGTCGTTATTGCCTATACAACTGGAGGCGATGAAGAAAATTTAAATGCCTTAAAAGGTCTCGAAGATGCAGGTATTAAAGTGTTTGCCATTCAATCGGCTAAAACATTTGATGATGTGTACGGGGATATCCAACAAATCGCAACAGTTATGGGAATCAAAGATAAAGGCGACAAGTTAAATGATGATATTAAAGGTAAAATTGCAGAAGTCCAAGCAAAAGTTAAAGATGTGAAAGAACCAAAAAATATCTATTTAGAAATTAGTCCGAAGCCAGACATATATACACCTGGTTCTGGTACATTCCAACAAGAGATTTTAGATGCTGCAAATGTTAAGAACGTTTTTGCTGACCTCAAAAGTTGGGCAAAGGTATCTGAGGAAGATATTATTGCAAAAAATCCAGATGTCATTTTAACAACCGTAAACTATGGGGAAAACCCAACGGCAGAAATCCTCTCTCGTGATGGATGGAATTCAATCACTGCCATTCAAAATAAAGCGGTGTATTCTATAGACACTGATATTTCAAACCGTCCGGGTCCGCGTATTGGCGAAGCTGTTGAGTTAATAGCAAAAGCAGTTTACCCTGAGTTATTTAAATAGTATTTTGGAGCTGTCCTTTATCAAGGGCAGCTTTTTTGATGGATAATAGTGAAATGTCAGGGTAAAAACCCGTTTCTCTTCGGTGAAGAAGTGTCGGTTGGAGTGGATAACTGATCCGCTTTGAAGAGAAAGTGATCGGTTGGAGTGGATAACTGATCCGCTTTGAAGAGAAAGTGATCGGTTGGAGTGGATAACTGATCCGCTTTGAAGAGAAAGTGATCGGTTGGAGT